>JAGANU010000007.1 GCA_017624085.1 Coprococcus sp.
GAGGTTGCAGATGAGGTAGCTGAGGAAGAGGATGTTGCAGTAGAGGAGTAGTATCCATACTGATTTGCAGGAATTATCCGAGTGTCAGCATGACACACGAATAGAAAGACGTGATATTAATTTGGAGGTAGAAATAACATGGCAATTACAGCAGCTCAGGTTAAAGAGTTAAGAGAACTCACAGGTGCCGGTATGATGGATTGTAAGAAGGCGCTTGCAGAGACTGATGGTAATATAGAAGCAGCAGTAGATGTACTTCGTAAGAGCGGTGCAGTTAAGGCTGAGAAGAAGGCAAGCAGAATTGCAGCAGAGGGTATCTGCCGTTCAGCAGTAAACGATACAACAGGTGTTGTTGTTGAGGTTAACTCAGAGACAGACTTTGTTGCAAAGAATGAGATATTCCAGTCATTTGTTCAGTCAGTGGCTGACCAGGCTCTTGCTTCTTCACTTACAGGTGGAAAGGATGGCGAGGATGTTGATACTCTTCTTTCAGAGAATGGCCTTAAGGAAGCTCTCGTAGAGAAGACAGCAACAATCGGTGAGAAGTTATCATTCCGTAGATTTGAGAAGATTTCAGGCGATGTGGTTGTTGATTACTTACATGGCAATGGAAGAATCGGTGTTCTTGTTGCAGGTGTAGGAGCATCCGGTGATGATGTTAAGGAAGCACTTAAGAACATCGCAATGCAGATTGCAGCTATGAATCCTGAGTATATCTGCAGAGCAGATATATCAGCAGAGGCTATGGACAAGTTAAGAGAGATCACTGTTGACAGTGCATTAAACGCACCTGATACACTTCCAAAGCCAATACTTATGAAGCTAATCAACAAGGCTCTTGATGGCGTATGGAGTGCAGAGGATGTAGCTATATATGAGGAGAAGAAGAACAACATGAACTTCTTATTCAACTTCCTTTCTGCAGAGGCAAAGGCCCAGCTTGCAGAGCTTGCTATGGCTGACAAGGAGACAATCGTTGCTGACAAGATTTTCACAGGACTTGTTGAGGGTCGTATCTCAAAGCAGGTTAAGGAGATCAGCCTTCTTGATCAGGTTTACGTTAAGGCTGAGGATGGAAAGCAGACAGTTGCTAAGTATCTTGAGTCAGTAAACAAGGATCTCAAGATTGCCAAGTTCGTTCGTTTTGAGGTTGGCGAGGGTATGGAGAAGAAGAATGAGGATTTTGCAGCTGAGGTTGCAAAGCAGATGAACGGTTAATCCGCTTTTTCACTATATACTATAATATAAGATTTAAGGTCTCCGGGTGCTCATTATGTGTGTTCGGGGGCTTTTTTATTGATTGAAACAGATTGTGAGCTGTTGTTTTATTTTTCAGTTGTAAAAGTGTCATAATCTGTTATAAAATAGAAGCGTATTTGTTTATTAATATTTTTAAGAAAGGGAGACGTTTATGGACAAATTCTTCAAAATCACAGAACGTGGATCTAGCATCAGAGCTGAGATCGTAGCAGGAATTACAACATTCTTTGCTATGGCCTATATTGTTCTTGTTAATCCAAACCAGGTTGCAGCTGAGGGAGGTAACGGATGGCTGGCACAGATTATTCCTGAGCTTTCCGGAGATCTTGGAACAATTTGGAATGCAGTATTTATTGCATCAATTCTTGTTGCCATTATCGGTACACTTCTTATGGCATTTTTAGCAAATATGCCATTTGCTCAGGCCTGTGGAATGGGTCTTAACTCATTCTTCTGTACAATTTTTGTAGCAGGTGCCGGATTTGCAGGTGCCAGCGTAATCAAGGGATATCAGGCGGGACTTGTAATTGTATTTATTTCAGGTATTGTATTCCTTATTCTTTCAGTAACAGGGCTTCGTAAGTATATTGCAGTTGCTATGCCGGACTGCCTTAAGAAATCCATACCGGCAGGTATTGGTCTTTTTATCGCACTTATCGGACTTAAAAATGCATCTCTTATACAGGACAACCCATACACATTTGTTCAGCTGTTTGATTTCCACGGTGTAATCGCAAACGGTGAATCAGCAAAGGATATCATCGCTCAGATAGCACCACCGGTTGTAGCTTTCCTTGGATTTGTTATTATTGCAATTCTTGATAAGCTTAAGGTAAAGGGCAGTATCATTATCGGTATCATTGCATCAACAGTTATTTACTATGTAATGATGCTTCAGGTTCCAAGCTTTGACTTCTCATCAATCGGACAGTCCTTCAAGGATTTTGCAAATGTGGGACTTTTTGGAGTATTCTCAGGTGATGCATGGAAGGATGCCTTCTCAGCTGAATATATTGGTGGCGTTTTCTCTGCAATTATGCTTGTAGTAAGCTTCTGCCTTGTTGATATGTTTGATACAATCGGAACACTTTACGGTGCAGCATCTCAGGCAGATATGTTAGATGAGAACGGTGATCCAATCAACCTTGACAAGTGTATGCTTTGCGACTCAATAGGTACAGCAACAGGTGCCGTGCTTGGAACATCAACCTGTACAACCTTTGTTGAGTCAGCATCAGGTATCGCAGCAGGTGGTAGAACAGGTCTTTCAAGTGTAGTAACAGCACTTTGCTTTGCAGTGTGCTTGTTCCTCAGCCCTGTTGCAACAATCATCCCATCATGTGCAACTGCTCCGGCTCTTATATTTGTCGGCGTGCTTATGGCTAAGAACTTCTCGAAGGTTGATATGGATGATATTGCATCTGCTGTTCCGGCATTTGTTACCTTCCTCATGATGCCACTCACATACTCTATTTCAAATGGTATCGGTGTAGGTGCTATAACATATGTTCTTATCACTCTGTTTACAGGAAAGTATAAGAAGAAGGATATCGTTGTAACTCTTATTGCACTTCTTTTCATCGTAAAGTTTGTGACGGTTACAATGTAGCAGTCATAAAAGCCATTCGTATTTCGTATGATGGTATTTTATGCAGTTAAAAATATAAAAGTCGCAGGGTATATCGTGAAGTTGATATATCCTGCGGCTTTTTGCGTCTTATATAAGTGGTATAATAAAAAACGTACCAGGGCGGAGTCGAACCGCCCGTCATGGCTCCGGAGGCCATTGCCGTATCCGATTGGCTACTGGTACACTAGTGGTATAATACTACAAATGAGTATTTATATCAACGAAAAGTAAAAACATTTGGACTGGTTATTGAAATATAATTTTGTGAATGGTAGAATTTTTAGAGACTTTAAGGAGTGATAATATGTCTGAAAAACAAACCATTGATATAAATAAATTACAATCGGATAATGATAGTAATGTACCTGAGGATGTCCGTAAGCTGGAAGAGGCGGAGGCAACTGCCGAGTCGGAAGGCGGACAGAGTATTGATAAGGAAGATGTGGCTGCCGAGTCTGAGGAGGCTCGAAGAAAGCGTCTTTATGATAATTACAAGGTAGACGATCCTGAAGATATGGATGAGGCTCCTGATACAGGAGATATGTTTGATGATGATGAGCTTGACATAGATGATGCGTATTACTACAGCAGTGAGTCCTTTAAAAAGCCTGAAAGAAGGAGCTCCAATCACCATTCAAGGATAACCTTAAAAACACTTGCTGCTTTATGGACTCTTTTTGTTATCCTTTTAGGGGGATACATATACTGCTTTTTTATAAATAAAACATTGTTTACAGATAATGTGGCAGGCCGTGATAACTCTGTTCTAATTGAGGTGCCGGAGAATGCTGTATACTCACTTTGTACGGTGGATTCAATCAATCAGCTTATTAACAACTATCTCCTTGCCAGGACCAATGTTGATCAGAGCACACTTCGTAGGGTGGTAACCGATCCATCGGAGTATGATGATATGACGGCCATATCGATGGCTGCACAGTATATTACAGCGTATAACAGAACCACTTGCTATATTGCACCCGGATTTACCACAGAATCAACAATTGTGTATGAGCTTTCAAACCTTGTAATCAAGGATGTGGACAGCTCACCTCTTGATATTCGATGTATATATGTTACAAGGCAGGCAGACGGAACATATAAGATCAACAATTCAGAGCTTTCAGATCAGGAAAAAGAGTATATCGACAAGATTACTGCAACAGATGATGTGCAAAGACTTTATAAGCATGTGAAAGAAAACAACGATTATCTTCTGAAAACAGATGCAACGCTGAAGGCTTTTCAGGATATGTACAGTAAATAAGAAAAAGTCAAATAAAGGAAAACAGGTGAATATATGTCTGAAGGAATAAGACTTAACAAATACTTGAGTGAATCGGGAGTCTGCTCAAGGAGAGAGGCTGATACCCATATTGAGAAGGGAAATGTAAAGATAAACGGAGTAACGGCTGTCATGGGACAAAAGGTTATGCCGGGAGACGCAGTGTCCTTTATGGGAAAGACAGTGCAGAAAAAAGATCGTACAGTGATTTTAGCATACAATAAGCCTATAGGACTTACATGTACAGCCAGCAAGGCTGACCCTGACAGTATATTTGATCACATTGATTATCCTATAAGGCTTCAATACGTGGGACGTCTTGACAAGGATTCTCAGGGACTGCTCCTCCTTACAAATGACGGAGATTTGTCAAATGCCATTCAGAAGTCGGTGAACAATCATGAGAAGGAATACAGAGTCCGAGTAAATAAGCCTGTCACAGAGGATTTTCTCTTGAGATTGTCAGGTGGAGTCCCTATTCTTGATACAGTTACGAAGAAATGTAAGGTAAAGAAGATCGATGACAGGTCCTTTTCTATCGTGCTGACACAGGGACTTAACAGACAGATAAGAAGGATGTGTGAGACCCTTGGCTACAGAGTTGTAAATCTGAAGCGGGTTAGAGTATGCAATGTTAAGCTTGGAAATTTGCGCCCTGGGGAGCTTAGAAGACTTACCTTTGAGGAGGAGCAGGAGCTTAGACGTATCGTTGGAATGTAATGAAATCGGATTTAGTGGGGTTTTTATGGATAAGATAGACAGAATTAAGGAGCTTGTGAAGCTGTTAAATGAAGCATCAGAAAAGTACTACATGGAAGACACGGAGATTATGAGTAATTTGGAGTATGATGCACTCTATGATGAACTGGTTCTTCTTGAGAAGGAGACAGGCATGGTTATGGCTGGCAGCCCAACAGTGAAGGTGGGCTATGAGGTGGTGAGCGAGCTTCCAAAGGAAACTCATGAGCAGCCTATGCTGTCTCTTGACAAGACAAAGGACGTGGGTGCTCTTGCGTCGTGGCTTGACTCACAGAAGGGAGTACTGTCCTGGAAGATGGACGGACTTACAGTTGTACTTACCTACGAGGATGGACGTCTTATAAAGGCAGTTACAAGAGGAAATGGAGAGATAGGTGAGGTTATAACAGCAAATGCAAGGACGTTTGTCAATGTACCTCACAGCATACCATATACCGGAAAGCTCATAATACGTGGTGAGGCTGTCATAAAGTATTCCGATTTCAATACAATAAACGAAAAGATTGCTGATGCTGCAATGAAATACAAGAACCCGAGAAATCTGTGCAGTGGTTCAGTTAGGCAGCTGGACAGCAGAATAACAAAGGAGAGAAACGTTAATTTTTTTGCTTTTAGCATTGCATCAGATACCGATGCCTGTTTTGACAATTCCTTTATGAATCAGCTTGACTGGCTTGTTAAGCAGGGCTTTGATGTTGTGGAGCACTGCCTTGTTGACAGCAGTGTGTTACCTGACAGGGTTGCTGAGTTTGCAAAGAGAATAACAGAAAATGACTTTCCTTCAGATGGCCTTGTGCTTGTCATGGATGATATTGCCTATGGAAAAAGTCTTGGCAGAACGGCGAAGTTCCCGAGAAATGCAATGGCCTTCAAGTGGGCTGACGAGGAGGCAGTAACCCATCTTCAATATGTTGAGTGGAGCCCGTCAAGAACCGGACTTATTAACCCTGTTGCGGTATTTGATCCGGTGGAGCTTGAGGGAACAACTGTGAGCCGTGCCAGCATTCACAATGTAAGCATATTGAAATCTCTGGCACTTGGTGAGGGTGATGAGATATGCGTATATAAGGCAAACATGATTATTCCGCAGATTGCCCGGAACAATACCATGAGCGGTGCTGTGGAAATCCCAAAGGTATGTCCGGCATGTGGAGGCCCTACTGAGGTGCGAAGAGAAGAGACAGCTTCAGACCAGGCAGTTGAGACTCTTTACTGTATCAATCAGTTCTGTCCTGCAAAAAAGGTAAAGTCCTTTTCTCACTTTGTATCAAGAAACGCCATGAATATTGATGGACTATCGGAGGCGACTATAGAGAAATTTATTGATGAGGGTATACTTGATGAGCTTCCTGATCTGTACAGCTTAGAGAAGAAGAGGGAACAGATTTCCACCCTTCCGGGCTTTGGAGAAAAGTCGTATGACAATCTTATTGCAGCGATAGATGCGTCAAGACACGCAGATATGTGGCGTCTTATTAGCGGACTTGGAATCCCAAATGTTGGAGATGCCACAGCGAAAATGATTGCCAGGCATTTTCATAACGACATGGAAGCCGTGAAGAATGCTACGGTGGAGAACTATGTAGAGATAGATAAGATAGGTCAGGTTATAGCCGAAGGAATAGTCAGATACTTTGACAATGAAAAAAATTGTGTTATCATAGAAAGGTTAATGAAGGAGCTTACCTTCCGGGAAGAGGCTTCAGATACCATGCAGGATCTTGAAGGTAAGGTGTTTGTAATAACAGGCTCGTTAAATCACTTTGACAATAGAAATCAACTGAAAGAGCTTATTGAGAGCAGAGGGGGAACTGTCACAGGTTCTGTATCGGCAAAAACCTCATATCTTATCAATAATGATGTTAATTCTTCCTCGTCAAAGAACAAGAAAGCAAAGAGCCTGGGTGTTCCAATTATCTCTGAGGAAGAATTCCTCAATATGTAGTATTAGAAAGGACTAGATGTGTTATGCCTATAAAGATTGATGATGATTTACCTGTAAAGAAGATACTTGAGGATGAGAATATATTTGTCATGGGTAGCGGAAGGGCTATGAGCCAGGATATAAGACCCCTTGATATACTTATATTAAACCTCATGCCGCTTAAGGAGGATACAGAGCTTCAGCTTATGAGAAGCCTGTCAAATACTCCCCTTCAGGTTAATATCACTCTGCTTAAGACGGTGTCCTATGTGTCAAAGAACGTTACCCAGGGACATCTGGACAGATTTTATGAAGATTTTGAGAGCGTAAAGAATAGAAAGTGGGACGGCTTCATAATCACAGGGGCACCTGTTGAAAAGCTGGAGTTTGAAAATGTTGATTACTGGAATGAGCTTAGAGAGATTATGGACTGGTCCGACAAGAATGTTACATCAACCATGCACATTTGCTGGGGTGCACAGGCAGGTCTATACTATAGATATGGAGTTAGAAAATATGACCTTCCGGAGAAGCTCTCAGGTGTATATGAGCATCACACCTTCCACAAGAGAACTCCTCTTGTGAGAGGCTTCGATGATACCTTTTACGTGCCACACTCAAGATATACGGGAGTCTCCAAGGAGGATATCGTGAACAATGAGCACCTGGAGATCGTTGCTGAATCAGACGAGGCAGGTCCATATCTCATCATAGGAGATGGCGGCAAGAACATATTTGTCACCGGACATCCTGAATATGATGTGCTGACACTTAGCCAGGAATACCACAGGGATTTGGATAAGGGGATTAACCCTCAGATTCCGGTCAACTATTATCCGGACAACAATCCGGACAAGAAGCCTATGAAGACATGGAGATGTCATGCCAACACTCTATACGCCAACTGGCTCAATTATTATGTGTATCAGATGACCCCATACAAGTGGGATTAATGTAATTGCGGAGAAGAAAATATGTATTTAGTTATTGATATTGGCGGAACATTTATTAAGCATTGTGTGATGGCCAGGAATGCAGAGATATTGGCAAAGGACAAGTTTCCGACCCCTTATAGATTTGCAATAGGTCTTTCCAGTATAGAGCAGGGGCTTAACGCATTTTCAGATGCAATAGAGGAAATCTACAGAGAGTACAAGAAAACTTATGATATTCAGGGAATAGCCATGTCTTTGCCGGGACAGGTGGACGTGGAAGCCGGTATATGCTATGGAGGAGGAGCTCTTCCGTATCTTGATAAGGCACATCTTGCCGATATTATAAGCAAAAGGTGCGATGGCCTTAATGTGGCTCTGGAGAATGATGGCAAGTGTGCCGCACTTTCAGAGATTTGGCAGGGTAATGCCAAGGATCGCAGCAGTGCAGTGGTGCTTGTGTTTGGTACCGGAGTAGGCGGTGGAATTGTCATAGACAGAAAGATTCTTCACGGTAAGGGTATGGTTGCCGGTGAGATTTCATACCTGTTTGAGGATATTAACAGGAATAACATATATGATCTCGTGCCGTTAGAGGCAACGCTCAAGGATGTGAATAAGAAGGACAGAGTGAGACTGCCGGATGGTGCCATCTGGACTATGCAGGCATCTGTCAGCGCCCTTAGGAGAGAGGTTGCAGCAACAAAGAAAATGAGTGAGGATGAACTTACAGGTGAGATGATTTTCAAATGGGACGAGGAAGGCGATGAGGCAGTTCATAATGTTCTTGAGGACTGGTATCTCAACATTGCAAAACATTGTATGAACATGCATGTCATGCTGGCACCTGATATCATACTCCTTGGGGGCGGAATAAGTGCTGAGCCGAAGTTTATTGAGGGCGTTAAGAAATATGTAGATATACTTGCAAAGTTTTCTATTATATATGATGAGATGGAGATAGGTCTTTGTAAGTTTGGAAATGATTCGAATCTTATTGGCGCTCTTTTTAATTATCTTCAGAAGTATGAGGGTGAGAGATAAGGCATAGCCGGTGAAAATAATAAAGTACTTTTGGGGATAAAAGCTATGGGAGGTGACTAGCATGTATCTTGTTATTGATGTTGGCGGAACCTTTATAAAGAATTGTATTATGAGTCGCAACGGTGATATTGTCTGCAAGGGAGAGAGCGTGCCTACCCCATATTCCTGTAGCTGGGGAATGAAGGATGTTCAGAAGGGGATAGACGCCTTTCTCGAAGCAATATATGGCATATATGCCGGCTTTAAGGACTCTTATGACATTAAAGGAATTGCCATGTCTATGCCGGGCCAGATCGATGTTGACAATGGAATAGTTTACGGCGGAGGAGCCCTTCCATACCTTGACGGAGAACGAGTTGGAGATTTGATCAGCAGGAAGTGCGACGGAATAAGTGTAGCCATAGAAAATGATGGAAAATGTGCGGCGCTGGCTGAAGTGTGGCAGGGCAACGGTAAGGATTGCAGAGACGTAGTTGTTATTGTCTTTGGCACCGGAATCGGTGGAGGAATAGTGATAGACAGGAAGATACTTCACGGACGAGGAATGGTTGCCGGTGAGATGTCCTTTATTTTTGAGAACGTTACAAGGGAAAACCTATATGATATTGTGCCCCTTGATGATAATCGTGAGGGCTTCGAGCTGCCAAAGGATTCTATTTGGTCCATGCAGGCATCAGTAATGTCAATATGTAATAAAGTGGCAGACTTAAAAGGTATTCCGCAAAGCGAGGTTGACGGCAAGCTTGTATATCGGCTTGAGGAGGAAGATGCGGAGGTCCATGAGATACTTGAAAGATGGTATCTGAACATCGCAAAGCACTGTATGAACATGCACGTTCTCTTAGCTCCGGATATGATTCTTCTTGGTGGAGGAATAAGTGCCCAGCCCAAGTTTATAGAGGGTGTAAAGAAGTATGTAAGAATTCTATCAAAGTTTTCAGTTATATATAATGAGATGAACATCGGACTTTGTAAGTTTGGAAATGATTCAAATATGATTGGAGCGCTATTCAATTATCTTCAGAAGTATGAGGGTGAATAATAATACTATAGTAAGTATTTTTATAGTTTACGGGAGATACTATCGTGGGAAGCACCAATGTAGTTGTAGGTAATAAAAGAAAAAAATCTCATAAACTTGATATGATAAACAGCCCCATTCCATTTAATATGCTGCTTTTTTCTCTGCCCATAGCGGCAAGCAGCATATTGCAGCAGCTCTTTAATTCAGCTGATGTTGCTGTTGTTGGAAGATTTGCAGGAAGGGACGCGCTTGCTGCAGTTTCCGGCAATGCTCCGGTGGTGGCTTTATTTGTAAATGTATTATCAGGGCTTTCTATTGGAGTAAACGTTCAGATAGCCCATTATGTGGGACAGAAGCAAAATAAGGGTATACACAAATGTGTTCACACAAGTATGCTTTTTGCTGTTTTTTGCGGTATTTTTGTTATGTTGGCAGGTCTTTTATTGTCCCACAGAATCCTTATGGCAATCGATACACCAAAAGAGGTGTTTGATCAGGCACTTTTGTATTTGAGAATATACCTGATTGGTATGCCATTTATAATAGTTTATAATTTTGGAGCAGCAATACTAAGAGCTGTGGGAGATACGAGAAGACCTTTATTTTGTCTTTTAATCTCCGGCGCTTTAAACGTGCTGCTTAATTTATTGTTTGTAATTATATTTGATATGGGGGTAAGTGGCGTTGCAGCTGCTACAGTTATTTCAAATGTTGTAAGTATGTTTATTGTTCTGGGCTTGCTTATGAGAGAGGAGGGAAGCTTAAGACTGAATGTCAGAGAGCTTTCCATAGATGGTGAAAGCCTTGTGAGAATTCTCAGAATAGGAGTACCGTCGGCGGCTCAGACTGCGGTGTTTTCACTGTCAAATATTTTGATACAGGGTGGAATTAACAGCTTTGGCCGGGATGCTATTGCAGGCTCCGGGGTGGCGGTAAATTTTGAGTACTTTGCTTATTTTGTAATCGCTGCATTTGCTCAAGGCTCCGTTACATTTGTAAGTCAGAACTACGGTGCAGGAGAGTATGAACGGTGCAGGAAATCACTCAGAACAGCTATGCTTGAAGGAATTCTTATTACCGCAGTATTTAGTGCTCTCATGATGACCTTTGCAATACCCCTTACAAGTCTCTATACCACAAAGAAAAGCGTTATCCGGTATGCAATTACAAGAATGAACCATATAATGCTTTTTGAATTTATGACAGGAACATATGAGATTACGGCGGCAGCGCTTAGAGGTATGGGGAAATCACTGCTTCCTTCGCTTATTACTGTTGTAGGCTCAGTTGTGTTCAGGATCATTTGGCTATATACGGTTTTTGAGACCTATCATACATACAGTGTGTTGCTTAGGGTATATATTGTATCCTGGATAATAACAGGTACGGCAATGATTACCGCATATATCATTGTCTCGAAGAAAACTCTGGGGGTGTCAGACGGCAGGTGGAAGAAAAAGAGAGAACATATATTGCAATAGATTTAAAATCATTTTTTGCTTCAGTTGAGTGCGTGGAGAGAGGACTTGACCCACTTACTACCAATCTGGTTGTTGCTGATGCATCAAGAACAGAGAAGACCATATGCCTTGCAGTGTCGCCATCTCTTAAAAGCTATGGTATACCGGGAAGACCGAGACTGTTTGAAGTCGTCTCAAGGGTAAAGCAGGTTAATTCCGCCAGAATAAGCTCAGCTCCGGACGGCGTTTTCTCCGGCGAAAGCTATCTGGCCTCAGAGCTTCAAGAACATCCGGAATATGCGGTTTCATATATCGTTGCACCGCCAAGAATGGCATATTATATGAAATACAGCACAGACATATACAATATATATCTAAAGTATATTGCGCCTGAGGATATGCACGTTTATTCCATAGATGAGGTGTTCATGGATGTGACAGATTATCTTTCTGTATATGGTCTCACACCTCATGAGCTAGCCATGAAGATAATAAGGGACGTACTTTTAAGCACAGGTATTACTGCCACGGCGGGAATTGGCACAAATATGTATCTGTGTAAGATTGCCATGGATATTGTTGCAAAGCATATTGCCCCTGATGAAAATGGAGTTCGAATTGCCAGTCTTGATGAGATGTCATACAGGAGACTTTTATGGAATCACAGACCACTTACAGATTTCTGGCGTGTGGGACATGGTTATGCTAAAAAGCTGGAGGCAAATGGAATATACACCATGGGTGATGTGGCCCGCTGCTCGGTGGGAGGCGACGCTGACTATTATAATGAGGAGCTTTTGTATAAGCTTTTCGGTATAAATGCGGAGCTGTTGATTGACCATGCCTGGGGATATGAGCCAACAACCATTTCGGACATAAAGGCATACAAGCCTCAGAAAAACAGCCTTGGCTCCGGTCAGGTACTGCCTAGTCCATACAGCTACGACAAGGCACTTCTTGTAATAAGAGAGATGACCGACCTTCTTGTTCTGGACCTTGTTTCAAAGCGCCTTGTTACCAACCAGATAGTGATAACTGTTGGTTATGACATAGCGAATCTTAAAGGCATAGCTGCTGTTGAAGATTACGATGGAGAAGTGCAGAGCGATCATTACGGAAGGCGAGTGCCAAAGCATGCTCATGGCACAATAAATCTGGATGATTACACCTCTTCCACAAGGATAATAATTGATGCGGCAACTGCTCTGTTTGAGAGTATAGTTGACAGCAGGCTGTATATAAGGCGTATGAATGTGACAGCCTGTAATGTTATCTCTGAGGATGAGGCGGCAAAAAACAGGGAGAACAGGCAGCTCTCCCTGTTTGAGGATTTTGATGAGACTGAAAATATAGATAAAAAGAAGCAGTCTCTTGCCAAAGAGAGAGGAATGCAGGAGGCTATGCTTAAAATAAAAGGAAAATACGGAAAGAATGCAATACTTAAGGGAATGAACCTTGAGGAGGGCGGTACGGCAATAACAAGAAACGGACAGATTGGAGGGCATAAGGCGTAATGGAGGACAAATATGAGGATATTATAAATCTGCCTCATCATGTATCAGCCAAGCATCCGCCTATGTCAATGGAAGGCAGAGCAGCCCAGTTTGCTCCCTTTGCGGCACTTACAGGACATTCGGATGCCATAAGAGAGACAGCGAGACTTACGGATGAAAAGATTGAACTTGATGAATCAAGGAAATGTGAGCTGGATGGTATACTTTCTTATGTCGTGTCTCTCAATGAAAAACCTGTTGTGGACATTGAGTATTTTATTGATGATGACCGAAAATCCGGCGGACGTTATGATAAAGTTACCGGACAGATAAAGAAGGTTGATACAGTAAGGCGCAGTATTATGATGATGGATGGATTATTAATTCCGGTTGATAATATCATTGATATAGAAATTAACGCTGATTTATTGGATGATTGAATAAATTGCCAAAATTTGTTATTATAGAGAAGAGTAAAAAGATGTAGTACATTTTAGTTTATACTTAAGGAGGAAGAATGTACAAAATACCCTATTTTGATATTGCGGCATTGGTAATTATAGCAGTTATTATGGTTGCTATCGTTCTTAAGGGCTTTGCAAAGAGAAGATTAAATCGTGAGTATCTTCTTGTTCTTATCGTAGCTCTTTTTGCAACAGCTTTTGATGTCACAACATTGGTGTACGACAATATGCAGGAAAGACACGCTGCATTACAATATTTTTACCATACAGGATACCTCTTCTTTCACGGGCTTACTGCGCCATTTTTTGCAACGTATGTAATTTGTCTTGTTGACAGAATTCATGTGTTCAGGAATACAAAGTCTGTTATTACTATGATGTTGCCGGTGTTTATTCAGACTATATTGCTTATTATTAATTTGTTTGTACCATGTGTGTTTTCAATTGGAGCAAATGGAGAGTATAATCGAGGCATATTTTTGTCGTTCTTTTATGTAATAGCAGTATTGTATATGTGCCTTTCAATGTATGAGTTGATAGTATATAGAAACAGATTGTCTGTACAGACCTTTGTTTCGGTTGTTCTTGTGATGCCGGTGACGCTGTTGGCTATTATTATTCAGTTTATATTTCCACAGATGGTTATCGAGATGTTTGCCAATGCCCTGTGCTTTTTGTTTGTAGCCTTGTTTATACAGAACTCAGAGTTTACGATAAATGTTGCTACCGGCCTGAATAATATTGCCACATATATGAAGGACCTCGGCAATGCTATGGATAACAATGAGAAAATAGAAGTTGTCATGGTGTCCATTATCAATGAAAAAACACTTAAGGGAATGTTAGGTGTTATTGAGTATAGAAAGCTAATCAGGCTCCTTGCCGCAGATTTGGAAAATTGGACAAAGAGTATTGACAGAAAAATAATAGCTGACTGGTATTATCTTGATAACGGAATGTTTCGATGCATTCTCAGAGGAGATCATAAGAAGCATACCCAGGAGATTGCGGTTTTTATAAATAATGAACTGAAAAAAGGCTATCAGTTTAATGAAATGCTCGTTAATTTCCTGGCAAATATATGTATACTGAAGTGCCCTGATGATATAAGTGATGTGGACAGTATAATGAGATTTGGCATTGAATTGTCGGAAAAGGAGTATTCCGGTGAGATAATATACGCCGGGGATATTTATAAGAAGCATCATTATGATCTGATGAAGGACATGGACATGATTATAGATAAGGCGTATACGGAGGGCCGTTTTGAGGTATATTACCAGCCTATATATAGTGTTGAATCAGGCAGGTACAATAGTGCGGAGGCTCTGCTCAGACTTCGTGATGATGTGTACGGCTTTGTTGCTCCTGATTTGTTTATTCCGGCTGCGGAAAAGAGCGGTATGATACACAAAATCGGAAGATTTGTTCTTGATGAGGTATGCCAGTTTATATCGAGTATTGAGTTTCAAGAGATGGGACTTGATTATATTGAGGTGAATCTGTCAGTTATGCAGTGCATGAGCAGTGAATTGTCAGGTGAAGTCAGAGAAATCATTGAAAAGTACGGTATTCGCCCGGAACAGATAAACCTTGAGATAACAGAGACAGCAGCTGCATACGCACAGAATACTATGATGGAGAATATTACAAAGCTTACAAAGGGTGGAATTGAATTCTCCCTTGATGATTTTGGTACAGGCTACTCGAACATGAAGAGAATTGCCTCTCTGCCATTTTCAATAGTAAAGCTTGACAAGACCTTTGCAGATGTAGATGACAGCGACAATATGCGAAAGATTGTAAAAGATACCATATATATGGTTAAGGATATAAATATGCGGATTGTAGTTGAAGGCGTGGAGACAGAGAACGCATTTGAGGTGTTTAAGGAGCTTGGTGTTGATTATATTCAGGGGTATTATTTCTCAAGACCACTTCCGAGAAGCCAGTTTATAAACGAAGTGTTCAGGATTAATTCGGTTTAGATAAAGGGGAAGCTTAATGGCTCAGCAGATTGATAATGTTATTCTTGAAATAGAGAAGGCAGTCAAGGGAAAACGGGATATAATAGTTAAGGTGTTTGCTGCGATACTTGCAGGAGGACATATCCTTCTTGAGGATATTCCCGGAGTTGGAAAAACAACACTTGCCATGGCTGTTGCAAGGACACTTGACATGGACTATAACAGAGTTCAGTTTACACCAGATATTCTGCCTAGTGATATTATGGGATTTTCCATGTACAATCAGCAGTCCGGTAAGTTTGAGTACAGAGAGGGCTCTGCGTTCTGCAATCTTTTTCTTGCAGATGAGATAAACAGAACTTCGCCTAAGAGCCAGTCTGCTTTACTGGAGATTATGGAGGAGAAGAAGGTTACGGTGGATTCTGTTACAAGAGAGCTGCCTACTCCATTTACAGTTATTGCGACACAGAACCCTATAGGTTCATCCGGAACCCAGATGCTCCCGGAGTCACAGCTTGACAGATTTATGATAAGGCTCTCTATGGGGTATCCGTCTCACGAGGCCGCAATTTTGATACTTAAGGGACAGGAGTTTGTTCCTATGAACAGTATAGCCCGGGTTATTACAAAGGATGAGCTTAAGGAGCTCATTGATAAGACATTACGGCTTCCGGTTCATGATTCAATATATGAGTATATTGTCTCGCTTGTTGAGGAAACAAGACGCAGCGAGCTCTTTAAGATGGGAGCAAGCCCGAGAGGTGCCAACGCACTGCTTAAGATGAGCAGAGCCATGGCCGTTATGGAAGACAGAGGATACGTTGCACCGGAGGATATCGCTAAGGTGTTTGTAGATACATTGGGACATCGTGTGAAGCTGTCATCGGCAGCTAAGGCAAAGGGGTATAATACAGATACTGCTCTTATGGAGGTGCTTTCTTTCATAAAGGTTCCCAGAACATAGCTTATGAATGTACTTATAATCAGACATTTATCAGAGTATTCATAAAAGGAGGATAACGGGATGAGATATGTATGGCATATTGTCAGATACATACTTGCATTTGTTGCAAACCTGTTAATCCTCCTTTTTGTGCATTCTTATTTCAATTATATGATCATGATTATTATGCTCGTTATGCCGTTAATATCGGCTGCTGTATGTGTGTGGACATCCGGGAGACTTAAGATTTCCTTTTCAGGTACTGAGGGAGAAGTGGGTCTTGGGGAACCCTTTCTACTATCTGTTATTCTGAACAATCAAAGTATATTCCCCATTATGAATGTGGATGTAAAGCTTTCGTTTTCAAATGAGCTTTTTGATTTAAAAAGCGAACATACTTTATGTATTCCGGCATATGTAAAAAATGCAAATGTTGTTGACTATCAGCTGGAGGAGCAGTATGTGGGGGTCCTTTTGGTAAGGGCTGATACATTATATGTAACAGACTGGTTAGGCTTTTTCAGGGTAAAACGTAAGATTAATGTTGAAAGGTCGGTTACAGTGTATCCAAACTCCTATATAAGTGCTGAGCCTGATATGAGTGCAGTGAGAAGCGGCATGAATGAGTCGGAGGAGAGCAATAAAAAAGGACATGATTTTTCTGAGGTTGTCGATGTCAGGGAATATATTCCGGGAGATAAGCTTCAGAACATTCACTGGAAGTTGTCTGCCAAGAGGGAGACACTTATGGTAAAGGAGCGGCAGAGTATGTCCTCTGAAAAGCTTATAGTGTTTGTTGATATGTATAATGACGAAGCAAATGTACTAAATGATGTGTTAAAGGCGGCCTATGGATTGGCGTGCTTTTTGATAGACAACAATATCTCCTTTGAACTTGCCTACTTCAGTGAGATAAACAAAGATGTCGTACCGGAGTGTATTGACAGCTATGAGGAGCTTAAGCTTTTTATGGATATGATGTTTTATGATAAAGCATACACAACCGGCGGATACGGCCTTTCGAATTTTCGAAGGATGCTTGAGGCAGAAAAAAAGCTGGTAGCAGTTACTGCTGATGATTTAAGTGGCAACAAGGAACTATTTTCTTATGGCAGCAGTGTGAAAGGATATATTCTTGAGTAAATTTTTTAAAAAGAAAAAGAAAACTGAAGATAGTATGGAGCTGTGCAAGGGCCTTATTCTGCTTAACAGTCCGGAGATTATGAGCTGTGACATAAATAAGCTTAAAAATCCATACGCCCATGGACAAAAGAGAAATGACAGCAGAAAGGTATTTGCAAAAAGTATAGCTGAGATGCTGGTTGTGGGAGGCGCCTTTTGCGGCCTTTTATCCTGTGTTCAGCTTGCTTATAATATTCCTTTTATTTTGCTTGTGTATTTTATTATGGCATTTTACTTTTCCAGTTTGTTTAAGTCCGGTAAGGTGTGGAAAAGGGATGTGGGATATATATTGTTTTTTTGCCTGTATGCACTTTTTATTTATTTTTTCAGGAGCTATGTAAACAGCGGATTTTATGCCATAATCAATGAGCTATTAAATCTTGTCACGGATTATTATGGTGCCGGGGATGTTAAGGTGTTTACAGAGACTATCGGTAACAGGCCGTTAACCATTCCATTCGTTGCCTTCGCTATAGGAGCACTTATGATTATAGTGCTTAACATTTTTGTAAACACCAAAATGAGCATTTTCTGGGCTGGGTTCTTCTCCCTGTTAGGCTTTATTATTCCTTTGTTTTTCCGGCTGGAGCCGGATGCTTTCTATGTAATTATGACTGCTTCGGGTCTTATGGGTATTATATGCTTAAAGGGAAACGGGCACTATAGGATAGTTGACAAAATAGATACATTTGAGAAGCAGGAGAAGAAAAACAGACTGTCCTACAGGCACAGTGATAAGGCCTCGCTTCAGCTTGTTTTGTGGACCTGCCTGATCGTCAGCATAATTACATGTATTGTTATGTTTGTAAGCCCGCTGAGGAGCTATGCCTATAGATATAAGAACAGCTCTTTAAAGGAAAAACTGGAGGAGCCTTTTGGAAACTTTTTGATGTACGGCTTTGAAGCCCTTAGGAACTCAGCAAATACAGGTGGTCTTGCAAGAGGACAGCTGGGAAATGTATCAGATGTCCGGTTTGACGGTGAGACAGATCTTGAAATAACCTTTGCACCATACACAAATGAACGCATATATTTGAGAGCCTTCGTTGGGGAGACATACGTTTATGGTGACAACAGATGGACAATAGATACATCAGCTTCCTTTGTACTTCCGGAGCTTTCGGAGGATATTACCTATGGAAGGATGGATATTTCTGTTCACGATTCCTTTGGACAGGAAACGTATTTGCCGTATTATTCAAATGAAGATGAAATAAAAAAAGATGAGCATATAGAAGCATATTCACTATATTATGTACCCGATGTGGAGGATATTTCTGCAAATACAGAGGCAGACCTGAAATATCTGTATGTGCCTGAGGAAAACAGACCGTGTATAGAACGTTTTTGTTCCGCTGCAGGTGTGACCATGGAGGATGATGTCAGGGAAAAGCTGGTAAAGCTTGCAGATTATTTTGAGAGAGAATATCCATATACACTTCACCCGGGCTCAACGCCAAAAAACAAGGATTATGTAAATCATTTCCTTGAGACAACAAAAAAGGGACTTTGCGCCAATTATGCTACTGCAGGAACCTTGATACTAAGGTACCTGGGTGTTCCCGCCAGATATGTGGAGGGCTATGCAGTGGACTATTCAGATGTATTAGATGGAGTGCTTTTAGATAATTCCCTTAGCTATGAAGATTATTATCATGGAAGCTCAGCTATTGGGCGTACAGGTGTTGTAAGAGCCTACATAACAGATGAAAGCTCCCATGCATGGATAGAGGCGTTAATTGATGGCAGGTGGCAGGTTGTTGAGCTTACGCCACCTTCCTACGAGGACGATGAGGAGACGGAGGATTTTTGGAGCAGATTTGGAAGATGGTTTATGGGAGATGAACCTTCAGATACTGAAGGGAATCAGGTTAATACGGATAGCTTTACCTTGAAAAACTATATGTGGATTATCTTTCTGGTTGTGGGAGCAATCGGTATATGGGCTTTGTATCATGTGAGCACTGCCATATACGTTTGTATTTCAAGATTTATTTCGTGGCACGGCACGGTAAAGGCGGACAATGCTGTAGCTTATTACAGGCTTATATGTAATTATGCAAGGCTTGCCATAGAAGACTTTGAAAGGGCACATAATCATCGCTCACAGCTTGAAATGCTTGATCCTGACCTTACAGAGGAAGAGCTACTATATCTATGTACTTATTTGGAGGATGCAAGCTATGGCTTTGATACTCCAAGAGGTGACTATGAGCTCGTGATGGATAAGCTGAAGGCTGCGTATAGGAAGCTGAAAAATAAAGCTCCTGTTTTCAAGCGAATTTATCTGTTTTGGCGAGGTTTACAAAAAGAGTAGCATAATATATATTTATATGGATAAAACAGATACATCCTGTATACATATGATGCGGGACGGTTTATATAAGGAGGGATAATATGCTTGGAATAATAGGTGCTATGGAAGAGGAAGTAGTACGTCTTAAGGAAATGATAAGCGACCTTGAAATTACAGAGAAGTCAGGGATGATGTTCTACCAGGGAAAAATAGGTGGCTGCGATGTGGTGGTTGTCATGTGCGGAGTGGGAAAGGTAAACGCTGCTATGTGTGCCCAGTCGCTGATTGATGTATATGGTGTTGATGCCATTATAAATACAGGAATTGCAGGTTCTCTTGATGCTGATATAGACATAGGAGATATAGTGCTCGCAACAGATACGGTTGAGCATGACATGGATGTGTCGGCTCTGGGCTATGCTCCCGGAATAATACCGGATACATGTGTCAGTGTATTTGAAACGGATAAGGAGCTTTTTGAGCTTGCAAAAGCTGCTGCAGAGTCATCCGGCATTTCTGTAAAGGTGTTTACAGGAAGGGTTGCCAGCGGAGATCAGTTTATATCAAGCAGGGAAAGAAAGAAATTCATTGTAGACACCTTTGGCGCCCGCTGCACGGAGATGGAGGGTGCTGCCATAGGACATGTTGCAGCACTTAACAGTGTACCTTATCTGGTTGTCAGATCCATATCAGACAAGGCTGACGACAGCGCCCAGATGGACTACCCTGCATTTGCGGCAATGGCCATCGATAACAGTATCAGGCTTATGACTGAGATTATAAAGAAATACGAGGTGAAGTAATATGGATAAGATAGCCAGCTTTACAATCGATCACATGCTATTATGCCCTGGGATTTATGTTTCGAGAAAGGACAAGGCAGGTGATCAGGTTATTACAACCTTTGACATAAGAATGACGAGACCTAATTTTGAGCCTGTAATGAATACGGCTGAAATTCATGCGATTGAGCATCTTGGTGCTACTTACCTGAGAAATGATGAGGAGTACAAGGACCGTGTAATCTATTTTGGACCGATGGGCTGCAGAACCGGTTTTTATCTTATTCTTGCAGGAGACTATAAGTCATCGGACATTGTACAGCTCATGATTTCCATGTATGAGTATATCAGAGATTACAGGGGAGATATTCCCGGGGCAAGCCCAAGGGAATGTGGAAATTATCTTGATCTAAACCTTAATATGGCGAACTACCTTGCAGACAGATTCCTTTCACAGGTGCTTTATGATATAGATGAAAGCAGGCTTAACTATCCACAGTAGAAGCCTTTTTGAGTTCCCATATACAAGCTCTTTACCTATACAAGCCTTAAAATCTGAAAAAAAACACCTGAAATAGTGCCAAAATGCGCATATTATAGGAATGTGTGCCAAACTATTGACTTAGAAGCTTACGTGCCGTTAAATGCACGTAAGCTTTTTTTGCGCAAATTTAGCTTCATTTTGTAACAGTCAGATGGCAGACAAGGTGAAAGGATGAGTGTATGAAGAAATTAGGAATATTAAAAGCTTCTGTAGCTGTTATTCTTGCTGTGTGCGTGGGGACGCTTACGTTTTACGGCAGAATAAGCAGTACATCAAGGGCTGACGAAGCAGGTGACGGGGCAAGCTGCATGGAGGTAAGTTTTGCTCCGGAGCCTGACAGCGAAGCTGTTGCCACGGATACTGATGCGGGGACAGACAAGGAGAACGTGTCCCTTGCTGAAGTGTTGGGCGATGGCACAATAGAATGTGGCAGTGTTGTGTATTTTCAGGGAGAGCCTTACACAAGATACTATACAGTGTATTACAATGGAACATCCTATAAGGCATATTGCGGAGACCATAATAAAAACGCTGTAAAAAGCACCGATAACGTGACTATATCAGAAACAGATGACAAGCTTATAAGAAAAGTGTTTTGCTACGGACCCGACAGCCCTTATGCGTGGAGCGGATTTAGCAAAATGAGCAATAGCAACAGACAGCTTATTATGGCTCTCACATTAAACTATATCAGGCATGGTCAATATTTCTCAGTTATCTCTGACTTTTATAGCTTTATATCAGGTGGTAAAAGTCAGAACGTATGGCTAAGCTCAAGCCAGGCTGAGCTGTCCCTGAAGTCTTTGGAGGATGACAAAAACTTAGGAGAAAAGGCGGCTCTGTCAAATTATAAAAGGTACAGGCTTCCTGAGGATGGCTCTGTTAGAAAACGCACAAAGGTGCTAAAGCTTGTAGGTGACAAATCAAACTTTGTTGTGCTTGGCGTGCCAAAGGGAAGCTATGTCCACATAAAAAGAAACGGACTTGCAAGCTACGCGGTTACAAAGAGCGGAAGTGTTAAGCTAAATGGAGGAGACAGCTTTTTCTTTTCGGCTGCCTTGGATTATGTTGGCTCAGATACGGTAACTTCCACAAGGGGACAGTATGGCGTTACAGCTTACACAGCAGATTCAAATGAAACAGCTGTTGACCAGCAGCTATTGTTTGGGGGAAGGGTTACCTGCTCGCAGATAGAGCTTAAGGTTAACTGGAAGGAGGTTAAGGATTATGGATATATGTGGCTTTCAAAAAACAGGGAAAAAGCATCTGGCTCAGATACCTATAGGTACAGCACCATATATAATGGGGAGAGGTACGGGCTTTCAAACTACAGCTTAGCCGGAATATCATATCTTGTTACTGATTCATTAAAAAAGCATAGGTTTCGATTTATACTTTCCTACGACGGTCATTGCTATATGGATATGGATAAAGGAATAAAGCTTGTATTTAACAGTCCCGACGAGAAGGCTGAATATGGAGGCAGGCTTACATATCAGTATGCAAAGCTGCCTCTCGGCAGCTACAGTGTAGCCGAAAGCGACTGCCTGTGGCACTGGGATAACAGCAAGGGGACAGGCTATAAAACAAGCAAGCCGGTAAGGACATCGGGCTATGAAAAAAATGATAATGTAAAAACAGTTACACTTACAAAGGAGCACAGCCAGCCTAATGTATCAAAAGCGCTACACGTATTACAGTATGACAATCCGTTAACCGGTACATTTTCACTGAAAAAGTCAGACAGCACAAATAAAAAACCGGTTTCAGGTGCAATATATTATGTAGTCAGAAAGGCATCCGGCAATCTTAAAGAGGACAAGTGTGTTGCAAAGCTTAAGACAAACAGTAAAGGTGTGGGAATAGTAACTGCTTCACTGTTTGGAGGAAAAGGGAGCGACAGGGTTACAAAGCTTCCCCTTGGAGAATATACAGTATATGAATATAAGGCTCCTGATATGTATAAGAAGAATACAGAAGCTGTAAGGCTTGTTCTATCGGACCTTGGAGAAAGTATATATTCAGGAAAAAAGCTTTTAGCAAAAAGCTCCTCATACAGCATAACCTGGAACACCACGGATGAGCCGATAAAAGGAAATCTTTCTTTAAAGATAAGTAAGCAGGATGCAGGTACAGGGGAAGATGCCCAGGGAGAAGCAGTTTTGGAGGGAGCCTATTTTACAGTGAATTACTATAAGGGCTACTATGAAAGGACTGAGGAGCTGCCGGATTTGTGTGACAGAAGCTGGGTGATTGAAACGGATGGCACCGGAAGCTGCAGGCTTTCTGAGGAGTATCTTGCAGAGGATGTTACCAGCGATGAACTGTTTATCGGTGAGGATGGGAGCACCTTTATTCCCGAGGGAACAGTCACTGTTACGGAGTGCAGACCACCTACAGGCTATACGTTAGATGAAAACGCACCTACAATAATAAGTCATGTAATAAAGGATGAGGAGTCCATATATCTTGACAACGGGAATGAGCTTGTCGTGAAAAATGCTGTTGTAAGAGGTGATTTTTGCTTTACAAAGAGGGATGCAGAAAGTGGAGAGGTTATAGGAGACGTAGAGTTTCTTCTTGAAAATCATGACAGAACGAAAAGTGTTGTTATCCATACGGATGAGAATGGATATTATTCAAGCGAATCCTCCTTCGCCCCTCACAGTCATAACACAAATCAGGGAGGAGCTTTCGATGGCGTATGGTTTGGCGAGGAAGATGTAGATGATCAAAAAGGAGCGTTGCCCTATGGAACCTATTACTTAAGCGAGATCAGATGTGACGCAAATAAGGGAAAGTATAAAAGGATAGAAGCGATAGAATTTACTGTAGATGAGGACAAACAGGTAGTAAAGCTTGGAGATGTATTAAATGAAAGAATGCCTAAGATAGAGACAAAGGCCTGCGATGCTGACAGCAAAACACAGGTTGCAGATATGTCAAAGCCTACAATAAAGCTGGAGGATACAGTAACCTTGATGGGACTTGAGGTAGGACACAGCTATACACTTGAAGGAGAGGTAATTGACAAACAGACCGGAAAGAGGTTGTCAAGGCAGGGCACTGCTTCTAAGGTAGAATTCGTGTGTGATGGTCAGAATATGAACGTGGTTGTTCCCTTTGAATTTAGCTCTGAGGGTCTGAGCGGCAAGGAGCTGGTATGTTACCAGGTTCTTACGGATAAGGCTTATGAGGGCGAGATTATTGCAGCTCATCAGGATATTAATGCAAAGGGGCAGACAGTACGTGTCAGGGAAAAAATACTGCACGTAAGTAAAATGGATATTACCGGTAAGGATGAGCTTCCGGGAGCACTTATGGCTATAGAGGATAGCGAAGGAAACGTCGTAGAAAAATGGGTATCCACCACCGAGCCACATATCGTATATAATCTGACTCCCGGAAGCTATATACTGAAAGAACTGAGTCCGCCTGCAGGCTATCTTCTTGCCGAGCCTGTTCCATTTGAAATATCCGACGATGATGTCCCCCAGGGAATTGGAATGAAAGATGATATTGCAAGAATATCCATATTAAAAAAGGATGATGTAAGCAATAAGGCTCTTTCAGGGGTAGAATTCACACTATATCTTTCGTCCAACAATACGGAGATTGCCAAAGGAATCACAGACGAAAACGGCAGACTTGATTTTCATTATGTATCTCCGGGTGAGTATTACATTGAGGAGACAAAGCCCCTTGACGGGTTTATTTCCGGAAGAAGAATTGATGTTACCATAGAGGAAAACCAGTATGAGAATATTCCTATTATAGAGGTGAATAATCATTATGGAGAGGTACACATAGTAAAGAGGGATATGGAAGATAAGCGAGGACTTTCCGGTGCTGTATTCGAAATTTTTGACGAAAAGGGCAGAAGTATTGCAGAAGCAACTACCGATGAAGCAGGAAATGCATTTTTTGAGGGCCTTGTAAGTGGGAAGTACAGTATCCGTGAAAAGAAGGCTCCTGAAGGGTATGAAGCCATAGATACCGACATTTGCATTGATACTTCAAAGGATATCTATGATATCAGAAACCCGCTTATTATAGATAATAAAAAAACAAATAAGAATCCCGGAGAAAAGCTTACAATAAAGGACTCGCCGGATACCGGAGATAAGGTGCCTGTTGTATGGATGCTGGCGATTTTGGGAACTGCTATAATATCTGCCATTGGTATTCTAATATATAAAAGAAAAAAAGAATAACAAAGCAGCCTTTATCATATAAGTATGCTCCACAGCTTGGAAAGCGGTGTTGACCTTTGTAATTATTAGTGATAACATATTTTGTGGATTTGTATAAAATATTTTCACGTGAGGTGCGAAAGATGAGTAAAAGTTTTAAAGATTTGTTGGCAAAGGTTTCAGAGTGCAGCAGAAAGACAGTTTCTGTAGCAGTGGCCCAGGATGCGCCTATCCTTGAGGCTGTAAAGGCTGCAAAGGAACAGGGTATTGCAGATGCTATTCTTGTTGGAGATGAGGAGAAGATCAGAAGTATCGCTGATGAGATAGGAATGGACCTTTCAGAATTCGAGATTATAAATGAGCCTGATGATATCGAGGCTTCGCTTAAGGCGGTAAAGCTTGTACATGATCACAAGGCTGACATGTATATGAAGGGACTTCTCTCAACAAAGGATTTCTTAAAGAGCGTACTGAACAAGGAGGTTGGTCTTAGAACCGGAAAGCCGCTTTCACATGTATGTGTCTTTGAGATACCTGGTATTGACGGACTTCTGTACCTTACAGATGTTGCGTTTATGACATATCCAAGTCTTGAGGAGAAGAAGTCAATCATAGAGAATTCTGTAGAGGTTGCTCATGCCTGCGGACTTCCTTGCCCAAAGGTTGCTCCACTTGCTGCAGTAGAGGTAGTAAACCCTAAGATGCCGGAGACAGTAGAGGGCGCAGAGCTTGCAAAGATGAATGAGGCTGGGGAGATTACAGGCTGTATCGTTGACGGACCACTTTCAATGGACCTTGCTATTGATCCTGAGGCAGCAGTTCATAAGGGAGCAACAGGACGTAAGATTGTTGGAGATGCAGATATTCTTCTTTTCCCGGATATTCATGCAGGAAATCTTGTATACAAGACACTTGTACATACAACAGCATGTAAGAACGGATGTATAATTACCGGTACAGATGCTCCGGTTATTCTTACTTCAAGATCGGATACATTTGAGGTAAAGCTTAACTCTATCGCTCTTGCTGCAGTAGTAGCTGAATCACTTAAGAAGGATAAATAATAATATTTCGGAGGGTATAAAAATGTCACGTAAGATTCTTATAATCAACCCAGGTTCAACATCAACAAAGATTGGTGTGTTTGAGGATGAGACCTTATTGCTGGAGGAGACACTCAGACATACAACAGAGGAGCTCGCAGGCTTCAACATGATCGTAGATCAGAAGGACTTCAGAAAGAAGGTTATCCTTGACGTGCTTGCAGAAAAGAATTTTGATATTAACACACTTGATGTATGTGTAGGACGTGGAGGAATGCTCAAGCCTATTCCGGGTGGTACATATGAGGTGAGTGATGAGCTTCTTGAGGACCTTAAGGTAGGTGTTCAGGGACAGCATGCATCGAATCTTGGCGGTATTCTTGCAAGAGAGATTGGCGATGAGCTGGGCATACCATCTTATATTGTTGATCCTGTAGTTGTAGATGAGCTTATGCCATCATCAAGGCTTTCCGGTGTACCGGAGCTCCCTAGAGTAAGCGTATTCCATGCACTGAATCAGAAGGCAGTTGCAAAGAGATATGCTAAGGAGGTTGGAAAGAATTATTCAGACCTTAACCTTATAGTAGTACACATGGGTGGCGGAGTATCAGTTGGAGCTCATGACCATGGTAAGGTAGTTGATGTATACAACGCACTTGATGGAGATGGCGCATTTTCACCGGAGAGAGCAGGTGGAGTTCCATCAGGCGCTCTTGTTAAGATGTGCTTCTCAGGTGAGTACACAAAGGAAGAGGTTATGAAAAAGCTCGTTGGCAAGGGCGGCTTCAATGCATATATTGGAAGCAATGATGCAAGAGATCTTGAAAAGCTGGTAAATGAGGGTGATGAGCATGCAAAGCTTGTTCAGGATGCCTTCTATCAGCAGGTTGCGAAGGATATAGGCGGAATGGCTACAGTGCTTCGCGGAAAGGTAGACCAGATTATTCTTACGGGCGGAATTGCTTACTCAAAGACTACATGTGCAGAGCTTGAGAAGAGAGCAGGCTTTATTGCTCCGTTTACAGTATATGCCGGGGAGGATGAGCTCCTTGCGCTTGCACAGGGTGCCCTCAGAGTATTAAACGGCGAAGAGGAGCCTATGAAGTACTAATATTGATTGTTTATAGCATAATTTGCCATTATAAGTTTTTCCGTATTGCTCATAATATTAACAAGACGAAAGTCTTAATATATATATTTTAGTACGGAGGTATAGGGTAATGTCAACTTCAAACTCTAACAAGGCTAGTGTTCCTGAAGCAAAGAGTGCTATGAACAAGTTCAAGATGGAGGTAGCAAGAGAAATCGGTGTTGACCTCAAGGATGGTTATAACGGAGATTTAACAGCAGCTCAGTCTGGTTCAATCGGTGGCGAGATGGTTCGTCAGATGATCAAGAGACAGGAAGAGCAGATGTCAGGAAGATAAATATCTGATATAAGCATCGTAATTTTTACGAGTTCGAGGGGACCTGGTGTATGATATATGTACATCAGGTCTTTTCTCGTGCCTTTTCTTTTTAACTTTGTAGTATAATTTGCTAGACAATTATTTGTACATTATGCTATAATCCTAGATTGATGCGGACTTTTGTTCCCGCACATAAACTTTAAAAGATAAATGGATGCTAATTGAGTGCCTTAATTCTAGGGCTAAGGCACCATTTGCACATGTTAAGGAGGAAAATAAAAGATGAGTTTCACAGTAGAAAAGCTCGAGCACAGCATGGCAAAGTTAACAATTACCGTTCCTGCAGAGGAATTCGACAAGGCTATGGTAGCTGCTTACAACAAGTCAAAGAGCAAGTTTAATGTTCCAGGCTTCCGTAAGGGTAAGGTTCCTATGGCATTCGTTGAGAAGATGTATGGTCCTGAGATGTTCTATGAGGATGCGGCTAATTCACTTATCAATGAGTATTATCCAAAGGAAGCAGTTGCTTCAGAGCTTGAGATTGCTTCACAGCCTTCAATCGATGTTACAGAGATTGGTAAGGGCAAGGACTTTGTATTTACAGCAGAGGTTGCTGTAAAGCCGGAGGTAACACTTGGCGAGTACAAGGGTGTAGAGGTTGAGAAGATTAACGTAGAGGTAACTGAGGATGAGATTCTTGAGGATATCAAGAAGGAACAGCTTCAGAATGCAAGAAAGGTTATCGTTAACGACAGACCTGCACAGCTTGAGGATGAGATTACACTCGATTTCGAAGGCTTTGTTGATGGAGTAGCTTTTGAGGGCGGAAAGGGCGAGAACTATAAGCTTGTTCTTGGTTCACATTCTTTCATTGATACCTTTGAGGATCAGCTTGTTGGTAAGAGCGTAGGAGAGGATGTAGAGGTTCATGTTACATTCCCTGAGGATTACCAGGCTGAGGAGCTTGCAGGTAAGCCAGCAGTATTCAAGTGTAAGATCAACACAATTACTGAGTCACAGCTTCCAGAGCTTAACGATGAGTTCGCAAGCGAGGTTGGTGGATGTGATACACTTGACCAGTACAAGGAAGAGGTTAAGGAGAAGCTCCTTTCAAAGAAGAACAAGGATGCTGCAAACGAGAAGGAGGTTAAGGTTCTTGATAAGGTTATCGAGAATGCAACTATGGATATCGCTGATGCGCAGGTTGCTGATATGCAGCAGAGAATGAAGGATGAGTTCGCTCAGTCACTTCAGTATCAGGGAATCAAGATGGAGCAGTACTTCCAGATTGTTAATGTAACAGAGGAGGACTTCCTTGAGAGAATTAAGCCTGATGCCCTTAAGAGAATACAGCAGAGAGCAGTTCTCGAGGCTGTAGTTAAGGCAGAGAATATAGAGGCTTCAGATGAAGAGGTTGATGAGGAGCTTGAGAAGATGGCTGCTCAGTATCAGATGAAGCTGGAGGATGTCAAGGGCTTTATGGGTGACACAGAGATAGCAGCCATGAAGAAGGATATTGCAGTTAAGAAGGCTGCTGAGTTTATTGTAGCAGAGGCTAAAGAGGTTTAATTGTATTATGCGATATGAGCTTTAGTCTTAATTGAATGGAGGTAGATAGTATGTCATTAGTTCCTTATGTTGTAGAGCAGACAAGTCGTGGTGAAAGACAGTATGATATTTATTCAAGACTTTTGAAGGACAGAATTATTTTCCTTGGTGATGAGGTGAATGATGTAACAGCGAGCCTTGTAATAGCTCAGCTTTTATTTCTTGAGTCGGAGGATCCGTCAAAGGATATTTCACTGTACATTAACAGCCCGGGTGGTTCTGTAACAGCCGGAATGGGCATATATGATACTATGCAGTACATTAAGTGTGACGTTTCTACTATCTGTTGTGGAATGGCAGCAAGCATGGGGGCCTTCCTTTTAGCTGGTGGAACAAAGGGAAAGAGATATGCTCTTCCTAACTCTGAAATTATGATTCATCAGCCGCTTGGCGGAACACAGGGCCAGGCTACAGAGATTGAGATTGCGGCAAAACATATTTTAAAGACTAAAGAAAAGCTTAATAAGATACTTGCAGACAATACAGGCAAGCCAATTGATGTAATTGCAGCTGATACTGACAGAGACAACTGGATGACAGCCCAGGAGGCCTGCGAGTACGGACTTATTGACAGTGTAATCGCAAGCAGATAGTGCTTGTGAATAATTCGATATAGCTATATATACAATTATACATGGATGTGTCTGGAATTGGAGATGCTGGTTTTGGATGCATCCATGTGTGGTATATGACTAAATATTAGTATAGGGGTATTGTGATGACAGATAGTGGTGACGATAGAATTATACATAGATGTTCTTTCTGTAATAGGACACAGAATCAGGTAAGAAAGCTGATTGCAGGTCCGGAATGCTATATTTGTGATCAGTGTGTAACACTTTGTAATGATATACTGGATGAGGATATTTCGGAATCAGGGGAGGATATTAACCTCTTAAGACCGAAGGAGATTAAACATTTTTTGGATGAGTATGTAATTGGACAGGAGGACGCCAAAAAGGTGCTTTCTGTTGCTGTATACAATCATTATAAGAGAGTTCTTATTGGTAAGAATTTTGATGTAGAACTTCAGAAAAGTAATATTCTTATGGTGGGACCGACAGGTTCAGGTAAAACATACCTTGCTCAAACGCTTGCAAAGCTGTTAAATGTGCCGTTTGCCATAGCAGACGCCACAACACTTACAGAAGCAGGCTATGTAGGAGAAGACGTGGAGAATATTCTGCTTAAGCTTATTCAGGCGGCGGACTATGATGTTGAGCGTGCACAATATGGAATTATTTATATAGATGAGATAGATAAGATAACAAAAAAGAGTGAGAATGTATCCATAACCAGAGATGTTTCCGGTGAGGGAGTACAGCAGGCTCTGTTAAAGATAATAGAGGGAACAGTGGCTTCAGTGCCGCCACAGGGTGGAAGAAAGCATCCACATCAGGAGCTTATTCAGATTGATACAACAAATATTTTGTTTATATGTGGTGGAGCATTTGAAGGCCTTGAGAAGATTATTGAAAATCGTGTGGGACAGAAAGCTATTGGCTTTAATGCTGAGATTGTTCAGCAGTCACAGCAGGATGTGGGACAGATATTAAAGCAGGTTATGCCTCATGACTTTGTAAAGTATGGACTGATTCCGGAGTTTGTAGGTAGAGTTCCTGTGGCTGTTACCCTTGATCTTCTTGATGAGAAGGCTCTTGTCAGAATACTCACTGAGCCAAAGAATGCTATATGCAAGCAGTATGAAAGACTGTTTGAGCTTGATGGGGTTACTCTGGAGTTTGAAGAGGATGCAGTATATGAGATTGCCAAGCAGGCTATGGAGAGAAAGACCGGTGCAAGAGGTCTTCGTTCAATCATGGAAAGTGCAACGCTTGATCTTATGTATGAGGTTCCGTCAGATCCTTCCATTGAAAAATGTATTATTACAAAGGAGTCAATTGCTGATGGTGCTGAACCAAAGGTGATACGTGTAGATGAACAGGCTGACGTAAGTACAGATAAGCTTCAGAAAAAGAAGGTCCAGGAAAAAAGGAAGAAAAGTCAGGCATAGCCTGTACGAAATAGAGTGTGATAGATCACCTCAAAAAAGGACGTTACCTCATAGTAACGTCTTATTTTTTAACGGAGAACAAATATGAGTGATAAAAAACAAACGATGGCCATGATAAGCCTGAATGATGGTGTTGTAATGCCAGGATTAACCTTTTATCTTGATGTAAAGAGAAAGGATTCCTGCAATGCGGTGGAATATGCTATAAAAAATGAGGAGATGATCTTCCTCGCTTCACCTATGCCAAGAGAGGAAGGAGATGCAATATCCTTTTATGACGTAGGTGTAATAGCGGAGGTAAAGCAGTTTGTCAGACTTGCAGGTCAGACTATGAGAGTACTTTTATACACCCATAAAAGAGCTAGACTTGTTTCTTACACCAAGGATATGTTTTACTCCTGTGAGATCCAGGAGGTGAAAGAAACCTGTGATTTAAGCCAAGATGAAAAAGAGGCATTTTTAAGTATTCTCAGAGAAAAACTGGAGAAGTCCTATGAGTGCAACATTGTAAAGAATAAGGTGCAGTATAAGGAAGTAAGGGACTGCGACAAGCTCGATGAGCTTGTTGACAAAATGGCCGATTATATTAAGCTTTCTGATAATAAGAGGCAGGAGCTCCTTGAAATATCAGATGTTAGGCTAAGGGCAACGAGACTTATCAATATTGTGGATGAATTGTTGTCAATCGGCGATATAAAGAAGGAAATACTGGATAAGGTTAACAAGGAGACTGCTAAGCATCAAAGGGAATATGTGCTTCGGGAAGAGCTTTCTGTTATAAGAAAGGAGCTTGGAGAAAACGGAGTGGATAAGGCTGTCAGGGAGTTCAGGGAAAGACTGGACAGCTGTGGCTGTAGCCGGGAGGTGTATGAGAAAATTGAAAAGGAGATTACTCATTATCAGAATATTCCCCAGAATTCTTCTGAGAGCAGCGTTGTAGCCAATTATATTGATGTGCTTCTGGAATATCCTTGGAATATTTCAACCAAAGACAATGATGATATAAATGCGGCAATAAAAATACTTGACAAGGACCACTATGGTCTTGAGGAGGTAAAGGAGAGAATTATTGATTATCTGGCTGTTCATATATTAAGCAGCAAAGGTGAGCTTCCAATAATTTGTCTTGTAGGTCCTCCCGGAACAGGTAAGACATCAATCGCCAGATCCATTGCAAGAGCTACAGGAAGAAAATATGTAAGGATGTCCTTGGGCGGTGTAAGAGATGAGGCAGAAATCCGAGGCCACAGGAAGACATATGTTGGTGCTATGCCGGGTAGAATAGCACAGTCCATGATAAAGATAAAAACAAACAATCCTCTTATGCTTCTTGACGAGATAGACAAGGTTGGAAGTGACTATAAGGGGGATGTATCCTCTGCACTACTTGAGGTTCTTGACGGAGAACAGAATAAGGAATTCAATGATCATTTCTTTGGCGTGCCTATTGATCTTTCAAATGTTTTGTTTATAGCTACAGCAAATGATGCATCAAAAATTCCGGGTCCTCTTCTTGACAGAATGGAAATAATAAACATTTCAGGTTATACAGAAAATGAGAAGTATCACATTGCAAAGCTCTATCTTGTAGACAAGGCAAGGGAGAGAAATGGACTTGCAAAGCGTCAGATGAAGTTTGATGCAGGCTCCATAAGAGATATTATCAGATACTACACGAGAGAAGCCGGTGTCAGAGGCTTAGAAAGAAATATCGATAAAATCTGTCGTAAGGCATGCAGAAAGCTTCTTACAGAGGATATAGAAGAAATAAAGATAACAAGAAAAAATGTGGATGAGTATCTTGGACCTCATATTTACAAGGATGAGGATGGAAACCTTGCAAATAAAACAGGTGTGGTAAGAGGCCTTGCATGGACTGCTGTGGGGGGAGTTACGCTTGAGATTCAGGTGAATGTATTTTCCGGCAAGGGTCAGCTTATACTTACCGGAAAAATGGGGGATGTTATGAAGGAATCTGCGCAGGCAGGACTCAGCTTTATAAGATCTCTTAAAGAATCAGAAAAGCTGGGAAAAGACTATTTTTCATCCCATGATTTTCATATACATATCCCTGAGGGTGCTGTGCCAAAGGATGGCCCTTCTGCAGGAATTACTATGGCAACTGCGCTTTATTCTGCAATATTTAATGTTCCCGTAAATGGAAAGCTTGCCATGACAGGTGAAATAACACTGAGAGGTGATGTGCTCCCGATTGGAGGATTAAAGGAAAAGCTGTTAGCGGCAAAGATGATAGGTGTAAAGAAGGTGCTTATACCTTCAAAGAATCAGGCAGATTTTGCAAAGCTTGATGAGGAAATCACATCCGGACTTTGCGTGGAAACGGTAGACAATATGAGACAGGTGTTGGAATTTGCCCTTGTCAGATAGGAGAGTATATGATAATAAAGAGCGCTGAACTTGAGACTGTGTGCGGAATAACGAGCAAGCTTCCTGACAATGAATTTCCGGAGATTGCATTTGCCGGAAAGTCAAATGTGGGAAAGTCTTCATTGATTAACGGGCTGTTAAACAGGAAGTCCCTGGCGCGAACCTCAGCCCAGCCCGGAAAGACACAGACTATTAATTTCTATAATATAAACAAAGCCTTGTATTTTGTTGATCTGCCGGGATATGGTTATGCTAAGGTTTCTGTTGAGGTTAGAGCAAAATGGGGAAAAATGATAGAGCGGTATCTTCACAGCTCATCCCAGCTTAAGAAGGTTTTTCTGCTTATTGATATCAGACATGAGCCATCAGAGAACGACTGCCTTATGTATGAATGGATAGTAAACAATGGTTATGAGCCGGTTATCATATGCACGAAGCTTGATAAAATAAAAAGAAGTCAGATTCAGAAGAATCTGAAAATAATAAGAGAAAAACTGGAACTTATACCGGGAACTGTCATGATTCCGTTTTCCGCCCAGACAAAGCAGGGAAGAGATGAGATATGGCAGCTTATCGAGGATACAATAAAGACTGAAAATTAAAATAGGCAGCTGATATGTGCTATGTAAGCTTATATCAGCTGCCGGTTTTATTTGTCCATAGCTGGTTTACAAGAATATCGTAGACCTCTGCGCTTTTGTCTCTCCAGTTATCACAGATCTGAACTGCCAGTGATTTTGTCGGAACCTGGAATTTAATATCAAGGAGTGTTTCATTTCTGTCTTTTATTACGCAGGAAACTGTATATTCGTTGTTGCTGTCTAAGCAGTAGTCAGACCAAATCTCCGTTTCCTTTCGAAGATTAAACTTCTCTTTTTCAAAATAGTCAAGGATATCCTTCTTTATGGCATAAGGAATTCTGTTTTCAAGAAGGCTGAGAGCCTCCTCGCCCTTATCCGTTATCTTGAAGTGAGATGTACCTCGGATGCTTGATACAAATACATACTTGCTGTCCACAAGGCCGCCGAGAGACTCCTGTATGGTGAAATATCCGGTGTAACCCTTTTCCAAAATAAAATCAGTGATTTGGGAATTTGTAAGGGTAAAATCCACTCTGTCAAGCATATATAAAATTATAAGCTTATATAGTACAATTGAATCAGAATTCATATAATATCCTTTGTAGTAAAAAACTGTAGTTAACCTGCCATGCTTCCCCTTCTAGTTAAGCGTATTTTAAATAATAGCATTTGAAAAATAATAAATCAATATTTCATATTCAATATTTACAATTCAATCAGATGTGTTATAATGTGCGAATAGAAGATGCACATCTTGTCACAGGTAGCGCCCGGGCGTTATTCAATAATTGATGTGTTTTGAGCGGATACATATTTTTTTTTACTTCATATTATTGTTTATCATGTAGAGACACTTATTTCTTAAAGTGATTTTTCCCTATAGCTAAATTTATATTTTTGATTTTAGAGTGATTTTGTATTGTTATGATTCTGTGTTTCGTATGGAAAGGAGTTACTATGGATTTTACGAACGCTTCTCTTGCTGAGATGAGAAAGTTTACGAAGGATAATGGAATAAAGGGTTGTTCTTCTATGAAGAAGGCTGAGCTTGCTGAGTTTTTGAACAAATACGTAAGCGAGCATGTTACTGCAGTATCGGTTGATAGAAGCAGGAACAGTCAGACAGAGCCGGATGCCATTGCTTTTGGAGAAAAAGCAGCATCAAATATTGAATATTCAGATAAAACACAAAAGGCAGAGCATGTTTCAGAGACCGTAAGGCAGAAAAGCAGACCGACAGTCCGTTTTGTGGCAAGACAACAAAATACATATCGTGAACAGCCTGACAGAAGAAACAGTGAGCAGAAAAACACAGGCGAGGGCAGAGCTGCAGATTCTGATATTGATGTTAAGAAGACTTCTGAGCGGGATATGACAGACTTAAAGGATATAGAGGGAAAGACAGACGACAACCAGAAAGCAGAGCAGCAAGTGAAGCCTGATTATGTACAGGAGCTTGACAGTGGAAGAATTGCAAACGGAATACTTGAGGTTATGGCAGAAGGATATGGATTTATCAGAAGTGCAAACTATATGCCGGGTGACCAGGATATCTATGTTTCTCCTGCTCAGATAAGACGCTTTGGACTAAAAACCGGAGATATAATTATAGGAAATATTAAGAATAAAACACAGGGAGAGAAATTCAGCGCACTGCTTTATGTGGGAAGCGTAAATGGACAGAGCCCTGCAGAGATAAGCAAAAGAAAGAACTTTGAAGATCTCACTCCAATTTTTCCAAATGAAAGAATCAATCTTGATGGAGACGGCTCTCCTATACCAATAAGAATGATAAATCTTCTTGCACCGATAGGTAAGGGACAGAGAGGTATGATAGTATCTCCTCCAAAAACAGGAAAGACTACACTGCTGAAGCAGATTGCAAAGAAGATAAGCACTACCTATAAGGATATGCATCTGTTGGTTCTCCTTATAGATGAGCGCCCTGAGGAGGTAACAGATATCAGAGAGTCTATTGAGGGCCCAAATGTAGAGGTAATATATTCAACCTTTGATGAGCTTCCTGACCATCACAGAAGAGTATCGGAGATGGTTATAGAGAGAGCGAAGAGACTTGTGGAGTCGAAGAAGGATGTTGTTATTCTGCTTGACAGCATAACAAGACTCGCAAGAGCCTACAATCTCACGGTGTCACCAAGTGGAAGAACCCTCTCAGGTGGACTTGACCCGGCGGCTCTTCATATGCCAAAGAGATTTTTCGGTGCAGCCCGAAATATGAGAGAAGGTGGAAGTCTTACAATACTTGCAACAGCACTTGTTGATACGGGAAGCAAGATGGATGATGTAGTTTTTGAGGAGTTTAAGGGTACAGGCAATATGGAGCTTGTCCTTGACAGAAGACTCTCGGAAAAGAGAATATTCCCGGCTATTGATATTGCAAAATCAGGTACAAGGAGAGATGACCTTTTGCTAACAAAGGAGGAGCAGGAGGTTGTTGCCGCCATACACAGGGAGCTGACCGGAAACAAGGCTGAGGATGTGCTTGAGGATGTAAGGAAGCTGTTTGTCAGAACAAAGAACAACACAGAGTTTATCCATTATGTTAAACAGTCTTTATTTAGAAAGTAATTAATCAGACGAAGATGTCGTATATAAGATGGACATTGATATCGCTGCAGGAAATCCAGAGGCGAAAATGAAGTGCAGGACGCCCCCGGATAATAATAAAATGATAAAAAAGGAAAAAACTGCTTGCACTTTAGAAAATGCTATGATAGAATACAGAAGTTGTGTTATGAAGAACCCTGGCTATATGCCTGTTCTCATATATAAAAATATATGTAAAGAGGTGAAGAAAATGCGTAATGGAATACATCCAGATTACTATCAGGCAAAGGTTGTATGTAACTGTGGTAACGAGTTCGTTACAGGTTCAACTAAGGAAGAGATTCATGTAGAGATTTGCTCAAAGTGTCATTCATTCTACACAGGCCAGCAGAAGGCAATCAAAGCTCGTGGTAGAATTGATATGTTTAACAAGAAGTATGGCGTTTCAGCCAACTAATAGAACAATGACAGCTTGAGGTTATTTTCAGAATAATCTCAAGCTGTTTTTTTATGTTTAGGTAATGACTATTAATAGTACCGTCACTTTAATACATATTATATAGATTATTATTATTTAGGAGATAACTGTGAAGAGAGTAAGAATAGGCGGTCAGGCTGTAATAGAGGGCGTAATGATGAAGAATGGAGACAAATACGCTGTTGCAGTCAGAAAACCGGATAAGGATATAGCCATAGATGTGGTGGAATATGAGTCCATTGGCTCAAAACATGCTTTTTTTAGAGTCCCAATAGTAAGAGGAGTAGTTAATTTTGTGGAATCGCTGATGATAGGCGTAAAAACGCTTATGTTTTCTGCTTCCTTTTATGAGGAAGAGGAAGAACAGACAGAAAAAGCACCGGAATCAGAGAAAAAAGCAAATACCGGTAAGAGGGAAGCCGACCCTGAAAAAAAGAAGAAGTCAGAAGATGCACTTATGATTGGAACTGTGGCATTCTCTCTTATATTTGCAATAGCACTTTTTATGATGCTTCCGGCATTTATAGGGGAGTTAATAGGAAAGGTAGTAAAAAACAGCTTTCTTATGTCTGCCATAGAGGGCGTAATCCGACTTGCAATATTTCTTGGTTATGTTGCGGTTATATCACTCATGAAGGATATTCAGAGAGTGTTTATGTATCATGGCGCAGAGCATAAGACTATAAACTGTTTTGAGGCAGGCGTGCCCCTTACCCCTGAAAATGTAAAGGAGTACTCAAGATATCACAAAAGATGCGGAACAAGCTTTCTGTTTGTTGTAATGATAATAAGTATAATAATATTTATGTTTATCAGGGCGAAAACTGCGTGGATGAGGCTTCTCATAAGACTCTTGCTTGTTCCTGTTATAGCAGGAATATCATACGAGTTTATTATGTTTGCAGGAAGAAGTAATTCCTGCGTTTCAAATGTACTGTCAGCTCCCGGAAAGTGGCTTCAGAGGCTTACAACAAGAGAGCCTGAGCTTGACATGATTGAGGTAGCCATAGCATCTGTTGAGGCAGTAATAGACTGGAAGAAATATCAGGAAGCTATGAAAAAGGGTGAAATAGAGGATTGATGAGCTTATATGAAGATGCGAGAGCTGTTAGACATTGGTAAGGACAGACTTAGGGAAAGTAAAGTGCCTGACTATATCGTGGATGCTGATATTTTATGGCAGTATGTTTCCGGTATGGACAGGGTAAATATGCTTCTTATGAGAGATGAAGAGGTGCCGGAGGAGCAGGAAGACGTGTATCTTAAGTTAATTGATACAAGATGCACCAGAGTTCCGCTTCAGTATATTACCGGCACACAGAATTTCTGTGGTTTTGAATTTGATGTGGCGAGGAATGTGCTTATACCAAGGCAGGATACAGAAACATTGGTAGAGACCGCCCTTGGCCTTATTGAAAAAACATGCAACAATTCCACCGTGGATGGAGAAAGAATTCTTGATATGTGCTGTGGCTCAGGATGTATAGGAATTTCAATAGGCCTTTTCAGGGAAAATGCAAACGTGATTCTTGCGGATATATCGGACGACGCACTTGGGCTTGCAAAAAGGAATGTTGAAAAGCTGTGTGGTAGCAATAAGCGGTTTGCCGTATGTAAATCAGACATGTTTTCATCCGTTTCAGGAAAGTTCGATATTATAGTATCCAACCCACCCTACATAAGAAGCGATGTAATTGAGACCTTAATGCCGGAGGTTAGGGATTATGAGCCGAGACTTGCTCTTGACGGATATGCTGATGGATTGTATTTTTATAGAATAATAATAGATAATGCAAGAAAATATATAAAGGATGGCTGTTATGTTGTATTTGAGATTGGAAATGATCAGGCAGAGGATGTACAGCACCTCTTTGTAGATTCGGGATATGATGACGTTCGTATAGTGAAGGATTTGTGTCACAATGACAGAGTTGTGTACGGAAGATATGCAGGTTAATTATAACGAAAAAAGAGAGGTATTATTATGTTTGACAGATTAGAAGAATTGGTAGATAAGCTTGATACGTTAAATAATCAGCTTACAGATCCTGACGTGGTTTCAGATCAGAATAAATTTAGAAAGCTTATGAAGGAGCAGAGTGAGCTTACTCCTATCGTTGAGAAGTACGGCGAGTACAAGGCAGCAAAGTCTACAATAGAGGATAGTCTGATTATGCTTGAAGAGGAAAGTGATGAAGAGCTCAGGGAGATGGCGAAGGAAGAACTATCAGAAGCAAAGGCAAAGCTAGAGGTTGTTGAGCAGGAGCTTAAGATACTTCTTCTTCCTAAGGATCCTAACGATTCAAAGAACGTTATCGTTGAGATACGTGCAGGTGCCGGCGGTGATGAGGCTGCGCTGTTTGCTTACGAGGTGTTCAGAATGTACCAGAAGTACGTTGATCAGTTCAAATGGAAGGTAGAGCTGATGAGTGTAAATGAAAATGGTATAGGTGGCTTCAAGGAGGCCATATTTATGATAACAGGAGATGGTGCATATTCAAAGATGAAGTATGAGAGTGGTGTGCACAGAGTTCAGAGAATACCAAAGACAGAATCAGGCGGACGTATCCATACATCAACAATCACCGTTGCTGTAATGCCGGAGGCAGAAGAGGTGGATGTTGAGATCAATGATAATGATGTAAGAATAGATGTAATGAGAGCATCGGGAAATGGAGGTCAGTGTGTAAATACAACAGATTCAGCTGTTCGTCTTACACATATTCCTACAGGTATAGTTATTTACAGCCAGACAGAGAAGTCACAGCTTCAGAATAAGGCTAAGGCATTTGCCCTTCTCAGATCAAAGCTGTATGATATTGAGCTTCAGAAGCAGCATGATGCTGAGGCGGCAAACAGAAAGAGCCAGGTAGGAACAGGAGACCGGTCAGAGAAGATACGAACATATAATTTCCCTGAAGGAAGAGTAACGGATCACAGGATCAAGCTAACACTCTATAAGCTTGATCAGATTATGAATGGAGACCTTTCAGAGCTTATTGACAGTCTTATCGCTGCAGACCAGACTGCAAAGCTTGCACAGGTAAACGAGGAGGAATAATATGTCAGCTTGGATAGACAACATACGTAAGGTGGAGCCCTACGTTCCGGGAGAACAACCGAAGGATACGAACGTAATAAAGCTAAATACAAATGAGAATCCCTATGGACCATCACCGAGGGCTAAGGAGGTTATGCAGAATCAGGAGCTGCTCAGATTATATCCGGATCCTACAGCATCCGATCTCGTTAATGCACTTGCAGAGTATCATGGTGTTAAGCCATCACAGGTTTTTGTGGGAGTTGGTTCAGATGACGTGCTTGCTATGTCTTTTCTTACATTTTTCAACTCAGATAAGCCTATAGTATTTCCTGATATTACATACTCCTTCTATGATGTGTGGGCAGAACTGTTTAAAATACCATATAAAAGGCTGCCGGTTGACGAGAGCTTCAGGCTTGTGAAGGAGGATTACTACAAGCAAAACGGGGGAGTCGTTTTTCCGAACCCGAATGCTCCTACTGGTATATATGAGAAGCTTTCAAATGTGGAGGATATTGTCAGCAATAACAGAGATGTTATCGTTATTGTCGATGAAGCATACATAGATTTTGGCGGTACATCAGCACTTGAGCTCATTGATAAGTATGATAATCTTGTTGTTGTTCGTACATTTTCAAAATCAAGATCCATGGCAGGACTTAGAATAGGCTATGCAATAAGCAATCCTGTGCTTATAAAAGCACTGAATGATGTAAAATATTCATACAATTCATATACTATGAACAGACCATCCATTATCATGGGGGCAGAGTCTGTTAAGGATGAGGAGTACTTTAGAAGCACTATACAAAAGGTCGTAAACACAAGAGAAAGATTTGTTCGTGCTATTAAGCCTCTTGGTTTTACCTGTCTGCCTTCCTCTGCAAATTTTGTGTTTGCTACTCATGAAAGTATTCCTGCTAAGGAGATATTTTCTGCGGCAAAGGCAGCAAATATATATGTAAGGTATTTTGATAAGCCACGTATCGATAATTATTTAAGAATCTCCATTGGTACAGATGAGGAGATGGATGCATTTATTTCCTTTTTAAGTGATTTTGTAGCATCTTATTGATAATCATTCTCATATGCCAGTATAAAGCGCAGGATTCCATTTATTAGCGCACCAAAACTATTGAATTTCATATTTCCATTTTATAGAATTGACCATAGAAATATTTCTGTTCTATAAAATGGAGCGCGCTCGTTTGACTATAAACAAGGTGTGAATAGATATTATTCTACATACATGTCAAAGGAGAGTATTATGAATTTTGAAGAATTTACAGCACGAATTGCAGATAAGCTAAAGATTAGACTGCTAGAGGAAAGTGATGAGGCAGAGGTATCTGTCAGGAAGCTTTTAAAGAACAATGATGTTGAACGGACCGCTGTCAGTATTTTCGGGGAGAAGGACAGCATAAGTCCAAGCATTTATTTAGAACCATTTTTCGATGAATATGAACAGGGAAAGGACCCTGATGATATTGTGTCAGACATTCTTGTATTAATCAGGGAGAGAAGCGGAAAAAACTGTTTTTCCGTGGAGGATGTTACAAATGAGACAAATGTGCTAGGCAGCATAATAGTCAGACTTATAAACAGAGATAGGAATAAGCTGTCTCTTAAGAACGTACCCTTTATTGAGTATAATGATCTGGCTATAGTGTTCAGAAGGGTTATCTCTATTACTGACGAAGGGGTTGCATCTACAGTTGTAACCAAAAGTGATATGAAAAGATGGGGGCTTGATGAATACAGCCTCTACAGCCTTGCACTAAAGAACACAGAGAGGATGTTCCCGTACATCTGTGAAAGCATGGAGAGCATCGTTTCTGACCGTTACGGAATCAGCTTCGATGTGAAAGACAGAGAAAACACAGATGAGCTGTTTGTGTTAACCAACTCAAATATGATAAACGGTGCAACAAGTCTTCTTTATGATGGTATGCTAAGGAGCTGCGCACAGATGGTGGGGGGAGACATATATATCCTTCCATCAAGCGTTCATGAGCTTATATTCATAAGCTCATGTTGCAGCTTTAGTGTTGCTTCTCTTAAAAATATGGTTAAGGAAGCTAACACCAATATTGTTTCGGACATGGATTTTCTTTCAGATAATGTATATTTATACAGTATGGAAAATGACACAATAAACATTGCCTGAAGAGCACCGATAATCGCTTCAAAGGTTGACAAAACCTATCCCATAGCATAGAATGAAAGCAGTGTTTTAAGGGCTAAAAATATATGTAATGGGAGGAACGAATATTGGACGATAGTTATATTTCCCGAAGGGACAAGATTATCGCCTCAGCTATCGAACTGATCGGAGATTTGGGATTACATGCTCTAACACCGAAGAACCTTGCACGTAAACAGAATATATCGGACACGCTGATTTATAAGTATTTTGGGGGAATTGACGAGGTACTTATTGCAGTTGTTAAGGAATATGCAGCTTTTGATGTCAACATCCAAAGAACGGTTAATCATTTAGATGGAACTTATTGGGACAAGATAAAGTACTATGCAGATACATACGCAACATACTATGATAACTATATTGGTATGGGGGCAATTATGTTGCACTATGAGGAGCTGTTGCATTTGTCAGAGACGAGAGATATTATTTCTGAGTGCATGTTGAAACGTAATGATTTTGTGTGTTCACTATTTCAAGGGGCAATAGACAGCAAGGAGATAAGAGCGGTGTTCTCACCTAAGGAACTTACGCTTATATTTAACGGTATCTTTACCGAAGGCTTGCTAGAACGCAGGAATCAGTATTCCAGAAAGAGTTTCAGAATAGAAGTTAAGGAGATGCTGGGACATCTGGAAAAGGTACTTAGGTCGTAAAATTAGGGAGGAATTGTCATGAAGATATTAATTGCTGAGGATGATGTTGCGAATGCCAAATTTTTATCAAAGTATTTAAGTAAGTTTGGAGAAGTGGTAATCACACCAGATGGAATAGCAGCGGTAGATGAGTTTGTCAATGCACTTGAGAAGGGCGAGATATTCCAGCTCGTATGTCTTGATATTATGATGCCGAAGATTGATGGATATAAGGTGCTTGCGTCCATCAGAAGTGCTGAAAGAAAGCATGGAGTGTCAAGGATGCTCAGGTCAAAGGTTATCATGACCAGTGCACTGGATGAGGCAAGCTTTGACAGTAATCTTGCAAGTGATGACTATGATGATTATATTTGTAAGCCGATAGATATCATGAAGTTTAATGATATGCTCAGAAAGCTGGATATCATAAAATAGTTGGTGCGTACATAGCTTAGAAGTCCGAATGCTTATATCGGGCTTCTAAGTTTTTTTGAGAGTATATATATTTGGCAGGTAATTATTTATGGATTTATTTGAGTATATGAGGGAGAATTTTAATGATGATGACTCCCCCCTTGCAAAAAGACTCAGACCAAAGACGCTTGATGATGTTGTTGGTCAGACACATATAATTGGCAAGGATAAGCTGCTTTACAGAGCAATTAAAGCAGACAAGCTAAGCTCGCTTATTTTCTATGGACCACCGGGAACCGGGAAAACCACCCTTGCAATGGTAATTGCAAACACAACAAAGGCGCTGTTTTCACAGCTCAATGCCACAACTGCCGGCAAAAAGGATATGGAGCAGGTGATTTCGCAGGCAAAAGAAAATAAGGCCATGTATGGAAGAAAGACGATTTTGTTTATTGATGAGATTCACAGATTTAATAAGTCTCAGCAGGATTATCTTCTTCCTTTTGTGGAGGATGGCACGGTAATACTTATTGGAGCCACAACAGAGAATCCTTATTTTGAAGTGAATGGGGCTTTGATTTCGAGATCTCATATATTCCAGCTGGAGCCTCTTACAAAGGAGGATATAAAGGTCCTTATTCACAGAGCAGTTTATTCGGATGATGGAATGGCAGCGTATGATGCAGTTATTGATGATGCTGCTGCAGATTTCCTTGCTGATATGGCATCCGGAGATGCAAGAGCGGCATTAAATGCAATTGAGCTTGGGATTCTTTCCTCTGAGAGAAGTGATGATGGAAAGATTCACATAACCCTGGATGTGGCGGAGGAATGTATACAGAAGCGGGCAATAAGATACGACAAGAATGGTGATAATCATTACGATATAATATCCGCCTTTATCAAGAGTATGAGGGGCTCAGATCCTGATGCCGCTGTGTTTTATCTGGCCAAGATGCTTTATGGCGGAGAAGATATTAAATTTATAGCCAGAAGAATAATGATATGTGCGTGTGAGGATGTAGGAAATGCAGATCCAAATGCCATTGTTGTGGCAAACGCCTGTGCTGAGGCAGTAGCAAAGGTTGGCATGCCTGAGGCTCAGCTTATACTCTCCCAGGCTGCAATATATGTTGCCTGTGCGCCAAAGAGCAATTCATGCACCAACGCAATATTTAGCGCTATGGAGGCTGTGAAAAACGAGGATACAGGAATGGTTCCCGTTCATCTTCGGGATGCACACTATACGGGAGCAGAAAAGCTTGGACATTCCGGCTACAAGTATGCACATGATTATAAAAACCACTATGTTGAGCAGCAATACCTTCCGGACAAGATGGCTAACAGAGTGTTCTATGAGCCTTCAGACAATGGATATGAGATGAATATACAGAAGTATTTTGAGAGGATAAAAAAGAAAGACTGACGTTATGAATAATATTAAGAAAGTAGGAGCGATATTGCTTGTCATTCTTTTGGCAGGCCTTTACATTGCCACCTTTATTATGGGTGTTATGGGCAGTGATTATATTGCCGCAATGTTGTTCCTGGATGTTATTATACCTGTTCTTTGCTGGGGCATTGCTCTTATCGCAAGAGTTCTAAAAAGAAAGGGCCAGGACATCAGAAAAGAAGGAGCAGAGCCTGAAGACAGACAGCATGAGCAACAAGATTGATGTGAACATACAACAAGATTGATGTGAACATACAAAAATGTTGAAAAAAAGAATATAATTTGATATACTCTTTAAAGTTTATTAAATACTTAAGAGGTAGATGATATGAGTTTATTAAAAGAATGGCGCGATTACGCATACGGATTAGATGACAGAACACCGGAGGGTAAGGAATTCTGGCTTAGCTATTTCCAGGCAGAGAAGGGAGTATATGAGAAGCTTCTTGCTAACCCTGTTGCAGAGCCTGAGCATGGAACCGTAAAAGAGCTGGCAGAAAAGTATGGCCTTACAATTCAGTTTATGATTGGTTTCCTTGATGGAATTGATGACAGCCTTTTAGAGTCAAACAATCTTGATGATGTAACAGAGGATTCTGAAGTAAAGCTTATGATCGATTTCGAAAAGCTTTATATGAACATGGTGGAGTGTAATGCTGAGTGGCTTTATACACTTCCTCAGTGGGATGGTATTTTCCCTAAGGAGAAGAGAGATGAGCTGTATAAGATACAGAAGTCATCAAGAACTGTAATTAAGGCTCCAAAGGTTGGAAGAAATGATCCATGTCCTTGCGGCAGCGGACTTAAGTACAAGAAGTGCTGCGGAAAGTAGAAATTATCCGGTATTTTTGTTGATAAGCATATTGCTCATAATAAGAGGATGGTATAAAGAGTATAGTTTATGCCGTCCTTTTATTATGCCTACTTCACCGAAGGAGATATATACATGGAGTTTAATAAAGCCCAATTAAATGCAATAAAACATACATATGGCCCTATGCTACTTCTTGCCGGACCGGGCTCAGGAAAGACAACTGTGCTTACCCACAGAATAATGAACATGACAGAGGTTATGGGTATATCACCGGACAATATACTCGTAATTACATTTACAAAGGCTGCCGCCAACGAGATGAAGAGCAGATATGAGAAGCTGTGCGGACAAAGACGCGGTGTCACTTTCGGAACCTTCCATTCTGTATTTTTCTGGATGCTGAGGAATGCCTACAATTACACTCCGGACAATATAGTGACGGAAGCTGAGAAGTATTCTGCAATACGAAACTCCATTGACCGCCATGGCTTCAAATATGATGCACAGGAGGACTTTGCAAGAAATGTTGTATCTGAGATTGGAAATGTAAAGAGTGAGATGCTTGACATAAGCTCCTATGAAAGTACATCAATGAGGTCTGGTGATTTTAAGATCGTATATGATGAATACGAGAATTATTTGAGAAAACATCAAAAGCTTGATTTTGATGACATGCTTGTATTTACATATGAGCTTCTTGATAAAAGGCCGGACATACTAAGGCTGTGGCAGGAGAGATTTAAGTATATTTTAATTGATGAATTTCAGGATATAAACAGAATACAGTATCTTATTGTAAAGATGCTTGCTGCAGATACACAGAATGTATTTGCTGTTGGAGATGACGATCAGTCGGTATATGGTTTTAGAGGTGCAATGCCGTCAATAATGAAGCAGTTTCCGGAGGATTATCCAAACACGTCTATAGAGTATCTGAATGTAAATTACAGATGCAGCTATGATATCGTTGAGTGCTCCAAGCGGGTAATAAGGAACAACGTGGACAGGTATGATAAGGCATTAGTTTCTGCCTTTAATCCCGGGGAGGCTCAGAGAGTACATGTAGTAAAGGTTGACACAGTGGCTCAAGAGAATAGTCATCTTATTGACAGGATCAGGCAGCTCAGTAAGGCCGGCGTCCTGTTTTCCGAGATGGCAATCATATATAGAACAAACACAGAGCCAAGAGGGCTTGCCACAAAGCTTATGGAAAATGGCATACCATTTACAATGAAGGACAGCATCCCAAATGTTTTTACACATTTTCTTGGAGAATGCATATTTGATTATATCAGGCTTTCAAGGGGGGCGTTTGACAGAAGTATATTGCTCAGAATAATCAATAAGCCAAACCGATATGTCAGCAGGGACGCCCTTGATGGAGAAAGAGTGAACTTTGAGAGCATCAGGGAATACTACAAGGATAATTACAGAGTTGTAAACAACATAAATGTACTTGAAAATGATTTGAGACGGATAGCAAGGCTAGGCCCTTATGGAGCAGTCAATTACATCAGAAAGGCTGTTGGACTTGATGCGTATGTTGATTCCTATGCCAAATACAGAGGAGTCAATGCGCAGGACTATATGGACGTGCTTGAGGAGATACAGGAAAGTGCCCGGGATTTTGAGAGCTTTGACGATTGGTTTTCATATATAGACACATACACAAGTCAGCTGGCAGAAAAAAACCGTAAGGGTTACACAGGAAAAGATATGGTGACCTTGTCAACAATGCATGGGGCAAAGGGACTGGAGTTTTCCCACGTATTCATACTAAACTGTGTAGAGGGCTGTTCTCCTCATAAAAAGTGCTTTGACACAGATGGCATAGAGGAAGAGAGACGACTGTTTTATGTGGCACTTACAAGAGCAAAATATGGTCTTTACGTATATGTTCCTGAAAAGATGTATGGGAAAAAATGTGAGACCTCCAGGTTTGTAAAGGAAATGCTTGTAGACAGAATCCTGTTAAAGACGGGAAATGAAATAATACATAAAAGGTATGGCAGAGGAACAATAACCTTTGTGGACGATAAAAGGCTGTGTGTATATTTCGATAAAATAGATGCAACAAAGACACTTAGTCTGGAATACACAATGGCAAATGAGTTGATAAAGGGTATATAACAGCTTGCGGCGGATGGCGGAGATAAGCAGAAAATGCTGCCCCTGCATCAGGCAGGCGCGCATCTCGCCGCAGCTTAGGGGAGCTATTATTCCTCAGAATTGAACTCCAGGTCATCCAGAATTTCGTCAAGCACATCCGCTACACGGTTGAACTCATTTTCATCATCAATTTCCTGAAGGTCAACTTCCTCCTCGCTTAGCTCAATGTATCTGTATACGAGAATGTCTGCTTCCTCATCATCTACAGGAAGAAGGGCAGCGTATGTACTGTCTCCCACATCGAACTTTGCAATAACCTCACAGCTGCAGGTGCTGCCGTCTTCGAAATCAACATCAATCATTTCAATCTCCATCATATCATCGTTCTTATAATCTGACATAGCAAATCTCCTTCTTGTTATTAAGACAGTGTATATATTGCTGCCTATTATTTAAAAAGTGGTAATAGTGACTTTCTGTTATATTTTATGAAATTGTGTGATTATTGTCCAGTATAAATATGGTAGCGTACATACAGGTATGGAAGTGTACATACAGGTATGGGAGTTTGTTGAATTATACACAGCAGTGTGGTATAATGCAAGAAGGTATGTATGTAAAATAGATATAATTTGCTTTGCATATATATAACAAATATGAAGATGTTATGGAGGGTTTGTTTGATGAAGAAGGTTGCTTATATAGCGTCCGAATGTGTACCTTTTATAAAAACAGGTGGACTTGCAGATGTAGTGGGAACATTGCCTAAAATTTTTGATAAGAAAGAGTATGATGTGCGTGTTATCATGCCAAATTATCTTTGTATACCAAACAAGTACAGGGAGAAGATGCAGTATATAACACATTTTTATATGGATATAGGATACAAGAATGACTATGTTGGCATTATGTATCTTGAGTATGAGGGCGTAAAGGTATACTTTATTGACAATGAATATTATTTCAACGGATTTACGCCATATGGAGATATTAAGTGGGATATTGAGAAGTTCTGTTATTTCTCTAAGGCAGCCCTTTCAATTCTTCCTTCCATAGGCTTCCAGCCGGATATTGTACATTGCCATGACTGGCAGGCAGGACTTGTACCTGTATATTTGAAGACGCTGTTTGCAGGTAATCCTTTTTATTCAGGTATGAAGTCCGTAATGACAATACACAACCTTCAGTTTCAGGGCAAGTGGGATATTAAGACAATTAAAGCATATTCAGGACTTCCTGATTATGTGTTCACACCTGATAAGCTGGAGATTAAGAAGGATGCAGCCATGCTTAAGGGCGGACTTGTGTATGCAGACAAGATTACAACTGTAAGTAACACATATGCAAAGGAAATTCAGACTCCTTATTATGGCGAAGGATTAGACGGACTTTTAAGTGCAAGATGGCAGTCACTTTGGGGAATTGTCAATGGTATTGATTATGAGGTGTGGAATCCTGCAACGGATCCGCAGATATATAAGAATTACAATATAGACAATTTCGACCGATACAAGAAGATTAATAAGCTTGAGCTTCAGAAGGAATGCGGTCTTCCACAGGATGAAAACCAGTTCGTAATTGGTATAATCTCGAGGCTTACAGATCAGAAGGGACTTGATCTTGTGGATAGAATTATGAACAATATTTGCTGTGATGGCGTACAGTTCATTGTTCTTGGAACAGGTGATGGAAAGTATGAGAATATGTTCAGGTACTATCAGGGCATACATCCTGCAAAGGTATCAGCAAACATTTATTATTCAGATGAGCGATCACATAAAATGTATGCAGGCTGTGATGTAATGCTTGTCCCATCAAGATTTGAGCCGTGTGGACTTACACAGCTTATGGCCCTTAGATATGGAACAGTGCCTATTGTCAGAGAGACCGGAGGCCTTGCTGATACAGTTGAGGCGTACAACAAGTTTGATGGAAGCGGAACAGGCTTCTCATTCAAAAACTATGATGCTTACGAGCTCTTAGGCGCAATAAACTATGCAAAGGATGTATATTACAACAATAAAGAGGCGTGGTATTTCATCCAGAAAAGAGGCATGGAGAAGGATTATTCATGGAATAGTTCAGCGAATATTTACAAGGATCTTTATAATTCATTGTAAACAATAGGTCGCAGATTATCAGGGAGGCAGGAAATGATATACATTTTCTGCCCCTTTTTTGAGATTTAGGAGATATAGATATGGCATTTGATGGAATAGTAATATCGAACGTTGTAAGGGATATGAGAGAAAACCTTATTGATGGTAGAATATATAAAATATACCAGCCGGAAAAGGATGAGCTTATTATAACGGTCAAGAATAACAAGGAAAACTATAAGCTCCTTTTGTCAGCCGATGCCAGTCTTCCTTTGTTATATTTCATTCCTTCGTCAAAGGAGAATCCCATGACTGCACCAAACTTCTGCATGCTCCTTCGAAAGCACATAAACAATGGAAGAATTGTGGATGTATATCAGCCGGGCTTTGACCGTATAGTTGTCATTGTAATTGAGCATCTCGATGAGCTTGGGGACATAAGGAGGAAAAACCTTATTCTTGAGATTATGGGAAAGCACAGCAACATAATATTTACGACAGAGGATAATGTTATAATTGACAGCATTAAGCATATTTCCCATATGGTCAGCTCAGTAAGAGAGGTGCTTCCGGGACGAACATATGAGTATCCACCGGGGGGAGATAAGCTTTCACCACTATCGATAACAAAGGATGAATTTGTCTGTCGTATAATGGAAAGCCCCACAAACATAATAAAGGCACTATATCAGAATATCACAGGCTTTTCTCCCGTAATTGCAGCTGAGCTTACCTTCAGAGCCGGACTTGATGGCAATATGTCCGCATCCGCTTTAAAGGCTTGTGACACAGACAGACTGTGGGAGGAGTTTTGCAGGCTTGTCTCAGATATCAGACAAGGACACTATACACCTGAGATCATCATGGATGGCAACAGTCCTGTGGAGTTTTCTTCAGTGCGGCTTACAATGTATTCCGATAAAAATATCGAAGAAAGGGATAGTATTTCCCGGGTTTTAGACGAGTATTTTTACCGGAAAAGTGTTGTCACAAGAATAAGACAAAAGTCAGCTGATTTAAGAAGAATTGTGTCAAATGCAATTGAGAGAACAAGTAAAAAATATGACCTCCAGATTAAACAGATGAAGGATACAGAGTTGAGAGAAAAATATAAGGTGTATGGTGAGCTGATAAACACATACGGGTATAGTGTTCCTGAGGGAACCGACAGCATGGAGGCGCTTAATTATTATACAAATGAGATGATAACAATCCCTCTTGATAAGACTATATCTGTTCTTGAAAACGCAAAGAGGTATTTTGCAAAGTACAACAAACAGAAAAGAACCTACGAGGCTCTCCTAAAGCTTACGGTTGAAACAAAAAGCGAGCTTGATTATCTTCTTTCAGTTCAGCTGTTTTTGGATATGGCAACCTCGGAAAGCAACCTTACCCAGGTGAAGGAGGAGCTGGTTTCAAGTGGCTACATCAAGGGTAATTATGGGAAAAAGGGAGATAAAAAGCAGACAAAGACGAAGCCACTGCATTTTATTTCAAGTGATGGCTTTCATATGTATGTTGGAAAAAATAATATACAGAATGACGAGCTCACCTTTAAGGTCGCAAATGGGGGAGATATGTGGTTTCATGCAAAGCAAATGCCGGGTTCGCATGTTATAGTCAGACTTTTGGGGGCTGATGATATGCCGGACTCAACCTATGAGGAGGCTGCAAGGCTTGCTGCATATTACTCGTCAGGCAGGACAAATCCAAAGGTTGAGGTGGATTACACAAGAAGGAGAAACATAAAAAAACCTGCCGGTGCAAAGCCCGGATATGTTATTTACCATACAAATTATTCAATGATAGCAGAGCCTGATATTGCATGTATAAAGCAGGAAGCTGATTGATTTTTGTGATACGGTGAAGTATAATAGATTAACTGCATGTATAGCAGACAAGAGGAGAAAACCATGATAAAAAGTATGACAGGGTTTGGACGAAGCGAGAAGGTCACAGACTCATACAAAATAGTAGTCGAGATGAAATCTGTGAATCACAGATTTTGTGATGTTAACATTAAGCTGCCAAAGAAGATCAGCTTTTTTGAGACGTCCATAAGAACGCATCTGAAGAAATACATTGAGCGTGGAAAGGTTGACGTATTTATAACATATGAGGATTATTCTGAGGACAATGTAAGACTTAAGTACAATAAGGATGTTGCAGAAAAGTACATGGAGTATTTTAAGCAGATGTCAGAGGATTTTGGCATAGCAAACAGCATCACCCCGGAAGCGTTAGGTAAGTTTCCGGATGTATTTACCGTGGAGGAGCAGACAGTGGATCAGGATGCTCTCTGGAAGATTCTTGAAGGGGCTCTTGATGAGGCGGCAAATATGTTTGTAGAATCAAGAATTACTGAAGGAGAGAATCTTAAGCATGATATACTTGGTAAGCTTGATGGAATGAAGGATGCCATAAGTTATATCGAGGAGGTTTCTCCAAAGCTTGTTGAACAGTACAGACTAAAGCTTTTAGACAAGATTAAGGAGATACTTGATAACCCTGTTATTGATGAGAACAGAATCGCAACAGAGGTTGTTATATATGCAGACAAAATCTGTGTGGATGAGGAGACAGTACGACTTAGAAGTCATATTGACAGTACTGCCGGTGTACTTTTGGCAGGGGGCAGTGTAGGAAGAAAGCTTGATTTTATAGCACAGGAGATGAACAGAGAAGCCAATACGATTCTTTCAAAGGCCAATTCCCTTGATGTATCTGATCGGGCAATACAGCTTAAGACAGATATTGAAAAGGTAAGAGAGCAGATACAGAATCTTGAATAGAGCAAAGCTTACATGTTTACGATAGAGGTGTAGTACACATTATTATACAATTAGATGCGAGGTGCTTTAAATATGGAAGATAACAATAAAAAGAGAGGTTCACTTATAGTAATATCCGGATTTTCAGGTGTTGGAAAGGGAACAGTTGTTAAAAGACTTGTGTCAGATTATGGATATGATCTTTCTGTTTCCGCTACAACCAGAGCTCCAAGAGAGGGCGAGGTTGATGGCAGAGAGTACCACTTTATGGCGAGGTCAGAGTTTGAACAGCTTATTGATTATGGCGGATTTATTGAGTGGACACAGTATGTAGATAATTACTATGGCACACCAAAGAAATATGTGGAGGAAGGCCTTAAGCAGGGCAAGAACATTATACTTGAGATTGAGGTTCTTGGAGCTATGAATGTAAAAGAACTGTTTCCGGACGCCCTTCTCATTTTTATATCAGCACCGAGTATAGCTGAGCTTAAGAACAGACTATCAGGCAGGGGCACCGAGTCCGAAGAGGCTATTTTAAAGAGACTTCTCAGGGCTACTGAGGAGGCCGAGGATATGGAGAAGTATGACTACATTGTTATCAATGATGATCTTGAGGAGTGCATCAAGGCAGTAGATGCTGTTATCCGAAGCAACAGCTGCAGGATAGAACATCAGTCGTCATATATATCCGGAATAAAAGAAGAGCTTGCACAGATTAAAAAACTTTGATAAATTATAGGAGCATAATTAAGCTTGTAATATTTTTATATTAAAGAAAGGGGATATAATTCCATGTTACATCCATCATACACAGACCTTATGTCAGCAGTTAATGCAGAGGTAGAGCCGGGCGAGCAGCCGGTTGTTAACAGCAGATATTCAATCGTGCTTGCAACAGCAAAGAGAGCGCGGGAGATAATAGACGGACAGGAGCCACTTGTTATTGCAGATGCAAAGAAGAAGCCACTTTCAGTTGCAGTAGATGAGCTTTATCAGGGAAAGGTAAAGATTGTCGGTGCAGATGAGGAATAAGGTGCAAAAATAGTTCGTGATATATGGGAGGCTGTAGCTTGAATAAGCACAGCCTTCTATTTTTCTGACACATAAAAAAGCAACAATATACCTTGCCGGCATAATGTAAATAAACAGCATATATGCAAGTAAGGAGTGTGCGTTATCATGAGAGCATGGGAGCTTGTACAAGGTATATCCTTTGAACTCATCTGCGGAGACATGGAAACCTTTGTGTCGGATATTACGGATGATTCAAGATGTGTAAGGCCGGGCTGCGTATTTATATGTATATCCGGGGATGTTCATAATGGTCATGACTACATCGAAGATGCACTTGCGAGAGGTGCTGTAGGAGTAATAGTTTCAGAGAGCTTGAGCCGTGATATGATATTATCTCTTCGCCACAGAGATTGTTTTGCAATATTTGTATATGATATAAAAGCCTGTATTGGCAGGCTGTGCAATAATTTTTTTGATTGGCCATCAAGGAGACTGAAGCTTGTAGGAGTAACCGGTACAAAGGGAAAAACAACAACTGCCTGCATGATAAGGCACATGCTTGACTCGTGTAATTATGGCTGCGGTCTCATAGGAACTTTGGGAATAGATACAGGCTCAGGAATTGTTTCGACTCAGAACACAACCCCAAGCTGTGTTACAATCCATAAAGCCTTAGCAGAAATGGTGAAAAATGGGCTTTCCTACTGCGTTATGGAGGTGTCCTCCCAGGGAATCATGAAAAACAGAATAGCCGGTATTATATTTGACACAGGTGTATTTACAAATATATCCTATGACCATGTAGGAAAGAATGAACATAAAACCTTTGAGGAGTACTACAGATGGAAGAGCCATCTGATAACCAAATGTAAAAATGCCGTAATCTGCAGTGATGATATATACCTGGCAGGGCTTGTAGCAGGTATTAAAGATACCGGATTATATGAAAGAGAGCTAAGTTCCGGGAAAGCGTGTGACAGAAAAGCTTCCTTGTTGACATATGGACTTTCCTCCGGCGACGTCATGGCAGTAAATCCTCAAAGCATAGTTTCAGGCGAAAAGGGTGGTATGAGCTTTATTCTACGGTTTGATAGTAAAATGATGAGTACCATAAATGTTGCCTTGCCGGGAATATGCAATGTTGAAAATGCTCTTGCAGCTATAAGCGTTTCACTAATATATGGACTGACAGCTGATACCATGTCTGCCTCCCTTAGGGATGTTGTTGTTCCCGGCAGAATGGAATATGTACATGTGTCTGACAAATTTATGGTCGTAATTGATTATGCCCACAACAGTATAAGTCTAATAAATGCACTAAGCACTCTTCGCAGGTATACTGCCGGAAAAATCATTTGTGTATTTGGCTGTGGCGGAAACAGGGCAAGACACAGGAGATTTGGCATGGGCAAGGCATCGGGGCTTTATGCGGATGTTACAGTGATAACCTCCGATAATCCAAGATATGAGGCACCGATTGAAATTATGCATGATATAAAAACAGGCGTAGAGAAAACTTGTGGAAGCTACGTAATGATTGAAGATAGAAAAGAGGCAATAAGGTATGCCCTTTTACATGCCCAGGAGGGAGATATTGTTCTTCTGGCAGGAAAGGGACATGAAACGTATCAGGAGATATGTGGAAGGAGGCTTCCTATGAATGAGAGAGAGCTTATAGCCCACATATTAAAGGAGGATAAAGATGGCGTTATATGCGGATGTAATAATTGATATATCCCATGAAGAGTTAGACAGGACGTTTCAATATATAGTACCGGATGAGCTTGTAGGTCAGGTTAAGGCAGGCTGTCAGGTGAATATACCATTTGGAAATGGTAATACCATACGAAAAGGGTATGTCATAGGAATTACAAATCAGGCTTCCTATGACGTGTCCCGCATGAAGTCTGTGGAGTCCGTGAGCGAGGACGGGCTTCCTGTTGAGGGAAGACTGCTTTCTCTTGCTGCATTTATAAAGGAAAAGTACGGCTCCACAATGATAAATGCAATACAGACCGTAATGCCTGTAAAAAAGTCGGTAAAACCTGTGTCGGTAAGATATGCATTGCTGACAACAGAAGACGTAGATACATTTGAATATAAATATCTAAAGAAAAATGCAAAGGCAAAGCTAAGACTTCTAAGGGCTCTTGCTGTAAGGAAGGTTATGCCAGTAACTGAGATTTCCTCACTTCTCATGGTATCCTCTCAGACGCTAAAGGCAATGGAAAGTGAAGGGGTGTTAAAGATTACAGAGGATATTACCTATAGGAGTGTGCTTCCTGACACACAGGGCGTAGAAGAAGCCCCGAAGATAACCCTAAGCGAGGAACAGCAGAGGGCTTTAGATGAGTTTGAGCTTGATTACAAACAGGGCAAAAGAGAAACATACCTGCTTCATGGAGTTACGGGAAGTGGAAAGACAGAGGTGTATGTAAGATGTATACAGAAGGTTATTGAAGAAGGAAAGCAGGCCATTGTTCTTATTCCTGAAATCGCCCTCACATACCAGACTGTCAGATACTTTTCCAGATATTTTAAGGACAGGGTTACGGTGGTGAATTCAAAGCTCAGCATGGGAGAGAAGTATGACCAGTTTGAGAGAGCAAAAAAGGGCGAGGTAGATGTTGTGATAGGTCCCCGCTCTGCTCTGTTTACTCCATTTGAAAGACTGGGACTTATTATTATAGATGAGGAGCACGAAGGAACCTATAAAAGTGATATGCCACCAAAGTATCATGCCAGGGAGGTGGCAATAGAAAGGGCTAGAATGGACGGAGCAAGCGTTATACTTGGCTCGGCAACTCCTTCAGTATTCAGCTACAAGAAGGCGATGAGTGGAGAGTTTAAGCTGTGGACACTTAAGAAACGGGCTCTTGACAGACCTATGGCCCAGACAAGCATTGTGGACCTGAGAGAAGAGCTTAGAAGGGGAAACCGATCGATTATAAGCACGGAGCTGGCGGAGGATATAGCAGATCGTCTTTCACGAAAAGAACAGATAATGCTGTTTATCAATAAAAGAGGCTACAACAGCTTTGTATCCTGCAGAAGCTGCGGAGATGCCATTATGTGTCCTCACTGTGATGTGGCGCTTACAAAGCATATTACAAGGAATGATATACCGGCAAAGCTTATATGCCATTACTGTGGCTACAAGATTCCTGCACCTTCCAGTTGTCCATCCTGCGGCTCTAAGCTTATTGGGGGATATGGTGTAGGCACAGAGAAGGTTGAGGAGGAGATTGGTAGACTTTTTCCTGATGCAAGGCTTCTTCGAATGGACCGGGATACGACAAACAAGAAGGATTCCTACGAGATGATTCTTGGTGCTTTTTCAAGGGGAGAGGCTGATATATTAATTGGAACCCAGATGATTGTAAAGGGACATGACTTTAAAAATGTTACTTTAGTTGGCATTTTGCTTGCTGATCTTACACTGTTTGGTGGTGATTACAGAGCCGGGGAGAGAACCTTTGACCTTGTTGCCCAGGCAGCAGGAAGAGCCGGAAGAGGAAGCGTTCCTGGAAAGGTCGTAATTCAGACCTATAAGCCTGAGAACTATGCCATATTATCTGCGGCAAAGCAGGACTATGGCATGTTCTATGAAACAGAGGAGTCATACAGAAGCCTTCTCAGGTATCCTCCTGTGTGGAATATGATGGTTGTAATGGTTGCAGGCACTGATAAAGAACAGCTTGCCAATATTATGGATAGGATGTATTCTCTTATAAGAGGAAGGTACATAGGCAAAAGACAGCTGGCACTAATCGGTCCGGCAGAGCCGGCGGTACCTAAAATAAAGGATGTGTACAGACAGGTACTCTATGTAAAGGATAAGGACTATGATGTTCTTGTAGAGGTAAAGGATTATATCGAGCAGTGGCTTGGTGAGGCAGACGAAGAGGGCATAAGCGTGTTCTTTGATTTTAATCCGCTAAATATGTATTGATGTGAAAAGGAGATAATTGTTATGGCAATAAGAAACATAAGATTTGATGGCGATGATATTCTCAGAAAGGTGTGCAGACCTGTTACAAAGGTGGATGACAGAACACTTATGCTTATTGATGATATGTTCGAGACAATGTATGAGGCAAATGGCGTTGGACTTGCTGCCCCACAGGTTGGTATATTAAAGAGAATTGTAGTAATAGATATTGGAGATGATAATCCACTTTGTCTAATCAACCCTGAAATAATCGAAGCTGACGGAGAGCAGACGGGGGAGGAGGGCTGCCTTAGTCTTCCGGGGCTTTCAGGACAGGTTACAAGACCTATGCATGTGGTATGCAAAGCATTTGATGAGAATATGGATGAGTTTACTGTTGAGGGTGAGGGCCTTCTTGCAAGAGCCATATGTCATGAGCTGGATCATCTTGATGGCAAGCTCTACAAGGATTTGGCAGAAGGGCCGCTTCATGATGTAAATGCAGCAGGCTAGGAGGGTAATTAATGAGAATTATTTTTATGGGTACTCCTGATTTTGCAGTGAGTGCATTTAAGGCTATAGTTGATGCAGGACATGAGGTAGTAGCCTGCTTTACCCAGCCTGACAAGGCAAAGGGAAGGAGCAAAGCTCTGGTTCCAACTCCGGTAAAAGCATTTGCCGTGGAAAGAGATATTCCGGTATATCAGCCGGCAAGGCTTAAAGAGAGTGAGAATGTGGATATCATAAGGAGGATTAATCCTGATGTAATCGTAGTGGCTGCGTATGGTCAGCTGCTTCCGGAAAGCATTCTGAATATTCCAAAGTTAGGCTGTATCAACATTCATGCATCTCTTCTTCCGAAGTACAGAGGAGCTGCACCTATAGAATGGGCAATTATGGATGGAGAGAAGAAAACCGGTGTTACGACCATGTATATGGCAAAGGGCCTTGATACCGGTGATATGATAGAGAAAAAGGTTGTTCCTATATGCGATGATGACACAGGAGCTACACTTACCGATAAGCTTGCTGTATGTGGTGGAGAGCTTATCCTCTCAACCCTTGACAGGCTTGAAGCAGGAACAGCAACAAGAATTCCGCAGGATGATCGTCTTAGCTGCTATGCCTCCATGCTCAGGAAGGATATGGGGGAGCTTGACTTTTCAATGCCTGCTGCCCGAATTGAAAGACTGATAAGAGGACTTCAGCCTTGGCCCCTTGCCCATACAACAATAAACGGTAAGGGTGTTCAGATACTTGGGGCGAAGGTTGTTCCGCTGCCTGAAAGGTATAAGCCGGGGCAGATAGCAGGTGTAACAAAGAAAGCGTTTACCATAGCCTGCGGGGAGGATGCACTCCTGATAACTTCCTTAAAGCCTGAAGGAAAAAAGGTTATGGAGGCAGCTGCATTTCTTGCAGGAAACAAGCTTGTAGAAGGACAGATGATATAGAATGGATAATAATGCCAGAGAGGTCGTTTTAACAACACTTCTTGATATAGAGAAAAACAGCATATTTTCAAATACAGCATTGGGTACAGCTCTTAGGGCAAATCAGTTTATGAGCAAGCAGGACAGAGCATATATAACCCGTATGGTCGAGGGCGTAACAGAAAAAAGAATTACCCTGGACTATATAATTGATCGGTTTTCAAAGACAAAGGTCAAAAAGTGCAAGCCTTTTATCAGATGCCTGCTTCGTATGGGAACCTATGAGCTGTTTTATATGGATTCAGTGTCGGATTATACAACATGTAATCTATGCGTTGACCTTACAATAAAGCATGGCTTTAAGAGTCTTAAGGGATATGTAAATGGCGTCTTAAGAAGTATAGCAAGAAACAAGAATAGCATTTCCTTCCCGGACAAGGATACTGATAAAACAGCATACCTTTCAGTAAAGTATTCTGTTCCGGAAGAGCTGGTAAGTATACTGATGGAGGATTATGATCTTTCTGCCATTGAGACTATTTTTGAAAGTGGTGAGAAGGACAGGCCTACCGCCATCCGGGTGAATACGGACAAGATAAGTGTTGACGAGTTCAAAAAGCTGCTTGACGAGGCAGGGATACATGTGCAGAGTGGTCCACTGAATGATACATCCCTTCTTATAAGCGGATATGATTACATTAGAAAAGTGCCGGGATACATGGATGGCTATTTCACTGTGCAGGATCAAAGCTCCTGCATTGCTGTGAGGGCTGCTGATATAAAAGAGGGAGACCTTGTGGTAGATGTGTGTGCTGCTCCCGGAGGAAAGACTATGTATGCCTCATTCTTTGCCGGGGAAAAAGGCAGAGTGATATCAAGGGATGTGACAGATAAAAAAACGGAGCTCATAAGTGACAATGTGGAAAGACTTGGACTAAACAATGTATTTGTTGAGAAGTATGATGCCAGAGAGCTGGATGAGGAGCTCATAGGAAAGGCAGATTGTGTAATCGCAGATCTTCCATGCTCAGGTCTTGGAATAATGGGCAGGAAAAATGACATAAAATATAATGTGAGCAGGGATAAGATCGATGAGCTGGTTCTTCTACAAAGGCAGATACTTGACGTTGTTTCGCAGTATGTAAAGCCCGGCGGAACACTTGTATATTCCACATGCACGATAGACAGAAAAGAGAATGCGGAAAACTCAGACTGGTTTGTCAGAAATCATGATTTTGAGTACGTGGATATAGACTCATACTTGCCTGAACACGGAGGCGATAAGGGCTACATTACAATGCTTCAGGGCTTTGATGAATGTGATGGCTTTTTTGTGGCGAGATTTAAAAGAAAAGGTTGACGTAATTGGCGCAGATAATGATTGGCAGATTACAGACAGGAAAAGAAGGTACATGGATGTCAGACAACAATACTTACGATTTGAGATCAATGAGTTTCGATGAGCTTAAGGACTGGGTAGTTTCTGTAGGGCAGCCTGCATTTAGGGCGAAACAGATCTATCAGTGGTTTCATGAAAAGCTTGTGACAAAAACAGAAGAGATGACCAATCTTCCAAAGCCTCTTAAGGAAGCTGTGGACAAAATGGGAATACTTGATGTGGAGGTTGTTACCAGACTGATTTCCAAGGAGGACGGTACAAACAAGTTCCTTTTTAAGCTTTATGATGGGAACGTTATAGAGAGCGTTCTCATGAGATATAAACATGGCAACTCTGTGTGTATATCCTCGCAGGTTGGATGTCGTATGGGCTGCAGGTTTTGTGCTTCCACCATAGGGGGACTTATCAGAAATCTTACTCCCTCAGAGATGCTGTCTCAGGTATACAGTATTCAGAAGATAACCGGTGAGAGAGTGTCAAATGTGGTAGTTATGGGAACAGGTGAGCCCCTTGATAACTTTGACAGCCTTATCCGTTTTATACACATTCTTACGGATGATAAGGGGCTTAATATCAGCCAGAGAAATATTACAGTGTCAAGCTGCGGACTGGTGCCGGAGATAAGAAGACTTGCAGACCTGAAGCTTTCTATTACATTTGCACTTTCCCTTCATGCTCCGAATGATGTGGAAAGAAGGAGACTTATGCCTATAGCAAATAAGTACAGCATAGAAGAGATTCTTTCGGCGTGTGATTATTTCTTTGAAAAGACAGGCAGAAGAATCACATTTGAGTATTCTCTTGTTAAGGGGGAGAATGACAGCAGACAGAAAGCGCAGGAGCTGGCAAGGCTGCTTAAGGGAAAGAATTGTCATGTTAATCTGATTCCTGTAAATCCGATAAAAGAAAGAGATTACCAGCGAGCCGATCAGACTGACATTATAAGCTTTAAAAATATACTGGAAAAAAATCAGATTACAGTTACAGTAAGAAGAAGCATGGGACAAGATATTAATGCCGCGTGCGGTCAGCTGAGACGAAAATATGAGCAGGAGAGCAGGATGGACGAATAGTGCATCTTGTTCTTTTTTTACAGTTATGCTAAAATGAGCAAGGTTACTGTTGATTAAACAGGGTAAAATGCGCTTTGTGTGCGAATATGCCACATGCAAAAGTAGATTTACCTGCCATATAAAAGGTGTTGGAGAACAGACATGAAATCATATGGAATAACAGATGTTGGGAAAAAACGATCCATGAATCAGGATAGTATATTTTTTACGGATGAGGCTATAGGCCCGATTCCGAATCTGTATATTGTTGCAGATGGAATGGGCGGACATAAGGCTGGTGACGTGGCATCAAAAACAGCAATAGAAGAGGCTGTGACATATGTGAGCGATAGTGAAGTAAGCAATCCGGTCTCACTTCTGAAGAGAGCAATTATATACGCCAATGATAAGGTGTATAAGCTTTCACTCAGCAATCCGGATGATTATGCAGGAATGGGGACCACTTTTGTGGCTGCTGTTATTGTAGATGGAGTTATGTATGTTGCCAATATCGGCGATAGCAGACTGTATATAGTAAATAACGATATCAGACAGATTACAATGGACCACTCTCTTGTAGAGGAGCTTATTAGAAACGGTCAGCTGGACAAAGATAAGGGAAGAAATCACCCTGAAAAAAACATAATAACAAGGGCACTGGGTATAGGTGATGAAGTAGTTCCAGATTTCTTTGAAGTGGAGCTCTCAGCCGATGATAAGATATTGCTTTGCTCAGACGGATTGTCAAATATGGTTGAGGATGACGAGCTGATGGATATTATTTCGGAGAATGACAATCTTCAGGAAGCAGCAAATAAACTGGTTGAAAGAGCAAATTATTACGGCGGCAAGGATAATATTTCTGCCGTTGTTGTGTCAATAGGTTGGGAGGAATAGAAGTATGTTGAATCCGGGAACAATGCTTAGCGGTCGATATGAGATTATCGAGCTTGTCGGGTCTGGCGGAATGTCAGAGGTATACAAGGCGAAATGTCATGTGCTTAACAGATTCGTGGCAATAAAGGTTTTGAAGGCAGAATTCAGCTCTGATGTAAATTTTGTATCAAAGTTCAGGGTGGAGGCACAGTCTGCAGCAGGACTGTCCCATCCAAATATTGTAAGTGTATATGACGTTGGGGAGGATGGCGGCATATACTATATTGTTATGGAGCTTGTTGAGGGTATTACACTAAAGGAGTATATTCAGAAGAAGGGCAGAATTGAACCTATGGAGGCAATTGATTTTGCCATACAGATTGCACAGGGGCTTCAGGCTGCACACAATCATCATACCATTCACAGGGATATCAAGCCACAGAATATTATAATTGGCAGCAACGGAACACTGAAGGTTACGGATTTCGGAATCGCAAAGGCTGCATCATCAAGCACAACAACAACGAATGCCATGGGAAGCGTTCACTATATCTCACCTGAGCAGGCAAGAGGCGGATACAGTGACGAGAGAAGTGATATTTATTCATTAGGTATCACAATGTACGAGATGATTACAGGACATGTTCCGTTTGAGGGAGAGAACAATGTGTCCATTGCTCTGATGCATATTCAGGGCGAGATGATATCTCCAAGAGAGTACTATCCTGATATTCCTACAAGTATAGAAAAGGTTATAAGAAAGTGTACACAGAAAAAGCCTGAGAGGCGATACCTGACGGCTGCATTTCTTATAGCAGATCTTAACAGAGTTAAGGAGAATCCAAACATCGACTGCATCGTTGTGCCAAAGACCAGTGTTCCCACATCAAATACGATAGAGATGACAGATCAGGAAATGGCAAAGATTAAGACCGGAAGACAGGTTGAGGCGGATACAAAGGATGTACCACCTGTGAAGCCGATGAGAAGTGAACCAAAGGTAAACAAGCCGGTTATGCCTCCTTCCGAATTTGATGAACTGTTCCCTGATGATGACGATGATTTGGAGGATGAGGCAGATGAGAAGCCATATAGAGGTGATTCTCAGGCTGATGATGGCTATGATGCTGAGGAAGAAGATATAGACCCAAGACTGAAAAAGATCGTTATGGTTTCAAGCATAGTAATTGCAGTTATCATTGCTTTGCTTGCAATTATTCTTGTAGTGAAGATTCTTGGCTGGAATCCATTTGGCGGATCAGGTGACGATAAACCAAGTAAAGAAGTCATTACAACAGAAGGAACAGCTGAGGATACAGAGGAAGAGACTGTTCCTATGGTAAATGTGGTTGGCCTTTACAAAACTGCCGCAGAGGAGCAGATGAAGAAAAATGGCTTTACCAACTATACATTTGAGGAGAAAACCGATGATGTTGTAGAGGAAGGCTATGTTATATCTCAGAATATTCCGGACAGATCTATGATCACAAGCGATACAGAGATTATCATTGTTATTTCTTCCGGAAAGAAGCTTACAAAGGTTCCTGATGTAATAAATCTTGAGAAGGATCAGGCAAAATCTGTATTAGAGAGCATGAATCTTAAGGTTACAATGGGCTATGAGTTTAGCGAGGATGTTGAGAAGGATCATGTTATTTCAACAGATCCAAAGGCTGATACAGAGATAACAGAGGGCTCAACAATAAAACTGATTATAAGCAATGGTAAGGAGAAGAAGCCTGTCGTTGTGCCAAAGCTTGAGGGTATGACAGAGGAGGAGGCTGCAGCTAAGCTCGAAGAGCTGAAGCTTGTTGGCGATGTATCCTATGAGTACAGTGACACTGTAAAGAAGGGGAAGGTTATTTCCCAGAATCCGGAGATGAATGAGGAGCTTGAAGAGGGAGATACCGTATCCTATGTTGTAAGCAAGGGTGTTGAGAAGATTACCTATTCTGTGTCCTTTAGTGGCTCTATAGACAATATTGAATTTGACTTTGAGATGTTTGGCGATGTAAATGTTAATATAACATACACCATAGGAAAGAAGACTTACTCTCTGTACAGCGGAATGATGGGCGAGAACGATTTCCCATTTAGTGTGAATGATATTCAGGGGCCAACAGGACTGGAGGAGAACAGTGGAACATTCTCTGTTGTTATTACGGATTCAGAGGATATCGATGTTACATCAAGCTTTAACACCAGTGGACTGTCGGCAACATTTACACAGGAGAGCGAGGATTAAGTGGCACAAACTACATTAACGGGCAAAATAGTAAAGGGAATAGGCGGATTTTATTATATATCCACAAAGGACGGCTCATTGTATGAGTGTAAGGCTAAGGGCATATTCCGTAATAAAAAGATTAAACCTCTTGTAGGTGACAATGTAATAATAGATATACTTGACAATGAGAATAATCTAGGCAATATTGTGGAGATATTGCCTAGATTTAACTCGTTAATCAGACCTGCAGTTGCAAATGTGGATCAGACTGTTATTATATTTGCCGTAAACGAGCCAGAACCGAATTTTAACCTGTTGGACAGATTCCTTGTAAGCATGGAGCAAAGACATGTTGACACAATTATCTGTTTTAATAAGATTGATCTTTCAGGTCCATATATTGACATATGCAGAGATTATGAAAAAAGCAGATACAGGACCCTATTTATCAGTGCCAGCAATTCACAGGGGATTGATGAGTTAAAGGGTATTATAAGGGATAAGACTACTGTGTTTGCAGGACCGTCAGGCGTGGGAAAGTCCTCCACATTAAATGCCATCTGCCCGGATGCCGGAGCACTTACCGGCGTTGTGAGCGATAAAATTAAGCGGGGAAAGCATACAACAAGGCATTCAGAGCTCATGCATATAGAAGGGGATACGTACATCATGGATACTCCGGGATTTTCATCTCTTTTTGTGGATGAGATCGATTATGAGGATTTGAAGGAGTATTTCCCTGATATTGCAGTGTACACAGGAAAATGCAGATTTAATATGTGTAGCCATATAAGTGAACCGGACTGCCTTGTTAAGAAGGCTGTTGAGGATGGAACAATATGTCGGGTCAGGTACGACAATTATGTAACGATATACAATGATTTAAAAGAAAAGAGGAAATGGTAAATGATGATTCTATCACCTTCATTGCTGTCAGTAGATTTTGCACATATTGCAGATGGAATTAAGCTCCTTGAAAAGGCGGGAGTTCCTGCACTTCATCTTGATGTCATGGATGGCGCATTTGTGCCAAATATATCATTTGGGGCACCTGTTATAAAGTGCCTTAGAAAAGAAACAGATATGATATTTGATGTTCACCTTATGATAGAGGAGCCTGCAAGATACCTTGAGGATTTTAAGGCCGCAGGAGCTGACTGGGTGACCGTCCATGCAGAGAGCTGCAAGCACCTTCACAGCACTGTAGACAAGATTAAGAAGCTTGGAATGAAGGCGGGAGTGGCGCTGAATCCGGCAACCCCGGTGAGCGTTCTTGATTACGTTATCGATGACCTTGATATGGTTCTTGTTATGAGCGTTAATCCCGGATTTGGAGGACAGTCATTTATCCCTTCAGCTCTTCGAAAGATAGAGGAGGTTCGAAAAATGGCTGATGAACGGGGACTTGAGCTTAATGTAGAGGTTGACGGAGGGGTAAATCTTAACAACGTAGCTGATGTAATTGTTGCAGGAGCAAATGTAATCGTTGCAGGCTCAGCGGTGTTTGGCGGAGATGCATACGAAAACAGCAGAAGCTTTTTGAAAATCATGAACAGGTAAAAGCATGTACACATATATTATTATTACAGGCGGCACAATTGATGACAATATATTGCTTGGAGTTTTATCTCACACAGATGACAATAAGCGGATTATTGCGGTGGACAGGGGCCTTGAAGTCTGTATGCGCATGGGACTAATTCCCAACGTTATTGTTGGTGACTATGATTCGGCATCTGAGTCTGTTGTTAAGTATTACAGGGAGGCAAAGGCTGCCGGACAGGAAATCGAGTTTGTTGACCTTGAGGTTCATAAGGATCTTACGGATACTCATGTGGCACTTCTCTATGCTTTTGACCATCATTGTGGAAGTATATATATTGTAGGTGGAACAGGAAGCAGGCTTGATCATACAATGGCGAATATTGGACTTCTTAAGCTGTCGGCAGACAGGAATATTAAGACAAAGATAATAGACCGCAACAATATCATATATATGTTAAGCTCATCAGCAAATATCCCCAGAATTCAGGGGTACAAGTATATTTCCTTTATTCCTTATGGTGGAAGAGTGTCAGATGTAACGCTTAAGGGCTTTGAGTATAATGTGACGAATCAATGCTTTGATATGGGAGAGAGTCTTGGAATAAGCAATAGGATTGTATCAGATGATGCCTTTATTGAATTTACAGAAGGTTATGTCATAGTTTGTTATAGCGCTGACTAAAAACAAAGATTCAAGAGCAGATGAGTGGTTCAATGAAGGAGCTGCAGCAATCGGCTACCATAAGCTGATAAAGACCGTCCACCACCCTGCAGTCTATGAGAATCGGACAGTGACCACAGGCTACAGATGTAGCAAGTGCGGTGCAAAGAAGTAGCTCAATAACTCTGAGACGTTTTTACGTCGAAATATATAATAGAATATCAAGAAGGAACATGGTACGGTATACACGAAAGAGGCTGTAAAAAAACCTGCCTAAAAGAATAATAGGCAAGTTTTTTTACAGCCTCTTTCGTGTATATAGCTAGTGAAAATCATTAGCAAATAATAGTTGAATTGAACTCAGGGCATGCATCCGATTAAGGACATTTTGTATGATCCGATGCTTTTGCCTTATCGTTACAATCTATTTTTTCTTTCCGCTGCCTTTTTTGGATTTTGACTTTTCCTTATCTTTGTCCTTGTCTTTTATTTCCTTATCGTGCTTGACATCCTTATTAGGCTTTCTGTCATTATATTCCTTTATGACCTTTTCTTTCTCACCCATAGCATTATTGTCTGAGTCGGAATCGATACCTCCTTCGGTAGCTTTTACATCATCAGCCTTTGCATCATCAGCATTTACACCGGCAGCATTTGAATCAGCAGGTTTGGTGACGGAGGCTTTACCTTCAAAGGCTTGTTCTTTGCTGTTTGTATCAGAAGAGACAGGAGCAAAAGCTTTAGCTGATTTGTCCTTTTTGTCTGTTTTGGTCTCATTATCGCTCTTGCCGGTCGCTGACATTTTGCTAAGCTCTTTGATATTCCTGTCGAAGCCTTCAACAATTGGGTCAGCATACATGGATGTATAGTAGACATAGAGCGCCTTGTATTCCTCTGAGGTCTTATAGCCGGTAATATAGATATGACCATGCATCTCGTCCATGTGTGTGCCCCTCAGCTTCTTTGCTATGTGAAGACCTATGTTCTTGCAATGACTACCGATACGGTCAAGACTTGTAAGTATATCTACAAGAGCAAAGCCGCCAGGTATACCACACTCACCAATTTGTAGTCTGATTACGTGGTGATCCTTTATGAGCTCAGATATTTCACTGATGGTCTGGGCCAGCGGTTCTATTCTTGATATAGTCTGAAGATTATCCTCCTTGAAGGCAGTGAGAGTCATATCAATTATAGAATCAGTCGCCTTAAGAGCTGTTTCAATTTCATGAAGTCCCTGCTCTGAGAAGCTGATTTTCTGCTCAACAATATTTCGTGCTACTCCGAGAAGGTTCTCACAGTGGTCTCCGATACGCTCCATATCACTTAAGCTGTTAAGGAGCTCCGATACTGCCAGTCTTTCATCTCTTGACATATTATTTTGTGAGGTTACCTTTAGCAGGAAGTTATTTAGGGCGCTTTCACATTTGTCTATGAAATCCTCATTTTCCACAAGCCTTGCGGCATCCTCTTCTTTGTATTCTGATATAAGCTTACATGCTGTAGCAAAGTTTTCCCTAATTGAATCAGCCATGGAGAACATAACATTTCTTGCCTGCGAGATAGCAATTGAAGGGGTTTCGATAAGTCTTGGATCAAGAGTAGCAAGCTCCTTGTCAATCTTTGAATCATCATCATCCTTGATAATCTTTCCGGTAAGGTTCGCCATCTGGTTCGAGAATGGAAGAAGGATTACAGCCATGATAAAGTTAAACAGGAAGTGCACATTTGCTATGCTACCACGGTTTACAACCTTATCCATAAATGGCATGTCTATAAAAAACTGAAGCCCATATATTACTACTACGAAGAATACAGCTCCAACAATGTTGAAGAGAAGATATGACAGAGACACTCTCTTGGCCTTCTTGTTGGCGCCAATTCCACCCAGGATAATGGTCATACACTTTCCTATATTCTGTCCGATAATGATAGGAATGGCAGTTCCGTAAGTTACTACTCCGGTTGATGATATGGCCTGAAGTATACCTACTGATGCAGAAGAGCTTTGAATAATAGCGGTTAATACAAGACCAATCAAAATACCGAGTAACGGATTGTTAAATGATGTAAAAAGATTCTGAAATGCCTCAGATTCCTTAAGTGGTGCAAAAACACCTTCCATTGTGTTCATTCCAAGGAACAAAATTCCAAGACCTACGAGTATTCGGGCAACATCACGTTTCTTATTGTTTGAAGTAAAAAGTATGATGAAAGCACCGATACATATAAGTATAGGGGCAAATGAAGAAGGCTTTAGAAGCCTTAATATAATGCTTCCGTCTCCCAGATCTCCAAGTCTGAGTATCTGTGCAGTGGCAGTACTACCTACATTTGCTCCAAATACAACCGGGATAGCCTGACCAAGCTTCATGATTCCTGCGTTAACAAAGCCTATAAGCATAATAGTTGTTGCTGCCGAGCTCTGTATTATTGCAGTGACACCGGTACCGAGAGAAAATCCCTTTATGTATCCGGTAAATTTATTCTTTCCTGTTGTGAGCTTTTCAAGAACCTTTTCAAGGCTTCCGCCGGCTAAGTTCTTCAGGGCAGCTCCCATAAGGTTCATTCCGAAAAGGAACATACCTACGCCCCCAAGTAGTGTCAGAATATCAAATAAGTCCAAAATAATGTCCTCCTGAGTAATATGTGTACCTTAGACCTGAAAATATATAGGCAAGGTAAATTAAAGGTAATAAATATGTAAAATTGCCCACTTGTTTTGCATTATATCATATATACATCCTTTGTTCTATTGAAAAAAATAATTCAAAATAACGGTTTGTTTCGTCAAATGTTACAATTAATAACATGGTGGCAGCCTTTTGATATGTGTGTTAGAATGAAGAATAAACAATAAAGCGTGGGAGATTGTTCTTATGTCAGTTTTTGAAGATAAAAGAGTATTTGGTATAAAGAAAAGAAATTGTGGTGGAGTTACAACTGCCGGCCAGGTATGTGCAAATGAAGTGATTCTCTGGACAATATTTATGCTTCCTGTAAATGTAGTAATTCATGGAGCCGGACAGTGCCTTGTGTTTATAGGATTGTTTGCGGGAAATGTTATTGGATGGATTTTTCTGTCAAAACGAATGAATTCATATACCACCATATCAAAGAAGAAGATACACAATGCACCGGAGCTTTTTGGTGCAAGATATGATTCTGTATTGCTAAAGAATTTTGTATCATTTGTGTGGATAATTGCCCTGGGACTTATTCTTGTGTCAGTTCTAAAGGTGATCGTATCTGTTGTCGCATATTTTATGGAGACCAGCGAGACCATATGCCTGCTTACCATAGTTTTATTTCTGATTCTTTCAACGATACTTATAGACAACAGGCTGATGGGCATAATAAAAACAATAGTGTTTATTATGGTTATATTTGCATGTCTGTCAATTATTGGGATGGTTTTTTATAAGATGGATGTTACAGAGGTCCTTGATAATTATAGGAGAGCAAGACTTCCCGGAGGAACCAGTGTGTATCTGAATATTCTTTATTTTGATGGTGAGCCTGTAAGCGTGTGTAAGGCTATATCCATGATTGGAATAGGCCTGGGGTGTATATCAATGCCTCTTATGTATAAAGGAGTAATATCCATTAAGAATGTTAAGGAGCTGGACAAGGGAAGAATCTGGGCTATCATATTTGAAGGCTTTACCATTATATCGACAAGTGCTCTGGCGCTTTTCGTGCTTCCGGTTATTTATCCTTTAAAGGTTCGTGAAAACATGAATTCCTTTCAAGTATATAATCTCATAATGAAGAAGCTGTTAAATGGAATACCTTACGAGTATATTATTCGAAGTATTATTCTGCTGGTGTTTATTGCAGCGGTTGTCGTAATGCTGGAATCCTTTATGAGAAATATAAGTGAGCATATAAGAGGAATGCTTCCAAGTCTTTCCGGCATCGGTGTGGAGGTGAAGCTTGTTATAGACATATTGGTTGTCCTGTTTACCGGAATACTTGTATTTCTGCCGGCAGAGTATGCCAGCTTTGACAGGGAGGCCATGATTGTTGGAAGCTGGAATCTATGCTCAGCGACACTTGCCGCTCCTCTTATGTTTGCACTTTTGTACAGGAACTCCACGAAGGCAGGAGCATACGCAGGTATGATATTTGGTGCCTTGGTATGTTTTGTATGGAATTGGGTGCCCCTAATTGAAGGATGTACAATGTACAGGTACACATCGTTAAACGGAGGAGTGATAGGCTTTGCCATCAGCTTTTTCATGTGCGCTTTCGTTGGAAGATTTACGAAGAAGAATTCAGAAGAGGAGCTTCTTGTCTTTGACAGAATGGTGGAGGATCAGGCATGATATACAGGATATGCTGTGTTGGAAAAATCAAGGAGTCCTATTTTACAGAGCTTATAGGCAAGTATATTTCAAATATGAAAAGAGGGGACAGCATAGATATTTGCGAGGTGCCGGATGAAAGAATACCATCAAAGACATCGGATAAGATAAATGAAATGATAATAAAAGCTGAGGCAGACAGACTAATGTCTGTAATAGACAAAAAGTCTTATATCATTGCCCTGTGTATTGATGGAAAAAAGACAGGGAAGGATGAACTGAAAGCCCAGATAAAAAAAGCAGAGAGCAGAGGATATTCCTGTGTTACATTTGTTATTGGAGGTTCGCTGGGGCTGTCTGATGAGATTGTAAAGCTGGCCAATTACAAGATGAGTGTATCAAATATGACATATCCCCATCAGCTCATCAGGGTAGCCCTCTGTGAGAGCATATCAAGGCTTTACTTGTGATATGTAATATTGTTTAAAATGGTATATGCTCTGTATATCTGTTCAGAGAGAAGCACGCTGCTCATCTCAAAGGACAGATCCATAGTGCACAATGAAAGAGTCGGGCAAAAAGGCAGCTCATCATCCGAATAGCCGATGTAGTAGTTTAGTTTTGATGTGCCATTTGTACCTACATCATTGATAAGCCTTGCATATTGTTCGGATGATATGGTGCTGTCACACTGTGAATTTATTATGTAGCTTTTGGTATTATGACCATCCGTGTAAGGGGGCTTTGAAGCCTTTGCTATTATTTTAAGACGGCAAAAAGGGGAAAGCCTTTTAATATATTCGCCTGCTGCTTTTTGACAAAGAGGGTTGATTTTTTTCTGATTAACGTATATGTTAATATCCATGTGATTTCTCCTGATATAAAAATACAGCCTTTGTTACAAAATAAAGCAGCCCGGTGTGCTTCGTAACATGTGTGTCTGCGTAACTTTTCTAAAATTTCAAGGCTTATTATATCACAGGGGAGAAGGTATAAACAGCAAAAAACAGTACAAAGCTGAAAATAGTGAGCTATTTGCATATAACATTGCTTTACCACAAAGCATATAATTGCTGTCAGCTTTACATGGAGGAAGATATATGGATAGAAAAATACTTGCCCTCGATATTGATGGAACACTTACCAATTCAAGCAAGGATATAACGCCGGCAACGCTAAAAAAACTGATTGAGGTTCAGGAGGCGGGGCATATTGTTGCCATTGCCTCAGGGAGACCACTTCCGGGAATAAGAAGAATTGCGGATCTGACAGACCTTAAGAAGTATGGAGGATATGTGCTCGCCTTTAACGGTGGCAGAATTGTAAATTACAAGACAGGGGAGGTTGTATATCAGGCAGCTCTTGATAACAGCATAGTAAGAGAGATATATGATTATTGTCTTGAAGCAGGCTGTGGTATGGTAACATATGAAGGTGACAATGTAATTACAGGAACAGAGATAGACGAGTACATGACATTTGAAGCAGGCATCAATCATATGGACATTGTTAAGCTGGATAATTTCAAGGATTATATAGATTTTCCGTTAAACAAATGTCTTCTGACCGCAAAGCCTGACAGGGCAGAGGTCATAGAAAAGGAGCTCATTGACAGGTACGGGGATAAGGTTACTATATTCAGATCTGAGCCGTATTTCGTAGAAATCATGCCAAAGAATGTACATAAGGCAACTTCTCTTGAAAAGCTTCTGGCTCTCCTTAATATTGATGTTAAGAATCTTATTGCCTGCGGAGACGGATACAACGATCTTACAATGATAGAATATGCGGGAGTGGGAGTTGCCATGTCAAATGCACAGGACATTGTGAAGGCTCACGCAGACTATGTAACCGGTTCAAATGACGAGGATGGGCTCGTACCTGTTATGGACAAATTTATCCTGGGAATATAACAATATGTTAAAAAACTGTGTACTTCGTTGAATAAAAAAAGTTTTTGTAGTAGAATCAGTTTATTATTGACATAGGAAGCCTGTTTTTCGTGTAATGCACGGCTTTATGATGATGACGAGTTTGGTTTGATATACTATTTAGGAGATATAATATGAGCAAAAACAACGATAGCCGGAATGACGGTATGGCATCAGAGAATAAGGTGGATTATTCCAAAGAGATGTTGTTTGATGATGAAGAATTCTATGATGATGACGCTGAGGATTATTCAGACAGTGCATTTGGTCCGGGAGCAGACGACTATTCAAACAGTGCATTTGGCCCTGATGCCGGTGAAGATAGTGAAGACAGAGACGACTTTGACGACGAGTATAACTCCCGGGATGATGATTCCTATGAGGATGATTATTACGAGGATGATCAGAATATGAAAGAAAGTGTTAGAAAGAAAAAGAATAAGGTGTGGGGAATCATACTTGTTCTTGAAATTATTGCAGCCATTGTGCTGGGAGTATTTTGTGTTAAGGCGTATATTGACAGCACCTTTGACAAGATGCAGTATAACGAGCTCAAGGATACCCATGTCAATGATGACCTGGATGAGGAGACCGTAAAGAAGATGACAGGCTACACCAACATTGCCCTGTTCGGAATCGATACGAGAGAATCCGGCATGGTTGATGAGGGCGTGCGTTCAGACAGTATAATAATATGCAGTATAAACAATGATACTCAGGAGGTTAAGCTTCTTTCGGTATACAGAGATACTTACCTTGAGCTGTGCAATGATTATCAGTCCTACGAGAAGGCAGCACATGCTTATGCCTATGGGGGAGCTCAGGGAGCAGTAAATATGCTCAATAAGAATTTTGACCTTAATATATCAGATTATGTTGCAGTAAACTTCACAGCATTAACGGAAGCCATCGATGCCTTAGGCGGAATTGATATTGAGCTTAAGGAGGAGGAGCTGTTTAAGCTTAACCAGTGTATTGATGAGCAGATGGGCGTAAATGGAATCTATTCAGACTATGTGTATGATACAGGAGTGGTACACTTAAACGGCGTGCAGGCCACCGCCTATGCCAGAATCAGAAGCACTGATGAGGGTGATATTACCCGTACCTGGAGACAGAGAACCGTAATATCAAAGATGATAGAGGCTGCAAAGTCTGCAGGAATTTCAAGACTTCTTGACTGTATCAATGTCGTAATTGATGATGTGTCATCAAGCCTTTCTGAGGCAGAGATTATGGACATGGCAAAGTCATGCTTTAACTATCAGCTGTCAACCACAACAGGCTTTCCATTTACCATTGCAAGTCCTATGATTGATGGCGTGAGTTATATAGTTGCCTGCGATCTTGCAACAAATGCAACAGCACTTCACAGGTTTTTATTTGACGATATGAATTATACGCCTTCTGCCACAGTATCCAATATAAGCTACAATATAGAGAGCGATTCAGGATACGGAAATACACTTGATCTTGATACATTTGCAGTTCAGGATGATGTGGATTCCATAGTAAGTACAGAATAGATTGATAAGGGAAATATACATTAAAGCCGGAGAGCATATTATATCTGCTTTCTGGTTTTTTTGTTTGAAATATAGTGGATATATGGTATACTACAAAAGAGTGTGCGGACAGTGTGTCTTAGCCTGACAAGAAGGCAGACAGTTTGCTGACTGTACATGAGCGAATAACAAAAATACAAAGGATGGATACCGGTTATGAAGATGGACAGAATTCTGCTTAAGATGAGTGGCGAGGCTCTCGCAGGAGAGAACAAGCATGGTTTTGACGAAGAAACTGTAAGAAATGTATCAAACCAGGTAAAACAGGTTATTGATAAGGGCATACAGGTATGCGTTGTCATAGGCGGAGGAAACTTCTGGAGAGGAAGAACCTCAGACAATATGGACAGAGTTAAGGCTGATTCCATTGGAATGCTTGCTACGGTTATGAACTGTATTTATACAGCAGACAGCTTCAGAAGCTGCGGTATGAGGACTCATATTATGACCCCGTTTGTATGTGGGAATATGACGGAGCTCTTTGATAAGGACAAGGCTATTTCATATATGGAGCAGGGAGATGTTGTTTTCTTTGCAGGAGGAATTGGTCATCCGTATTTTTCAACTGATATGGCCACAGTTCTTATGGCAATAGAGGTTCAGGCAGATGTTATTCTTTCGGGCAAGGCCATAGATGGCGTATATGACAGCGATCCAAAGGTAAATCCGAATGCAAAGAAGTACGACACCATGAAGATGAGCGACATAGTTGACAATAAGCTTGGAGTTATTGATCTTGCATCGGCAGTTCTTGCAATGGAGAACAAGATGCCTATGATGCTGTTTGGTCTTGGAGAGGAAGACAGTATAGTGAAGGCTGTCACAGGAGGCTTTACAGGAACATTTGTAAGCGCCGAATAGCTTACTGATTTATACACTATTTAATCTTAAAACAAAGTACTTTATGGTGCATGGGCTATGGCACCTTATAATAATTTATTCAGGAGGAGTAAAGAAATGTTATCACAGTATGAAGAGAAGATGCAGAAATCACTTGACAGCCTTGAGGCTGATTACGCAACGATCAGGGCAGGAAGAGCAAATCCTAACATTTTAAATAAGATAAAGGTTGAATACTACGGTGTTCCTACACCTATGCAGCAGCTTGCAAATATTACAGTGAAAGAGGCCAGAACCCTTATGATTTCTCCTTGGGAGCCATCCCTTGTAAAGGAGATTGAGAAGGCTATTATGAATTCAGATATAGGAATCAATCCAAACAATGATGGAAAGAATATTATGCTTAACTTCCCGGAGCTTACAGAGGACAGAAGAAAGGAGCTTGTTAAGGATATAAAGAAGAAGGGTGAGAATGCAAAGGTTGCCATAAGAAACATCCGTCGTGATGCAAATGATTCTTTAAAGAAGATGGAGAAGAACGGAGACATCAGCGAGGATGAGCTTAAGGACAGTGAGGACAAGATTCAGAAGCTCACAGATAAATATGTAGGACTTATTGAGAAGGCAATTGATTCAAAGTCCAAGGAAATTATGACTGTATAATTATAAAACTTTTGGCATATTATATGGAGAATGTATGAATAAAGAGATTAATGGAGAGGTACTTAATATACCTCGTCATGTTGCCGTAATTATGGACGGCAACGGAAGATGGGCAAAGAAAAGACTTCTTCCAAGAACCTACGGACATGCCGAGGGGGCAAAGGCTCTTGAGGCATTGTGTGAGAACTGTGCAGAGCTTGGAATAGAGTATCTGACGGTTTATGCCTTTTCTACTGAGAACTGGAAGCGCTCCACAACGGAAGTATCCGCTATCATGAACCTTTTCAGAAAGTATCTGGTGGATAGCATCGAACGCTCAAACAATGCCAACATGAAGGTGAAGATTATAGGAAAGAGACAGGGACTTCCTGAGGATATTGTTGAGAAGATTGATGCACTTGAGAAGGCAACAGAGTCAAACACAGGTCTTTTCTTTAATATAGCGATCAATTATGGTGGCCGTGATGAGATCGTGAGAGCAGCTTTGGGCATAGCCTTGGATGTGGCAGGTGGAAAGCTTGCTCCTTCGGATATTGATGAGGAGCTTTTTGGAACATACCTTGATACAAAGAATATTCCGGATCCGGATCTTTTAATACGAACAAGTGGCGAGGAAAGAACCTCCAACTTCCTTCCTTGGCAGCTTGCTTATTCGGAGTTTTATTTTACTGATACATTGTGGCCGGATTTTGATATGGATGCTCTTGTTAAGGCTGTCAGGTATTTTAACAAAAGAGAGCGAAGATTCGGAGATGCAAAATAGTCTTTTTTAGGAGTAGATTATGAAACAAAGAGTGATAAGCGGGGCTGTGCTTGTAGTTGTACTTGCTGCAGTGTTGTATTTTGGCGGTGTTGTTACCGGAGTATTTATGGGGGTAGTTTCCTTAATAGGCAATATGGAGCTGCTTCGTGTGTACGGTGTAAATAAAAAGCTGCCGGGTATTGTATGTTACATTGCAACCATAGGATATTACGCCTGCCTGCTTTTGGGGAAAACAGATATATTCGTACCTATGATGGTATTATATCTTCTCGTTATGCTTGCCGTGTATGTGCTCACATTTCCGGCTTATACAGATAAGCAGATAACTGCCTCATTTATGAATTTTTTCTATGTGAGTGTTATGTTATCCTATGTATATCTTATCAGGGATATGAAGAATGGCATTGTTTTGGTGCTGCTTATCTTCGTAAGCTCATGGATTAATGACACCTGTGCTTATTTTGTTGGCAGAGCCCTCGGAAAGCATAAGATGGCACCTGTATTAAGTCCGAAAAAGAGTATGGAGGGACTTGTAGGCGGCATTCTTGGCGCAGGAATATTTGGTGCAGTATTCGGCATTTTATTCAACAATTTCGTTGAGCCTATGGGAAATGCGCCGCTTATATTTGCGTGCATTGGTGCTTTCGGTGCACTTCCTGCAGTGATTGGTGATCTTGCCGCTTCTGCAATTAAACGAAACAACGATATTAAGGATTATGGAAAGCTTATCCCAGGACATGGAGGGGTGCTTGACAGATTTGACAGTATTATTTTTACAGCGCCGATCGTTTACTATCTGCTGACATATTTACTGTAAACCTTTTGAAAAAAGCGTGTGATGGGCAGTGCCCAGTGTGTTCACTGGATGCTGCCTATTGTTCTTTAATATAAAACAGGAGATTCGTTATGAAGAATATAGCAATAATTGGCTCCACAGGCTCCATTGGCACACAGACACTGGAGATTGTCAGAGAGAATAAAGATTTAAATGTTGTGGCTCTTGCAGCAGGAAGGAATGTTCTTCTTCTTGAAAAGCAGGCAAGGGAGTTTCATCCTGAAGTAGTTGGAATATGGGAAGAGAAGGCTGCAATAGACCTCAGGGAAAGACTTGCGGATACGAATGTTAAGGTTGTATCCGGCATGGACGGTCTTATCGAGATAGCACAGCTTCCATCTTCTGACATTGTTGTAACAGGCATTGTGGGAATGATAGGCGTAAGACCGACCATAGCAGCCATAAATGCCGGAAAGGATATAGCTCTTGCAAACAAGGAAACACTTGTCACAGCAGGACATATCATTATGCCCCTTGCAAAGGAAAAAAAGGTTTCCATACTTCCTGTAGACAGCGAGCATTCTGCCATATTCCAGTCACTTCAGGGAAATGTTCATGGTGATATTGCAAAGCTACTGCTCACTGCATCAGGGGGACCTTTTAGAGGAAAGGACAGTGAGTTTTTAGCTCACGTAAAGCTGGAGGATGCACTTAAGCATCCAAACTGGAGCATGGGGAAAAAAATAACCATAGACTCTGCTACAATGGTGAACAAGGGACTGGAGGTTATAGAGGCAAGGTGGCTTTTCAATGTGAAGCCTGAGAATATTCAGGTGGTAGTTCAGCCTCAGAGCATCATTCACTCCATGGTAGAATACAGGGATGGGGCAGTCATTGCACAGCTTGGAACTCCTGATATGAAGCTGCCTATACAGTATGCATTGTTCTATCCAAGCAGAAGATATCTGCCAGGAGACAGACTGGATTTCTGGCGTATGGGCTCCATATTGCTTGAGAAGCCGGATATGGACACATTTAAGGGACTCGGATATGCTTATGATTCAATAAATGCCGGAGGTTCAATGCCGACAGTATTCAACGCGGCAAATGAGTGTGCGGTGGCAAGGTTCCTTGAAGATAAGATTAGGTTCCTTGATATTTATACAATTATTGAGGAATGCATGAGTGCGCACAAAGTAATCGACAGCCCTGATGTACAGACAATACTTGATACAGAGAAGTGGGTATATGAATATATAGGAAGTAGGTGGTAGATTGAACATTATACTTATCATATTGGTATTTGGCGTTATTATATTTTTCCATGAGCTTGGTCATTTTATTGTTGCCAAGATCAATCATATTACGGTGAAGGAGTTCTCCATGGGACTAGGTCCTAAGCTCTTTGCCTTTACAAGGAAGGAGACGCAGTATACCTTAAGGCTTATCCCTCTGGGAGGCTATTGTATGATGCTAAGTGAGAATGAGGAAGAAAACGAAGGCGATGAGAACTCATTTGACAATAAATCCATATGGGCAAGGCTTGCTACGATACTTGCGGGACCGGTTATGAATATTATTATTGCCTTTATTTTTTCGGCAATCATTATCAATGCCTGCGGAACAGATACAACCACGATTGACAAGGTGTATGACAGCAGCCTTTTAGCCGATGAGGAGTACGGAGAATATGTGAAGGAGTTTGGAGGAGTTTACCCTGCACAGCTTGCCGGAATTGAGGGCGGTGACATGGTAATTGAGATAGAGGGAAGCAGCATAAAGAATTTTAGAGAGCTTCAGATATATCTTGAGATATACGGAGATGGAACTCCGATAAGTCTCACGCTTAGAAGACCGGATGGCACTGTGTACGAGACTAGTGTTAAGCCGGTGATGACATCTGCAGGTTATAAGATAGGTATATCCGGGAAGGGCAATGTTATGCCTGAGAGCTTCGGTGAGCTTATGAAGTATTCGGCGTATGAGGTCAGATACTGGGTTAAGGCAACCTTTTTAAGTCTTAAGCTCATTGTTACAAGACAGGTCAGCTCCGATCAGGTGTCAGGACCTGTTGGTGTTGCAAAGTCAATGAATGACACCTTCAATCAGGCTGCAGAGATTGATTTCTTCACGGTTATTTTAAACTGGATGAATTATATTGTGCTTCTTTCAGCAAATCTCGGAATTATGAATATGCTTCCTATTCCGGGACTTGATGGTGGAAGATTTCTATTCCTTTTGATTGAGCTGATTACAAGGAAAAAGGTTCCAAAGGAAAAGGAGAATATTGTTACTGTAGTAGGATTTGTCATTGTAATGATTCTTATGGTACTCATTTTGTTTAATGATATTAAGAATGTATTCTTTAGCTGAGTATGAAGGTGGCGGATTCCGGAGGATATTCAGATTTTAATATAGGAGGATGAACGCCAGTGAAGGGTTTAGGCACTGGCGTTTCAATATAACTATGAGAACAAGAGAAATAAAAATCGGAAACAGAGTCATAGGTGGAGGAAATCCCATTCTTATCCAGTCCATGACAAATACAAAGACAAGTGATGTTGAAGCCACGGTAGCCCAGATTTTAGAGCTGGAAAGAGCAGGCTGTGATATAGTAAGATGCACAGTAAATGATGAGGCTGCAGCTGCCGCAATAGGTGAAATAAAAAAACAGATACATATCCCTCTTGTAGGAGATATTCACTTTGATTACAGACTTGCCATAAAGGCAATTGAAAATGGTGTTGATAAGATAAGAATAAATCCCGGCAATATAGGCGGAGAAGAAAAGCTTCGTCAGGTGGTTCTTGCTGCAAAGAAAAAGAATATACCTATCAGAGTGGGGGTTAACAGTGGTTCTCTTGAAAAGGAGCTGGTGGAAAAGTATGGGGGTGTAACAGCTGAGGGAATAGTTGAAAGCGCTCTTGATAAGGTGAGAATGATAGAGGCTCTTGAATACAACAACATCGTTATCAGCATTAAGTCTTCAGATGTTCTGATGTGCGTAAAGGCACATGAGCTTATTGCGGACAGGACAGATTATCCACTTCATGTTGGAATTACAGAGTCGGGTACTGTGACAAGAGGTAATATAAAGTCATCTGTTGGACTGGGAATTATACTGTATCAGGGAATTGGAGATACAATAAGAGTATCTCTTACAGGAAATCCGGTGGATGAGATTGTGACAGCAAAGCTTATTCTTAAGACACTTGGACTTAGAAGCGGAGGAATTGAGCTGGTTTCCTGTCCGACCTGCGGTCGTACTGAGATTGATCTTATTGGACTTGCGGACAGAGTTGAGAAGCTTGTTGCTGACTACGATCATCTGGATATTAAGGTTGCAGTTATGGGCTGTGTTGTGAACGGCCCCGGAGAAGCAAAGGAAGCGGACCTTGGTATTGCAGGAGGAAAGGGCTGCGGACTTCTCATAAAGAAAGGTGAAATAGTAGGTAAACTAAGTGAAGAGGAGTTACTTCCGGCACTAAAGAGAGAATTAGATAATTGGAGTGAATAACTACATGGATACTGATTCAGTTATTACTGAGCCTGTTGATAATAACAACAGGAATAAGACGGAGATGCTTTTTTTTGATGTATTTAGGGGTATTGACATGTCATCAGAGCTGGAGAGTCTGTTCAGGGAGGTGTATGTAACAAGGGTAGTTGTCCTTGAGAAAATGTACACTCTTCAGGTTGATATTTTGTCAAAGCATATAATCAGCAGACACTATATAGTGAAAGCAGAGGAATGTATAAGAACCCATGTATTTGGAAAAAAAAAGTATACTGTTACTATCAATGAACACTATACTTTATCATCCCAGTACAACCTGGACGCCATCGTAAAAGCATATGAGAACAGTATATTGTATGATATAAGATCGTTTAGCAATGTTGGCTACAGACTTCTTGCAAGATCTGTGGGAGATTGGTACTGCGATGGCAATGTCATAACAATAGCTATTGAGGATACAAGGATAGCTCACATTCAAGGGGAGAAAATCAAGGAGTACATGGAGGAAATGTTCAAAAAGAGATTCGACCTTGATGTGAATGTGGCTTTTGAATACAGTGAAGCAGATAAGGAAAAACTAAGACGTGCAAGTGCTCTTGTTGAGAAGCAGAAGATAGACGCTATTCTAAACAATCTGAGGGACCATGGAGATATTATAGTAGATGGGAAGGCTGTTCCTGCAGACAAGCTGGCTCCAGTTAAAAATAAACAGGATAATAAAATCCCGGAGGAAGTAAAGGATACCGTCAAAAATGATATTGAGAATAAAAAACAGTCGTCAGCTTCGAGGGAAGGCTATGCACGTAAAAGAAAAGCATCGGATGATCCCGATGTGTTTATTGGGAGAGATGTGGATGGGCAGCTTTTGAATATATCAGCAATATCGGACGGAATAGGTGAGGTAGTAATTCACGGTCAGATTATTAGCAGTGAGGAGAGGAATCTTCGAAACGGCAAGATTATCATTACCGGATACATTACGGATTTTACAGATACAATAGGCTTTAAGCTGTTTTGCAGCACTGATGATGCGGAAGTATACCGGGATGAGATACAGGCAGGAAAGTTTTATCGTATAAAAGGACTTGCTGAGTATGATATGTATGCCAAGGAGGTTATGATCTGCCGTATACTTGGAATGAAGCATATTCAGGATTTCAGAATACCGAGAGTGGACACATATCCGGAAAAACGAGTAGAGCTTCATATGCATACAAAGATGAGCGAGATGGACAGTGTTGTGGATATTGAAACCATCGTAAAGAGGGCGAGCGACTGGGGGCATGCTGCTATTGCAATTACTGACCATGGTGTTGTACAGGCCTTTCCTATAGCAAATCATACAAAGGGGCTCAGAAAAGATTTTAAGATAATATACGGAGTAGAGGGATACTTTGTTGATGACCTTAAGGACCTTGTAAGAAACTCGAGAAATCAGCATATTGACAGCGAATATGTTGTATTTGATATAGAGACAACAGGCCTTTCTAAGAAGCATAATAAGATTATTGAGATAGGGGCAGTAAAGGTCAGGGATGGAAGGGTTGTAGATACATTCTCGGAATTTATAAATCCGCAATGTCCGATTCCATATCAGATTGAGCAGCTGACATCAATCAGTGATGACATGGTGAAGGATGCTCCAACCGTTGATATGATTCTGCCAAGATTTTTAGAGTTTTGCGGGGATTCCATCGTTGTTGCTCATAACGCAGCCTTTGATACCGGCTTTATCAAAAAGAATGCAGTTGATCTGGGGCTTACATTTGACAATACGATCCTGGACACTATGACTCTTTCACACATACTTCTGCCTGAGCTTGGTAAGTTTACATTAGACAGGGTGTGCAAGGAGCTGAAGATTGTCAATGAGCACCATCACAGAGCCATAGATGATGCGGAGGCTACAGCAAAGGTCTTTATAAAGCTTCACGGGATGTTAAAGGAGCGGGGGGTCCATACGATGGAGGATCTTAACACTCTTGGAAGCACTTCACCTGATGCAATAAAGAAGGGTAAGGCTCATCACGGAATTATTCTTGCAAAGAATGAAATTGGAAGGGTAAATCTGTACAGACTGATATCAGAGTCTCACCTTACATACTTTAACAGGGTTCCAAGAATGCCTATGAGCCTCATAAACAAATATAGAGAAGGTCTCATAATTGGCTCAGCCTGTGAGGCGGGGGAGCTGTTTAGAGCCATAGTTGATGATGCGCCGGATGAGGAGATCGTCAGACTGGTAAACTGGTTTGATTATCTGGAGATACAGCCTCTTGGAAACAATGAGTTTATGATGCGAGATAAAAGAGATCCTAAGACTATGGAGGATCTTATAGCCTACAACAAGAGAATAGTAGAGCTTGGTGATCTCATGGGAAAGCCGGTTGTTGCAACCTGTGATGTTCACTTCTTAAACCCGGAGGATTCCATTTACAGAGCAATCATTATGAAGAGCAAGGGCTTTGAGGATGCGGACAGTCAGCCACCTCTCTATTTCAGAACTACTGAGGAGATGCTTGCAGAGTTTCAGTATCTTGGAAGCGACAAGGCAAAGGAGGTAGTAATTACAAATACAAACCGGATTGCCGATATGATTGAGAGAATTGAGCCTGTAAGACCGGATAAGGCTCCTCCTATAATAGAGAATTCAGATCAGACGCTTAGAGATATATGCTATGAGAAGGCTCATAAGATATATGGACCGACCCTTCCTCCTCAGGTAAAGGAAAGACTTGAAAGGGAGCTCAATTCCATCATATCAAATGGCTTTGCCGTAATGTATATAATAGCTCAGAAGCTTGTGTGGGATTCCAACGATCACGGATATCTTGTGGGCTCAAGAGGTTCTGTCGGTTCCTCCTTTGTTGCAACGATGGCAGGAATAACAGAGGTAAATCCTCTTTCAGCCCATTATATATGCCCAAAGTGCCATTTTACAGATTTTGATTCGGAGCTTGTAAGAAGCTACTCAGGAATGAGCGGCTGTGATATGCCTGACAGATTATGCCCAGAGTGCGGAGAGCCTCTGATTAAAGAGGGACATGACATACCATTTGAGACCTTCCTTGGCTTCAATGGTGATAAGGAGCCGGACATAGACTTAAATTTCTCCGGTGAATATCAGGCAAAGGCCCACGCCTACACAGAGGTTTTGTTTGGAAAGGGAAAAGCGTTTAAGGCCGGAACTGTGGGCGGAGTTGCGGAAAAAACTGCATTTGGCTATGTGTATAATTACTTTAAGGATCAGGCAAAGGAGAAGCTTGAGGAGGAGGCAAAGGCTTCCGGAATGGATGAGAAGGCCATAAAGAAGTATGCTGAGGAAAATGCTGTTGTAACAAAGAGAAGGTGTGAGATGGAGAGACTTGCACAAGGGTGTACCGGAGTCAGACGAACAACCGGACAGCATCCGGGTGGTATGATAGTTCTTCCAAGGCATGAAGAAATCTATTCCTTCACTCCTATACAGCACCCGGCAAATGATGTTACATCGGATATTATTACCTCTCATTTTGAGTATCATTCCATAGATCACAACCTTCTTAAGCTTGATATTCTTGGACACGATGATCCTACCATGATAAGAAGACTTGAGGATCTGACCGGAGTGGACGCCACACAGATAAGGCTTGACGACAAGGCTGTAATGGAGCTGTTTCACAGCACGGATTCTCTTGGAATAAAGCCTGAGGATATAAACGGAATACCTCTCGGCAGTCTTGGAATACCTGAGTTTGGTACGGAGTTTGCCATGCAGATGCTTATTGATGCAAAGCCTACCTGCTTCTCTGATCTTGTTCGAATTGCAGGACTTGCCCACGGTACAGATGTATGGCTGGGCAATGCTCAGGATCTTATTAAGTCAGGAAAATGTACCATATCAACTGCCATATGCTGTCGTGATGATATTATGGTGTATCTTATTCATATGGGACTTGACTCAGGACTTGCCTTCAATATCATGGAGAAGGTAAGAAAGGGAATCGTAGCAAAGGGAAAATGCGACAAGTGGGATGAATGGAAGGAAGAGATGATGTCCCACGGAGTTCCGGACTGGTATGTTTGGTCCTGTGAAAAGATAAAGTATATGTTCCCTAAAGCCCACGCTGCGGCATATGTTATGATGGCATGGAGAATTGCGTGGTTTAAGGTAAACTATCCACTTGAGTATTATACAGCATTCTTCAGCATAAGAGCCGATGACTTCAGCTATGAGATGATGTGCTTTGGCAAGGAGAGAGTTCTGTACTATATTAATGAGATAAGCAAGATAGATAAGAGCAAGAGATCAGCCAAGGATGAGGGCAAGCTTAAGGATTTAAAGCTTGTGCTTGAGATGTATGCAAGAGGCTTTGAATTTCTTCCTATTGATATTTACAAGGCTAAGGCTGACAGATTCCAGATAATAGACGGTAAGATTATGCCGTCCTTTGCTTCCATAGAAGGAATGGGTGAGAAGGCTGCAAAGCAGCTTTATGATGCTGCACAAAAGGGGCCGTTTATGTCCAAGGATGAGCTGAACGAAAGGTCAAAGGTAGGAAAGAGCGTAATTGAGAAAATGAGTGAGCTGGGAATTCTAGACGGAATGCCGGATACGAATCAGCTTTCGCTTTTTGACTTTATGTAAGTACAATCCCCACATGAAAAACATTGCATATTATACCTGAAATAATTGATGTCTTTTCATGTGGGGTATTTATGGGATATTTAAGAGCTATTTATAAACTTCAAAAAATAAGCTGACTTGAAATTTTAAATTCCAGTGCAGAGGTAAATTCCACTACGCCTTAAAATTTCTTGATTTTATTGAATTATATAAAGCCTAATCAGCAGAGAACTGGTATAATTAGCTCAACTTCCCATAAAATATCTGAATTCA
>JAGANU010000008.1 GCA_017624085.1 Coprococcus sp.
AGAATTATTGGCACAAATATCTGAATTAATTGCTCTACAGCCATATGTCTGTATCTCTGTATCTAATTTATTTAGTGGTGCTGAAAAGGGCGCCTTTAATTCTTTTTCTGTCATCTACATCATCCCTACAAATCCGAATCTGTATTTCCTTTCTTTACATTAAATTCCTAGCAGCTTCTTCAATTCAGACATATTTTGTTGTATGTCTTTCTCAATTTCTTCTATTCTTCCAACAATAGTCTCTGTTGATTCGTACTCTACCTTTTCATATACAATTTCCTTGTATTTATTGATTGAAAGGTCATAATCATTTGATACGATATCGGCAAGTGGAACCATAAAGCTTTGCTCTGTTCTGCTCCTATCCACCTCTTTTTCAAGGTTACTAAATCGTTCTATAATATCAGGAATATCATTGTCTGCAATTTCCTGACGTTTATCATCAAGACTATAACCATCAGCCTTCATATCGTAGAACCATACATTATCGGTTCCTCCGCTACCAGTTTTTGTAAATATAAGTATTGCAGTTGATACTCCTGCATAGGGTTTAAACACTCCGCTAGGCATTGATATTACTGCTTCGAGTTTATTTTTCTCTATTATTTCCTTCCTGATTTGCTTATGGGCGTTACTTGATCCAAACAATACTCCATCAGGTACAATTACAGCTGCTCTTCCACCTTTCTTAAGAATACGAAGAAATAATGCAAGGAATAATAGCTCCGTCTTCTTTGTCTTTGTTGTTCTTAAAAGGTCTGCTGATGTTGCCTCATAGTCCAAACTTCCCTTAAATGGAGGATTTGCAAGGACAAGAGTGTACTTCTCCACATCCTTGTTTGCCTCAGATAAGCTATCTCTATAAGAGATGTTCGGATTGTCAACACCATGTAAAAGCATATTCATGGCTCCTATTCGAAGCATTGTTCTATCCATATCATTTCCATAGAACATGGTATTGTTAAAGTGCTCTCTTAGCTTTGCATTTAATAGCATATCTCCATGATTTTTTCTCAGATAATCTTGTGCTTCAATAAGGAATCCTGCACTGCCCATTGCCGGGTCAATTATGATATCATCCGGCTGTGGTTTAACAAGTGCAACTATCATCTTAATAATGTGACGAGGTGTTCGAAACTGTCCATTCGTACCGGCAGTTGCTACCTTAGACAGAAGATACTCATACAGATCGCCCTTTGAATCTTCATCCCCAAGCTCTAGCTTATCAATTCCGTCTACAATCTTTGTAAGCATAGCTCCTGTAGGAATCTTGAATATGGCATCTCCCATATATCGGCTATATGCGGAATCACCGTCCTGATGAAGATTCTTAATAAACGGAAAAACCTCATTCATAACTAGCTCATACATCTCATCGGCGGATCCTAGGTTCTTAAACCTACTCCATCTATATTTCTGACAATCACCAGGAAATAACGATTCATATGAAACGCCAAGAAAATTTGCTTCATTCTCCTTTGTTGTTTCAACATCATCAAGCTGTTTAATAAACAATAAATATGTAAACTGCTCTATTACATCTAATGGATTAGTGATTCCACCTGTCCAAAATGTTTCCCAAATTCTGTCAATCTTATTTCTCAGTTCTCCTGTTATCATATGTACCTCCAGTCCAACTCTATTGCACTTCAGCATAGTAAATTGTCATATCCACATATTTGTAATTATATTACAATCCGTGATTTTTTCCAACTTCTGAATATAATTAAACATCAATACAAAAAGGATGCACACCATATCATCCTGTGACACAGTATGCATCCCGCTTTTATCCGAAAACACAACTATATAAATTACCTTCCCATCTGCCTCCTAAGCTCTCTCCTCTTTCTTGCCAGTTCATTTTCCTCTATCTCTTCTTCACTTTCAAGAACAAGCCCCGGCAGCTTCGCAGGTTTTCCATCGTCATCAAGGCCCACCATTGTAAGGTATGCCCTGTTTACAAGCTCTCTATCACCACTTATGTGCTCAACAAAGGATTCCACCTTGATTTCCATTGAAGTGTTTCCTACATAGGTTATCTTGCCGATGATTACTATCACATCCCGCATGCGGGCTGCGCTAAGAAAGCTCAAGTTATCCACGGAAGCGGTTGTAACATTCATATTGGCATGGCGCTTGGCAACGATAACCGCTGCCTCATCTATCCATGCCATAAGTGTTCCGCCGAAGAGTCTCTTGGCACTGTTAAGGTCTGTAGGCCTTACTACATGGGCAATCTCAACCATAGAATCCGATACTTTTTTATCCATAAACCTTCTGTCTCCTATATTTTACCTTATATCTGAAAGCTTACCGGCATCCGGCACATAGCTGTTGCTCATTATCTGCGCCGATAGCCACATCTTATTCTAGCACCTCGCCCACGCCTTAAGCTGAGCCTCTGATGGGTCATCATTCATAACCTTCGCATCCACAATCTCTGCTCCGTCACTTAAGAAAGGCATTAGCTTCTCCGCAGTTTTTCCTATACTGCTGGAGTCCGAGGTAGCAAACAGAAACAGCTTCTCAGCGAGCTTCTTCGTCACGCCGGTTGCAGAAAAATATGCTACAAGCTTATTACTCATAACGATCCCTCCATATTATTTGTCTTTCTTGGCATAATATGCTTTCTTGTCCTCGTACATACGCTGGTCTACCAGGACTGTCATGTCATGAACAGACAGCTTTACATCCACCCCACTGTTTACAAAGCCACTGGCTATAGCAAGCTTTTGGACTTTCTCACTTTTGTAGCTGTCTACGGCTTCCTTAAACAGCTGCTTTAGCCGAGCCTCCTGCTCCTGCGTGACAGAAAGTATAGCCATGAACTCATCACCGCCGGTTCGAAATATCCGGCCATATTCATCAAAACACTTCTTCATACAACTGGCAGCTCCCACAAGCAGCTCGTCACCATACTCATGTCCCTTTGTATCGTTAATAGCCTTTAGTCCATTTACATCCATGGCAACAATAACAAGATTGTTTGGAATTCCGTTTTTCTCCATATCAAGAAGCTCATCCTCATAAGCTCTTCGATTAAGAAGACCTGTCAGCTTGTCATGAAAGCTCATTTTCCTGATAATCTCTGTCTGGATTAGATTATTTATCCTGATTGGAATAATAATCATGATGGTCAGAATAGATACGAACAGAAAGCTTATTCCATTCCATATATCAATGTATGCAATTTCAGCTGACTTAAACATATAGACAAACACACAAAATACGGCAACAAACACACTCTGACTTATGATCAAACCAAGAGGACGCTGGGCAAACAAAAGAGGAAGCATCAAGAGCACTCCAATATAAGTTACTGCAGGCATATCCCGATGGTTTAATGTTAGCATTATTGCCACAAAATGTAGAACCGCAGAAAAGGTATAAATATACACCTTATGTATGGAAGCCTCCTTGCCCCGAAGCTTACAGGTAACCTTCTGACTTACAAGTAGTGCCACACATACTAAGGCAGTCAATAAATAAATTATCGTATTTGCTTGTGCAAAGTCTGATGATACTGAACTTAATATACCAAGCGCCGCAAATATAGCTGCCGCAAATGATGTATAAATCGTCAGGCTACGTACATCTTTTTCCAATATATAATCCTTGTACTCATCATAGATATCCTTCCCAAGGCCACCATATAAAATAGTATTTTTTATTCTGTTCATATGTCTCTCCCAATATTAATTAGCTAACCTTATCATTTGAGCTATATCCATATGCAGCGCATGTACACTGCCAATACATACATTATATATCCATAAAAACAAACTGGCAAACAAACTATCGAAAAATCCGCATTTCTACATCCCAAATCGTTTATACAAAAGCGTTTTCTCCGTGACCACCCAATTTTGCACAAAAAATAGCCGAATAATCGGCTATTTTCTTGTACCACGGATATCACCGTCATTATTTATTTGCTGACTTTTCTGAAGTTCTTCTTACCGCGTCTTACAACAACGCCCTCTCCGACAAACTTCTCCTCCGGAATAACTGCTGTAACCTCTGTTACCTTCTCACCATCTACAGCTACGCCGCCCTGCTCTACAGCACGTCGGCCCTCATTACGGGATGTAACAAGACCGGACTTAACAAGAACTGACACAATATCAATTGATCCATCCTTGAAATCCTCAGCCGCAAGTGTTACTGATGGCATATCTGCTGCAACACCCTTTGAGAACAATGCTCTCGCACTCTCCTGGGCCTTGACAGCTTCCTCCTCGCCGTGAACAAGCTTTGTAAGCTCGTATGCGAGAATCTCCTTTGCCTGGTTCAGCTGACTGCCCTCCCAGCCATCCATCTTGTCAATCTCCTCAAGTGGAAGGAAGGTGAGCATACGAATACACTTCAGAACGTCTGCATCTGCCACATTTCTCCAATACTGGTAGAACTCAAATGGTGATGTCTTATTTGGATCAAGCCATACAGCACCCTTCTGTGTCTTACCCATCTTCTTACCCTCTGAATTGAGAAGAAGTGTTATAGTCATGGCATAGGCATCCTTGCCCAGCTTTCTTCTGATAAGCTCTGTACCACCGAGCATATTGCTCCACTGATCATCTCCGCCAAACTGCATATTACAGCCGTACTTCTGGTACAGCGCATAGAAATCATAGCTCTGCATAATCATGTAATTGAACTCAAGGAAGCTAAGCCCCTTCTCCATACGCTGCTTGTAGCACTCTGCACGAAGCATATTGTTAACTGAGAAGCATGGACCAACCTCTCTAAGTACGTCCACGTAATTAAGGTCAAGGAGCCAGTCTGCGTTGTTTACAAGGAGAGCCTTGTCATCTGAAAAGTCAATGAACTTGCTCATCTGCTGCTTGAAGCAGTCAACATTGTGCCCAATTGTCTCCTTTGTCATCATCTGTCTCATATCAGTACGTCCTGATGGATCACCTATCATGGCTGTACCACCGCCGATAAGAGCGATTGGCTTGTTGCCTGCCATCTGAAGTCTCTTCATAAGACAAAGTGCCATAAAGTGTCCAACATGCAGACTGTCTGCTGTAGGATCAAATCCTATATAAAAAACTGCCTTGCCGTTATTGACAAGCTCTCTTATCTCATCCTCATCTGTAGTCTGAGCGATTAGCCCTCTTGCTACAAGTTCTTCATAAATCTGCATCTTTCTTATCCTCCTGCATTTTATTCATAGCTTTCTATCTATCACGCATCTGCAATATATTCCTAAAACTACATAATACGGCTGTAATGGTGACCTTACCACACAGACAGATATTATATCATTCTATAATGCTTTATGACAAGTATTTCTTGAAATACCTGCCGCGAGGCCTATCAGGACAAACAGATAAGGAGTCGTAAGTGCCTGATTCAGATTAAAGGCAGCTTGGGCAGCATAGCCGATTATCCCAAGCATCACTCCCAGATATAGACCTCTATTTGCACTGTCCTCTGACAGCCTTATACATTTGACCATGCTGTATATAGCGCATACTATCAAAAACACATATGACAGCAGGCCAAACAGACCTGTAGTAACCAGATACTGTATGTACTCATTGTGGGCGTTGTCATAGATTACCCCCACTACATCCATCATCTCCTCGTAATAAGAACCTGACATAATAGCCTTTACTGTCTCATTTCCGTATCCAATTATTTTGTTGACCGGCGAAAAGCCTCTGTAGGATTCTAAAAGTCTGCTCCACACATACCCTCTGTAATTTCCCCATGAGTCGTCCATGTGAACCGGGATGACCTCAAAATGTACTCCTGCCCATAATGTCAGTATCCCTACAGCAACAACTGATAAAACTCCTATCACAAATGCTTTCTTGCCCTTAACCCTGCAAACAGCTTTTTTCAGAGACAAAAGGATTACTCTTATAACGACTAACATAAAAAGCACCATCGTCATTGGTTTGATTCTCGTGACAAATGCACTTATCCCATCAAGATATTCCAGAGAGCTGCCGTCACGCTGACCAACAATTCCTGCCAGTAAAAAGCCGCCACACACAGCAATCATCACGTCAACAAATCTGTGTAAGGAGCCAAGGCTTAGTGCTGCCACAAACAAGAAGGCAAGAGCTACAATTATACCTGCATAGGCCAGGTCTGCATTTGTAGATGCCATAGCGGATGAACCGATACATATTGAAGCGAAAGAAGCTACCGGCAGAGCTCTGTCAAGAAACATTTTCGCCTTGTCCTTTATAGATGCCGTTTCTTTCTTTGATGTTCCTTTTTCTGTGTTTTGCTTTGAATTATGCGATAACAGATATATGCCCATGGCAACCGGCACAAAAACACACAGGAAGCTTGCGTATATGTCTATATTGCCAAATGTAGATATGTATATTCTTCCCTGACTTTCTGTAAGTCCTTTTCTAAGCTTAAGGAAATCGATACCGGCGTATTGAAGAAGGGCTACTACTGCAGAAAAAGAGCCGGTGCACAGAAATGTAAATGGTATGATTGCTGGTAGCTTATATCCCCTTCCAAGACATACATAAACCAAATACGCCAATATCATAAATAACAAACCGCAGCGTCTGCCCGACTCCCCGGTATAGGCAGATAGCTTATCCTCTGCGACAATAAACGCACATACATTTGCAAGGAAAAATGCGCACATACATACATCAACAGGCATTATGTTATGTTTTTTTATAAAGCTCGTTATTCCTCTTTCATCTTTTGCTGATAACAGTTCCTTCTTTACACTGTAACCCTTTACAGCAGGAAGCTCGGCAACTACCGCCAGCACCATCAATATTGCATACAGACACACTCCCACTTGAAAAGTCTTATACTTTGTGACTGTAATGTCAAAGTATTTGTCATGCATAATAAGTGGAAATATTACTCCCATATATAGAAGGAAAAGTGTACTAATGGCGTTCTCCATCCTTTTTCCATCCTTCATAACCTTGTTTTTCTTGTTTGTCATAGTGCTTCCCTCTTATTAACGCCATTCTTTCCATGGTCTAAGTACCATATGTTTTACACCAAAACCTTATAAAAGTGGTGAAATCAGTCTCAATAGTGGTCCAAGTATTGTTATCCTGCTAATATTCTTTCTACACCAGGACAGGGTTATCTCCTCCGACTGTTCAAAGGTGGTTAGCATATCCTTTTTCACATCCTCTATTGCCTCAGTTCCATAGAGTAAGGCTCCGCACTCAAAGTGGTGATAGAAGCTTCTGTTATCCATATTGATAGTTCCAACAGAAGCAAGCTCGTCATCCATAAGGAGTGTCTTTGAATGGATAAAGCCCGGAGTGTACTGGTATATCTTGACTCCTGCTGTAAGCAGCTCTTTGTAGCTAAACTGTGTCATCTTATATATATATTTCTTGTCAGGTATTGCCGGAGTAACAATCCTTACATCAACTCCTCTCTTTGCTGCAAGCTTCATGGCTGTCATGAGCTCATTACATACAATAAGATACGGGGTAAATATATAAATGTAGTTTCTCGCGTCATTTATCATCTGTATATACAGATTTTCTCCCTCATTTTCCTCAGAGAGAGGACTTGATGTATATGGCTGCACATAACCAGAGCCCTCCATCTGCTCACACAGCTGTGGCTTGTAATTGCTGTAGCTTCCCTCCGAATATCTGAAGCAGTTCCACATCTGAAGGAACATCACTGTAAAGCTCCAGGCCGCATCACCCTCAAGCCTTACCCCGCTGTCCTTCCAGGTGCCAAACCGGTGTACCCTGTTTATATACTCGTCTGCCAGATTATATCCGCCTGTGTGGGCTATTTTTCCGTCAACAACTGTAATCTTTCTGTGATCTCTGTTGTTAAATATAGTTGCAAAAAATGGAACGACCTGGTTGAAGGCCATACACTTGATTCCGCATTCTTCAAGCTCTCTCCAGTAATACTTTGGAACATTAAACACTGAGCCTATGTCATCATACATGAATCTGACATCAAGCCCCTGCGCTGCCTTTTTCTTTAAAATGTCCAGTATAGTATCCCACATATAGCCCTTGTCTACGATGAAATACTCCATAAATATATATTTCTCAGCACTCTCAAGATCTCTGATGAGATCCTCCATAACATCATCGCCCATGGCATAATATTTTACCCTGGTATTCGTATAGAGCGGAGCATCCACATAGTTTTCCATATACTTACATATTCTGTATGTGTTTTCCCCCTTTAGCTCATCCGATGTTGCATAGCGGTCTCCCTTAACATTCTCATATACCTCCTGTTGAAGCACTCTCAGCATATTCCTTCTAAGCTTCTTAGGAATGAGTACATGTCCGTAAAACACATACATAAGACCACCTAAAACAGGGAATATCAGTATAGGAACCATCCAGGCCATCTTTATCATCGGATTCGTATCCTTTGTTATAAGATGCAGTAAAACGATAACACTTAATAGCTTCAATGCACCTGACAGATAGATATATCTGTCCTGCAGAAGTGCCAGTCCAACAATCATGAATGCAGCCTGGAGAGCTACAAGTAAACATGTAACAACCATTCTGCTAAATAGCCTGTTAAGCAACTTTTTCAACCCAATCACCTCTGTTTCTCACTTCATTGTATTTAACATTTGTAACACATATACTGATTTTTTTCAACCTAAACACAATACATATACATAACATGATCACTGAATTTCTCGTATATGAAAAGCCCCCAAACTTATTGTTTGGAGGCTCTACTATTTTTATTAGCAAATATTAGTGTGTTTATTATTCCTCAACTGCTTCCTCTTCGTTATCTGATGAATCATCCTTAATCATATCCTCACCTAAATCATCAAGATTGATTTCAATTTCATCATCAGACACATCATCAATCATTAAATCATCCGTTGAATCTTCATCGAACTCTTCATCTACCTCTTCATCCAACTCACCATCTGATAATTCATCATCTTCCATGACAATGGAAGAATCCATATCGTCAACGCCATAGCTCTCTGACTTTAATACTTTTGTAAGATCAATGAGCTTACCTGTAACAGCGTCAAGCATAATAAGCTGAACAATACTCTGGTCATCAGGAAGTCCATCTGTTCCGATCTCACACTGTGCAAATGACCAAACCGGTGTGTACTTAAACTTGTCACCATCCATAATCTTGTAATACGAAAGTCTTGCGTCATTAAACTCAATTGCGCTGTAATTCGTCTTATGAGCTGTATAATACTCATTCATTGCAGCAGGAAGTGCCTTAAGTGCCTCATCCCATGATATAAGCTTGACATTCTCTTCCTTCTCACCTGTTGGTCGAAACAGATCATAGCAGTATGCGCCTACAATGCCCTTGTCATCGATACTGATTTCAAAGGATTCATCCTGCGAATCATACCACACATCTTCATCACTGTTTAAAGTATCAAGCTGATAGATAGATGGTGTATACGGTGCTACCCCCTCTACTGAACGCTTATATGTAACAACATAACCCTCCTTCTCTGTAGCAATTGTATTATAGTTATTGTCACTATATTCCCACAGAAGGTCTGCTGTATTTGTCATTACAACATCTGTAATGCCACATGAAGCAAGGAAATCAAGCCCCTTCTGAGCTGCCTCATCTGCAGACATAGCAGACATATTCTCTGTGTCGGCTACGGATGTATCATATCCATAATCAGCACTGTAATAATATAGGTTGGTTGCCCCATCCTTCGGTCTGTAGCTTATAAGCTGATCTCCTGGATAATAGTCAATGTAAAAGCCTCCATTTGAGCCATCGTCAGATGACATAAAGGAAATCATATACATATCCTCGCCCTTTGAACCTACAAATGCTTCTCCGCTGTAATCTCCGGCGCCCTCTCTCTCATCTGTAGCATCCTTGAGCTGATCCTTAAGCTCCTGTAAATACTCGTCATACCATGACTTCTCTTCATCTGAAGTAGCTGCAGCAGACATCTCATTTAAACGCTCTATCTCTCTTTCGATGTCGCCTTTATAAGGCTTATCCCAGCTGTAAACATATATACCTGCATTTACATCAAGGAAGCTCTCGCATACCCTCTTTTTATACTCGTTGTCTACGCCATTGTTCTCGTAGTAATAAATAGACATCTTATCAGTTTCCGGAACAAAAACCTCAGACACGTTGAAGGATACCTTGCCAATACCTGTTGCAGCATCAATTCCTTCAAGTGTTCCCTGATATGATTCCGGCACCTCAAGCTTTGATGACAGCTTGCCGCCTTCTGTAGCAGTGCCGTCTTCTCCGTCGCCCATATCATAATCAACCTTTTTCTTTCCGCAGCCGGTAAGCGTCATTCCCGCAGCAAGCGTTACCGCAAGTGCAAGTGCTACCGCCTTCTTTAAATATGTCTTTCTCATAGGACTACCAACCTTTCTGATTCTTTTACAATCCTCATCTGTATTATTCTACATACGTACCGATTATAATATAATTTTTTTTCTGTTACAAGCCATATATTTTCACTCTGATTATTCCATATATATTTTCACTCTGATTATTCCACATATTTTTTTGCCCTGACTATTCCACTGCCTCCTCCCCAGCTTCTTCTGTCTGTTCTTCCCCCATAGTGATCTCAGAGGCCAGCAATACCAGATTATCCACATAGTCTATAGCCTCCCCTGTTATTGCATCAACAAGTAGAAGTTGGACTATATAATCCGGGTCTAATTCTCCATTCAATCCCGGCATATGATCTGCAAATGCCCATACAGGCGTATACTTAATCCGACCCCCATCATACAGCTTGAAATATGTTAAGCGAACATCATTAAACGTTATACTATTGTTTCGTGGAGAATGTGCGCCAAAAAAGTCACTGGCTGCCTCCGGCAGTCTTTCAAGAATCTCCTCCCAGGTTAACAGCTTTACATTTTCTTCCTTATCACCTGAATAATGAGTCCTGTAAGCTCCATAGACAGAAAAGATACCGTTATCATCCACCCTTATCTCAAAGAATTCGCTCTGTGGGTCAAGCCATTTTTCATCATCTCTGAGAGCCTCAATATTATATAAAATCGGTGAAAATGGCGTACACCCGTCCAACGCTTTTGAGAAGGTTATGACATAGCCGTCCTTCTCTGTTTCAACTACATTGTAGCCTGTGCCAATGTATTCCCACACAATATCTGACACATCTGATACGATTACATTGGATATGTCACAGGAGGCTAAAAAGTCCTGAGCAATGTTTATTGCTTCTTCTTTTGATAACTTAGCCATATTCTCCATATCATCTAATGAGGGATAATAGTAATCCTTACCATAGCTGTAAGCCTCTATCGTACCCTCCTTATGCTTATATGTAACATTGTAGTTTTCAGGATAACGACACGCAATAAAACTGTTTTGTATGTCATTTGTTGTACTTCCAAAGGATGCACCAAAATATATGATAAATGTATTTCCATCTCTTTCGCCGATAAAAGCATCAGCGCTGTAATCGCCGGCTTCAACCATATTGTCTGTAGCTATGCTAAGCTCGGCCTTCATGCTGCTTATATATGTCTCAAGCTGCTGTTTCTCTTCTTCTGTAGCTGCAGCATCAGAAAGCTCGGTTAATCGGACTATCTCCTTTTGGATATACTTCCTGTATGGTTTTTCTGAATCATAGACATATATGCCCTGGCTGACATCAAAAAAATTCTCACACACACTTCTTCTATAGTCTAGATTTAAAGCATTTCTCTCATAATAAAACACTGACATTCTATCTGTGTCCGGGCACTCTATCGAATCATCATCTAACCATAAATTTGTAATACCAAGGGAGCTGTCAACTCCTTCTACCTTTTGTTTGCAGGACTCCGGTATATTTAGCTTTTCAGACAGCTTAGTCTGCTTCCCCGGTGTATCACTTCCACCATCATCCATATAATAATCAACACTTTTCTTGCCACAGCCGGATACACATGTCACACACAAGATAGCCAGGACAGTCAGGATTGATGTCAGCTTAAAAAGGCCCTTTCTCCTCATCTACATACCACCTTATTCTTTCGATATGATAACCTTACCATCAACCACCTGAACCTTTACCTTATTCGTATCAATACCTGCTGCCTCAAGCATCTCAGGACTGATCTGAACACGGTTAGCCTTGTCAAGGATAGAGAATTCCTCATGAGAATCATCGGATGAAAAGCCGTCAGTAGAAAGCTCATCCATCCTATCCTTGTATGATTCCTTCATAATCTTCTCAGTGCTAATCTTTCCATCAGAAATCATAACCACACGTCCAACCTTGTTCGCAAGGCTTATATCATGGGTTACTATAATAATTGTGATTCCAAGCTCTTCATTCAGCTTTCTGAATAGATCCTGGATCATATTGGAGGTCTTTGTATCTACAGCACCTGTAGGCTCATCGGCAAGAAGTATTTTAGGGTTGTTGGCAAGAGCAATTGCAATCGCAACTCTCTGCTGCTCTCCTCCTGACATCTGTGAAGGATAGGAATCAAGCTTATCAGCAAGACCTACCTTCGTAAGAAGCTCCTTTGCCCTTTCATACTTATTAACCTTGCTGCCCTTATCAAAGTACATAGGAACCTGCACATTCTCTATTGCCGTCATATACGGCAATAGATTTCTTGAGTTCTTCTGCCACACAAAGCCAACCGTATGCTTCCTGTACTCCACAAGCTCCTTGTCTGTCATGGCAAATAAATCCTTGCCGTCAACATACAGCTTGCCTGCCGTCGGTCTCTCAAGACCACCAATCATATTAAGAAGGGTTGACTTTCCGGAACCTGACTTTCCGATTACAGCCATAAGCTCACCGTGCTTTATGTTAAGCTCAAGGCCCTGAAGAGCCATAACCTCAACCTCATCCGTCTTATAGATCTTAACTAAGCTGTCACACTCTATAATATACTCTGAGTTGGTCTTTATGTCCTCATCTGACTCGTCTGGCTCATCTGAATCATCTGAACCATCCTGCTCATCTGATGTATTCGGCTCATCTGAACCATCCTGCTCATCTGATGTATTCGGCTCATCTGACTCGTCCGAGCTTTCCGGCGCATCTACATCCTCTGTGTCCTCTGTCCGGTCTGTCCTCTCTGACGCTTCACTTTCCTCCGCCACTTCTGTAACATCCGAGCTACCTGAAATCTCCACTTCATCAGACTTATTTTCCGCTGTCTTTGCTGCCTTCTCCTCAGATGTCATGAACACATCATCAAACTCTTCTTCATTTGTTTCTGCGGATTTATGTGCATTCGTTTCGTTCTCCGCAGCAACCTTTATATCTTCATATTCTTTATTCTCACTGCTCAACTAACTCACCATCCTCCATCTCATACACCACATCACCGAGTTCCATAAGCTTTGGATCATGGGTTGTCATAACAATTGTTATACCTTCTTTTTCCACCAGCTCCTTAAAGAGCTTCATAACGGCAAGTCCGGAGGCTGTATCAAGAGCACCGGTTGGCTCATCGGCAAATATTACCTTTGGCTTATGGGCAACCGCTCTTGCAATTGCTACTCTCTGCTGTTCTCCTCCTGACATCTGATTCGGATAATGCTTCATTCTGCCGGAGAGACCCACAAGGTCTAAAACCTCCTTTATACGGGAGTCCCTGTTACCCTTATACTCTGCAAGTCTGAGACCAAAGTCAACATTCTCATATGCACTCATAATCGGAATCAATGCCACCGACTGAAATACAAATCCAATGCTGTATCTCCGAAGAAGCTCCTTTTCCTTCTCATTCATCTGACCATATACATGGCCATCCACCATAACCTCTCCTTCACTAGGCTCATCAAGGGCACTTAGTATGTTGAGAAGAGTTGTTTTTCCGGAACCCGAACGGCCCTTCAGTATAGTAAGCTTTCCTGTTGGAACCTTCATATCTACGCCCTTTAAGGCATAAAAGTCTTCTCCGCTTCCAAGCTTGAAGCACCTCTTTACACCGCGGGCTTCAATCATTATGTCTGTATTATCGCTCATAATTTAATCCTCCCCCAGCTTAAGTGCCTGTGTAATGTTCATCTTCTTAAGTATTGTTCTTATTACAATAAAGCATACTACAAACATAAATACTACCACTGCAGTAAGCTTAATGATGTCATACTGATCTGCCGCTATGGCAATGCTGATATTATGGGACTCCGGAAGGTACACTATTGCAACCAGCCTTACAAATAACATGGTTGCCAGTACACCCACTCCGTAGCCTGCCACACTGGCAAGAACAGAACTAAATATCTGCTCATTGATCAGCATCTTATTGATTTCCTTCATACTCATACCCATAGCCCTGTATATACCAAACAACAGCTCACGCTGTTTAATTGAGGTAATCCAGTAAATCAGGAATCCTACCGTACAAAGTATTATTGCTATTATAAATGAAAGAGAGAACAAGCCATTTGTAATAAGGACAAGCGGTGAGCTCTGCATTTCTGAAATGTTCATATCAACGCTCTCATACTGAACGATATTTATCCCATCCGCTTCTAACCTGTCAAGGACATCTGTGTACGATACGCCATCCTTTAGTCTCATCCACACCTGATAAGGGGTAAGGCTGAATGCACCAACCACATATGCATAGTTGGCTACCACAAGATATCTCTCTATCTCCTCCATCTCACCCTTATCATTTTTCTGATATACATACTGCTCAAAGCCCGGGAAAGCATCCACAATTGCACATACCGTTCCGCTAGGAGATGCAATCTCTGATTTTGAGTTTCCATAAAGAGGGGCATACCTTGCATAATTGATTGAATCGCCCACCTCTATGTGATATTTCTCAGCGAGATTTGAGGATATGATAACTCCATTTGATACAGAAGCCAGACTGTTAAGGTAATTGAACCAGTGCTCCTTGTTGAGGCCGTCTAAAAGCTCTGCGGTCTCTCCAAATTCCTTCGTATTAATTCCCATTACCACGCTGTTTGTAAGCTCCTCGCCTGATACCTTTATGACGGCGTTATCGTCATAGATAACCTTCGTTACCTTTTCACACAAATCACCCTCCAGCTTGGTAAATCTCTCGAAGTCACCCTCCGTGTAATACCAGTGGCTCTTCTTTTCCATATCGATGTATGTTCCCCTGGTCCACTGCTCGGTAACTACCAAATCCGTTCCAAGATTGTAGTCGATTCTCTTTGTCTTGTTGTCATTTATTGTTCTTGCAATTACGGAATTAAACATTCCCATGGCAATCGTCATTACAAGGAATACTGAGATAAAGCCCTGCTTCTTTACTGTTCTTGTTATCTGAAGGAAGGATGCATATACAGCCGGTGACCAGCGTTTCTTTCCTATCTTGTAAATGAGCTTTATAAGATACTTAATAAGTCTCAATATAAGAAGACCCACTGCAAATATAAACAGTGAAGAATTCAGGAAGATAACAGGATCAGGTCTCTTTCCCGACAAAATATCAAGAGCTATCGTTCCCTTTTGTTTGTTGTAGTTGTAAAGCAAATATATGGACAGTGCCACAAGAATGACATCTACAAAGAACTTCTCCCAGAAAGGTTTATAACCAACCTTGCCTGTTTTGCTCTTTTGCTCAACGATAGAATTCTTTGCATACTTCAGTACCGGAAGTGTAACAAAAAGTATTGCAATCACTGCTGCTGCAATGCTGTATACTATCATCCATGGATCCAGTCCATAATAATGTGTATCCTTTATATCAAACTTCAAAAATGATGTTGTGCTTGCCGCTAGCTTACACAGCAAAAAGCCTATTGGTATACCAATCAGTATGGCAATAAATGAAAGGATTGCGGACTGTCCAAGATAAAGGCCAATGACCTGTCTGGTACTGGTTCCTCGGCTCTTGAGCATGGCAATTTCGCCATCCTCCATCTCAAGTATCTGACTTGATACCATATATATAAATGCAAGCAGAAGTACAAGAATAGGAAGCTCGAGAACCCAGATAATGATTCCTATTGTTTTCGCATCACCCCTGTAGTCAATGAGTATCTTAGCAAAATTCTCAACAAATCCTGCATCCGATTTCTTGAAGGAGTTAATGTAGTATAAGCTGTCCATGGCATTTGCATGGGTTATCTGGGTGTAATCCAGCATGTCATAAAAGTTGTAGTAAATTGTAAGTATATTGAATTTTGATACGATCTCGTCAAAATCGCTCTTTCTTATGTAAACCTGTTTGTCAAGCTCGCTGAGCTTGTCATACCAATAGCAGTCCGTATAGTCCTTCTCCTCAAATACACCCACAATCTTATACTTTAGGGGATTTCCTTGGGCATCCTTCACATCATTTATTCCTGAATCGATGGACATTACCTCCCCAACTACAAGCCCATATGCATCAAGCTGTCTCTGGGATATGATACATGGATATGCACCATCCTCCACCTGAGCCTGGTCAAGGCCCACACCATAGGTAATATTGATATGGTCTTCAAGCCCGGGCATGTATAACAAATCAAAATATGCCCTATGTCCGAGATTACTCCTTATATACCCTGTCTGAAGCTTAAGACTTGTCTGCCTGTAGACTGTATCGGTCTCCATGTAATAGTTCCACATGTTCTCATATTTGTTTATACGATTAAGAACGGCCTCCGAGTCCGCATATTCATCAGTAGAACAGGAGCCCTCTCTTCCAATCATACACGGATACTTGTTTTCTTCCTCCATAGCTGCCTCAAACTTGGCGGACAAGAGCATATCAAGAGCACCATTTTTAAACATAGGATTACAGGAAGCAACAGCAACCAAAAGAATAATTCCGAGAAGGAGACATGCATTCAGCCATTTCTTGTTTAGTAATTTATGCGATAAAAATTTAAACATGATATCTCCTTTCCCTTATTCTTCTGCCTTTTCTTCGTTATTCTCATTTTTGCCGGGTGCATTAGGTCCCTGAAGCTTGGATGCTCCTGTTTCCTTAGCAATTACATCTCCCTCTTTAAGACCTGTAAGAATAATCGTGTCATTCTTTGTGGCCTCTCCTAAGGTTACATATTGCTTTACAATCTCATCACCCTGAATAAGCCATACATAATCATATACGGCAGAATTCTTCTTGCTGGCCTCCTGATAAATCATGTTATTTGGAATCATAACAACATTCTCGTAGGATACTGTCGGATAACTTATCTTGTAGTATTTTGCTTTAGAAAATACTACATCATCATCAGGCTTAATGTAATATAACAGCTCCCCGTCACCGTTACACTTTGTGACATGGATATTACCATCCGAATCTGTCTGTATATACGATTTTGCACTGTCTCCGCTTGTACCTACAATGGTTCCGTTTATCTTTTCCTTATCATTACTCTTGTTTACTATTGTAACAGTCTGATTTATTCCAAGGGTTCCCTCTGATATTTTGAGTGCAAGAATGTTGTTCTCATTGCCGCCTATTGAGCATACAGCCTGACCCTCACTCACTGCCACATCTGTATTTGCCTCCACAGACAACACCTTACCATCCTGTTCAGCGTATACACTGATTTTTCCGGTTCCGTCATTGTTCTTATTAAGCTTTTCCTTCTGGGCCGTAAGCTTGTTTATACGTATGTTGTGCATATATGTGACAAGCTCCTTGTTAAACTGTGCAACATTTCTCTGGCACATAAGCTGCTCTGCCATATATAGGGTATTTTCTGCATCCGTAGGAGTTGCCTTCGTCTTCTGATAATGTTCAATCTGTCTGTTTAGCTCGATGATCTGATCATCATATTCCTCAAGGTTGTCACTGTAGTTTTGATTCTCATCCTGTATCTGGAGCTCTATATCCTTAACTGCTGCAGTTCCTCCGCCACTGTCAATGACGAACAGAAGGTCTCCCTTCTTTACCTTATCACCCTTTTTTACATCAAGTGATACAAATCTTCCATCACACGGTGATGTATAGCTGGTGCTTTCAAGATCCTTCACACTGAAATCCTCTGTTCCCGTTGTCTTTGTGTAGGAATCAAGAGCAACCGTATACTCCATGTATTCACTAGGCATTACAGCATCTGATGCATAATATACAAGCTCACCCTCAGAAAGGCCGCTTACAATCTCCACATAATTGGCATCACTTGCACCTGTCTCAACATTTCTTCTCTCCTTCTGACTTGTCTCAGTCTTTACATATACAAATGTCTGTCCATTCTCATCGTAAATCGAATCCTTACCTACTGTCAGAACATTTTTTGCATCTGATGTACTAAAATACAGTGACACTGAATTGCCAACAGTAAGAATATCCTTAATATTCTTCGCATCCTTTAACTGAAATCTTGAATACGGCATACTCTGCATACTCTGAGCCATGGCAATCTCCTGATTGGAATAGGTATATTCCACAATATCATACTTTTTGCCGTTTACCACAGTGTACATATTCTTGTACATGCTATATGTATCCTTCTTGTAGCTTTCACCAGGCAGTTCAATGTATGGCTGAGCATAATCAGATACAACCACTACATTTTCTCCTGCTCCCACATTTTTTTCACCGCCATCAAAATGCTTTACATAGGTTACATAGCCGTCCTTTTCTGCCTTAAGCGTGCCGCCATTCTTTTTGTCCTTATCTTCCTTCTCAGCATCACTTATTTTCTTCATCTCTCTGTTGTAGAGTTCATTTTCATACCTGTTGTTTTCTGCATTTACGGCCTTCTGCACTCTTGCATCACTTGCACCTTTTTCGTCGCCGATTTCCTCACAGGCCTTTATCTTCCAGTCAAGCTCAATTTGATTTTGCTCGAATATTTTTTCTTTTATATTGTGACTGTACTTCTTTGCATCAACGCCTGACTCCTCATCAGAGCCCTCTCCTGTGTCGTCCCCTTCTGCATCGCCGCCTGATGACGTGTCAGCCTCTGCAAGAACATCACCCTTCTTAACCTTGTCACCTATTCCTACATATATCTTATCAAGATCCACAGATTTCTCGAAGAAATAGCAGGTGTCTGTAGGAACAATCGTGCCCTTTTTTATTACAACCCTTCCTATATCTCCGTATGTTACAGGTCTGTACGCCTCGTTTGTACTTACAGGCTCTATAAGCTCCGGAATATCCTGAGCATTCTCTTTTCCACAGCCACTAAGTCCTAATGACAAAACAGCTGACAGGAAAACACAGGCAGCCCTCTTACATATATATTTATTTCTTTTGTGTCCTTTTACGTCTGATATTATATGTTTTTTCAATTTACCACCACCTGCTCTCCTTCGCTTAATCCGGATTTAATAATTATGTAGTCATCCACCGTATCTCCAAGCTGCACCTCAACTGCCTTTCTATAGCCATCTTCATTTACAACATACACATATTTTTTCTCATCAGAGCCTTCAAATACGGACTTCTTATTCACATAGACTACATTCTTTACAACAGGCTTTTCGATAATCATGGTAAGCACATCGCCCTCTGTAACTCCTGTCATCTCTGTCATAGGAGAAAATATAAGCTTTTGCATATCGGCACCTGTTGATTGGCTGACATATTTCTCGCACTTCGTAAGCTTAAGGCTGAAGGTTGCATCATGAAACTGGGCGTCATATATATCACCGATCTTAAACTCATAAGGATCCTCTGTCTCAGCCACATAATCGGAAGAACCCGATTCCACAGTAACAAGTGTATCACCAGGAGGAGCATAACCATACTGAAGCTCCTGGTTTACATAAGTAACAGTGCCATCCTTCTTTGCAATAACCTGATATTCCTTCATTCGTTCATTCTGTTCCTTTATGTACGTATCAGCCAGCTCCATATCCTCCTTTGCTGACTCGATATCAACAGAATAATCAGAGTTTGGATCAATCTGGGCAAGCTTTGTATAGTGGTCAATAAGAAGGCTGTCCAGCTCCTTCTGCTCTGTGTACTCCTTTATCATCTTGTCAATCTCCGTAGCCTTAAACTGGATCAACACATCATCCTTTTTTACTCTGTCTCCCTCTTTAACCTTTACCTCCTGAATCATATAGTCTGACTGCTCTATTGAGTAGATTTCACTGCTGTATCCATCTGGCTTAAGCTCCAGAGTAAGTGATGACTGAATATCTCCACACTGTACCTTCTGAGTGTTAAACTCTATCTTACTGTATGGCTCTATATTTATCTTCGCAGTATCCTTCACCCGGCTTTGGCTGCCACCACATGCAGTAAGCCCCAGGCATAGCGTACCGGCAAGAAAAGCTGCAACCAGCCTTCTGCCAAATGCGTTCTTATCACATAAGTCTTTGCCGGAATTCTGTTTTACCACGGCATTATCCTCCTATACTTCTAATTCTATCTGTCTTTTTTCTGATTATTCATCTCAGATTTTACCCCTTGAAACTTAATATATCAAGGCATTCTCAGTTAGTTAATATTAGTTAAAAAAAAAGCAAGACGATATGTCTTGCAAAACTGTGTTCCCGCTAAAGTATATTTCCTACAAAAAGGCAAAAAAAAGATGCGGGAGATGGGACTTGAACCCACACGCCGTTTCCAGCACTAGATCCTTAGTCTAGCCTGTCTGCCAATTCCAGCACTCCCGCATAGTCCATATTCCGTGGTAAGTCACAACCTCATCTGCTTTGCTCTCACCAACGAATAAGATAATAACACGGCTAAATATTAAAGTCAACACTTTTTTTCAAATCTTTTTTCAAATTTTTGTAAAAATCTGAAAAATACTACATATTTAGAAAATATATGCGCCCGGCAAAAGCAAGCTCCCTACCACGTGCCTGTGGTATTGCGATAGCTCTATCTCTTTTTAGCCGGGCGCATATATTATAAATTCTATGTGACCATCAGATCTTTATCATATTTGTAAGCTTTCTATCCACATCCTTCATAAGATGCTCCTTAAATGCCGTGTAATACTCATGAGTAAACTGGGTATACAGAAACTTGTTCCACAGATTACTGCAATATGTACTGTCAAAATCATAATATGAATCCGTATATACTATTCCATTGCTAAACCTTGTAACATCAAGATATGGTTCCTTTCCCGCATAATTAAGGTGCATAACCAAATTCTTCTGCTCACTACAGCATGCAAATGTCTCCAGGAACATCTTCATCTGATCCTTCGTAACTCTCTCTACAAACATGTGTGCCACCTGCCTCCCGTCTTTTATATCCTTTTATACCCCCGGAAAAAGTGTGTTTATTTACCCTTTTCTCACATGGTATTGTATCATATTTGTATATTTTTTTAAACCCCGAATAACATATGAAAACACCATATTTTATCGAATAACCGCAAACAAAAACTCTCTGCATCAAAACTTTGACACAGAGAGTTTCTAATAATTCAAATACTTATATCATTCAATTATGATAACTGAGCCTTAGCAACCTCAACAAGCTTCTTAAAGCCCTCAGCATCGCTGATTGCCATCTCTGAAAGCATCTTTCTGTTGATATCAACACCAGCTAACTTAAGGCCATGCATAAGCTTGCTGTATGAGATGTCATTCATTCTTGCTGCAGCATTGATACGAGCGATCCAGAGCTGTCTGAACTGTCTCTTTCTCTGCTTTCTGCCGGCATATGAGCTTGTAAGTGCTCTCATAACTGACTGCTTTGCTACTCTATACTGCTTGCTTCTTGCTCCTCTGTAGCCCTTTGCAAGCTTTAATACCTTATTATGCTTCTGCTTTGCGTTCATTCCGCCTTTAACTCTTGCCATTGGTCTTCATCCTCCTGATCTATTAGATATAAGGTAATATCTTCTTCATTACCTTCTCGTTTGTTGCATCTGTCATTGCAGCCTTTCTAAGATTTCTCTTTCTCTTAGTAGACTTCTTTGTTAAGATATGTCTCTTATAAGCTTTCGATCTCTTTAAACCGCCGTTAGCTGTTTTCTTGAAACGCTTAGCTGCTGCTCTTTTTGTCTTTAATTTAGCCATCTTCTTTACTTCCTCCTTGAATTATATGTCTATAATAATTTAACGCTTTTGTGTTAAAAACATTATCATACTTCTTCCTTCAAACTTTGCCGGCTTGTCAATAACTGCTATCTCTGCAAGCTTCTCTGCAAAATTATCAAGGATAACCTTTGACTGCTCCACATGTGCAAGCTCTCTTCCTCTGAATCTGAGAGTAACCTTAACCTTATCGCCATGCTCTAAGAACTTTCTGGCCTGATTGATCTTGGTGTTAAGATCGTTGGAATCTATGTTTGGTGAAAGTCTTACCTCCTTAACCTCCATAGTCTTCTGCTTCTTCTTAGCTTCCTTCTCTTTTCTAGCCTGTTCATAACGATACTTGCCATAATCTACAATCTTACATACAGGTGGCTGCGCCTTTGGTGCTATCTTTACAAGATCAAGTCCTGCCTCCTGAGCCATCTTATATGCATCTCTGGATGACATAATTCCTATTAGCTGTCCATCCTCACCGATAAGTCTTACCTCTCGGTCCCTAATCTGTTCGTTGATCATTAAATCGCTAATGACTCTCTACCTCCACATTTTAAATTCGTGATTATACTATCTATATACCGTCTATGTAAAAAAAGAAGTGGATAACAAACTATCCACTTCTTATATTAAAGCATATCGAAACTCAGGCCACGCCTGTTAAATACTACGCTTAATATGAACCCGAGTCATGTGTAAGCCATGCTAAGGTGAGAGTGGATACTCTGCTTTTTTGTTCTCTGTTTTACACAGCAATAATAATCTACCACATCACACCTTATGTGTCAAACACTTTTTTAATTATCAGACTCAATACTTTTTAATTATCAGACTCAATTGGAATAAATATTCTCTTATCAGCCTGTTCCTTAACCGGCTTAACACTCTCCTGCGCCTGCTTTACAAAGTACATCTGGGAATCAATTTTTTCCTTACCTCGCAGATCTAATTTCTCATAGGAGCCGTCAGGCTGCATAATGTGCGCCTTTAATGTATCTGCCAGCTGAATTCTAAGTATCTCCTTAATCTTGGACTTCAGCTCCACATCCTCAACAGGGAAGGTAATCTCAACTCTCTTGTCTAGGTTACGAGGCATCCAGTCTGCACTGCCCATATATATATCCTCAAAGCCATCATTGTAGAAATAGAATATTCTTGAGTGTTCAAGATAATTTCCTACTATTGATCTGACAGAGATATTTTCTGAAAGTCCCGGAACTCCTGCCTTAATACAGCAAATACCTCTTACAATAAGCTCAATCTGTACTCCTGCCTTTGAGGCGTCGTAGAGAGCGTTCATTATTACAGGATCGCACAGACTGTTCATCTTTGCTACGATTCTTCCCTTCTTGCCCTGTCTCGCATTTGACGCTTCTCTGTTTATAAGCATAAGGAACTTATCCTTAAGCCATATTGGAGCTACGGCAAGCTTGTTCCACTTCTTCGGCTCTGAATATCCTGAAAGCATGTTGAATACGGCTGTGGCATCCTCTCCTATGGCATCACGGCATGTAAGCAGTCCCATGTCTGTATAAAGCTTTGCCGTCTGATCATTGTAGTTTCCTGTTCCAAGATGGACATATCTCTTTATTCCATCCTCCTCACGTCTGACTACAAGAGCTATCTTGGAGTGGGTCTTCAGTCCAACAAGTCCGTATATTACATGACAGCCGGCCTGCTCTAACTTCTTTGCCCATGCAATATTGTTCTCCTCGTCAAATCTTGCCTTAAGCTCAACAAGTACCGTAACCTGCTTGCCATTTTCCGCAGCCTGTGCAAGGGCTGCAATAATAGGTGAATTGCCGCTTACACGGTAGAGAGTCTGCTTAATTGCAAGGACATCCGGGTCATTTGCCGCCTGCTTTATAAACTCAATTACGGGAGTAAACTCATAGTATGGATGGAACAGCAGTATGTCCCCCTTCTTTATCCTGTCAAATATATTGCTATAGTCCTCCATGCCCGGTACCGGCTGTGGCTTATAATTCGGATTCTTCAGGTGGTCAAAGCCAGCTATTCCGTACACCTTCATAAGGAAGGTAAGGTCAATAGGTCCATTGATTTTGTACACAACCTCTTCGCCTACGCCAAGATGCTTCTTAAGCTCCTTTAGAAGCTTCTTGTCCATAGCCTCGTCAACCTCAAGTCTGATTACCTCACCCCACTGTCTCTGCTTAAGCTGCTTCTCAATCTCCTTTAAAAGATCCGCTGTTTCCTCCTCGTCAATTGAAAAATCCGCATTCCTCATAATTCTATATGGATAAGCACACACAATATCATAATTGAGGAACAGCTTATCAAGATTCTTCTCGATTACCTCCTCAAGGAGAATGATCTCTGTAACGTCCTCCTGCTCCGATGGCAGTCTTACTATACGCGGAAGCACTGAAGGAACCTGAACGGTAGCTATATCAGTGACATCCTTCTTCTTGTCATATATAAGTGCACCTATATTGAGTGACTTGTTTCTGACAAGCGGAAATGGTCTTGAGGAGTCCACCGCCATAGGAGTAAGCACCGGATATACGTCCTTCTCAAAGTACTTATCCACGTACTTTGCCTGTTTAGGCGTCAGGTCTTCATAATGTCTTACAAGCTTTAATCCGTTTTGTACAAGCTGAGGAACAAGAGCTCTATTTAAAGTCTGATACTGGCTCCTCATAAATTCCTTTGTGCTATCCTGCAGAGCCTCAAGCTGCTCCTTCGGAGTCATTCCCGCTATGTCCTTTTTCGTGTAGCCTGCGTGAACCATATCCATAAGTGACGCAATTCTTACCATAAAAAACTCATCAAGATTGGATGCCGTGATGCTCAGGAACTTAAGCCTCTCAAAAAGAGGAATATTTCTGTCCTTTGCCTCCGACAGACATCTCTTGTCAAATTCCAGCCAGCTAAGCTCCCTGTTGTAAAAAATCGAATTCTTTTCTGCCATATATTACAGCCCCCTTTTCTGCTTTAGTACAGGAGTTACTCCAAATACTTTTCTGAACAACTCTGTTTTCGTCTTGAATACTCCGGATTCAAGAGTGATATCGTTAAGTGTATCAACAGTCATTGTAAGGACATTGTCCCTAAATGTAAATTTCATATTATTGATCTTTTGTCTATGACTCTTATCAAGGACATCTGCAAGTCTGAGTATGGAGGTAAGCTTGGCAACCTTCATATAATCTGCCGTCACAAGAGATACCTGAGCCTTATTCTGAGACGGCAGGTAATAGTGATTAAATCTGATTATATTTGCTATTTCTTCTCTCTCTTTATGGGAAAGACCAAGAATCTCAGTTGACATAACTATATAATATGATATCATTGGTCCTTCATTCATATTTACATATTTACCACAGTTGTGAAGCATTGCAGCAATCTGCAGTTGGAGACGCTCTCTTTTTCCAAGTCCATGGGATCTCTTAAATGCATCAAATATAGCAAGGGCATTCTGGGTTACATTCTGACAATGCTTTTTATTTACCTTGTATTTCTTTGCTATGCTGTTAGCTGATGCAATAATGTCCTCATCAAAATCCTTGTCTATATAGAGCATTCCCTTCTTATCCATATAGTCTGCCACAATACCATCACAGAAGGTGACATCCGGCGTGATGATATCCTCAGCCATGGAATTGTCCAGGAAAGACTGATAAATGATTGCCATAGGAAGCATAAGGGTAGCCCTCTCAAAAGGGACTCCATATTTCTCTGCCAACACCTCCGGAGTGGTCTCCACTACCTTGTGATAAAGGACTCTGAACTGATCCCTTGTAATCTTGTCCACAATCTTAAGCTCCGGACCAACCTTCTTTAGATTGGCAATTCCGTCGCCTATTGCAATTATACTCTTTATATCCGTATCGTTTATGAAGAGGTTTCTGAACTCTTCAATAAAGTTGGATACATACTCTTCCATAATACTTTCAAGAGCAACTGTATCTGAACCATATTTTGAGAGATAATCTCTTATTCTGACCGCACCTATAGGAATGTTCTGCGTCTGAACAAGGTTCTGCTTGTCAAATATTGACACCTGAAGACTACCTGCTCCAATATCAAGGAGCGCTCTGTTTTTCGTATTCTCCTCCTCAAATCTGCTCTTTGAAGCATAGGCCTTGTAATTCATGAATCTCTGCTCTGAGTTGGAAAGAACAATAACCTCTATTCCGGTATGCTGCTTTATCCTCTCAAGAACCATAACACAGTTTTCAGCCTCTCTAACTGCAGATGAAGCATACGCTCTATACTCCGTCACGTTGTATTCCTTCATCTTTTTCTTAAACCTGTTCAGAATATCGCACACCTTAACTATGGACTTCTCAGTAATCTTGCCACTGTTATACGTATCACTGCCAAGCTCCACTGTACTGTTTACAGAATCCAGCTCCCTTGCACCTTTTTTCAGTGTGATTTCGTATATTTTCATGGACAGTTCATTTGAGCCCACATCAATGGCTGCAAATACTTTATTTGCCATATATATACCACCTTTCCTAATATGTTCCAATTATTTTAAACCCTTGGGAATCATCCCTTATTTTCTCTAATGCATCTACAGTTCTGGCATCCATAAGACTTCCCTCTAAGGTAATAAAAAACAGGTATTCCCATTTGCGTCCCTTAAGCGGTCTGGATTCAATGCTTGTCATGTTAAGTCCGTTGTGCATAATGTGTCCAAGCATGCCATATAGGGAACCGCTCTCGTGAGGAAGAGAAAAACATATGGATATATTTTTTGAACTTCTCACATACTCTCTCTTGCCTGATAATATAATAAACCTCGTTGTATTATTCTCATTGTTTACTATGTCATCCTTCAAAATCCTAAGCCCATATATATCAGCTGCAAGTCTGCTTGCAATTGCCGCCTGACTGATATCTCCATCCTCTTTAACCTTCACAGCTCCAACAGCTGTATTTGCCACAGGCTCCTGCCTGCAGCCCGACTTCTTAAGGAATTCGCTGCACTGCATAAGACCCTGAGGATGGGAGTATACGGTTTTTATGTCACTAAGTGATGCAGTTTCAAGTCCCATAAGCATGTGATTGACCTTCACCTCTTCTTCTCCTACAATTGTCAGGCCGCTGCTGCCTACCATATCGTATATTCCGTTTACAAAGCCTGCAGAGGAATTCTCAATAGGAAGTATTCCGTATGTGGCCTTTCCGCTTCTCACAAAAGAAATTACATCCTCAAATGCACCTACATTCACATTCTTTATATCTCTTCCAAAATAATCATGCATAGCCTGATGGCTGTACGCCCCGGGTACTCCCTGGTATACAACAACCGTATCCTTATCTACACTTAAGCTGTCTACAGGAGTAAATGCTTTTACCGGTTCAAAGTGAACATAGGACTCGGAATAACATTTATCTCTTTTAAACATGCTGTTAATCAGCTCATACTTTTTCAGGGTAAGCTCCTGTATTTTTTGCTCCAGTTCATTGATCTCATCGTACATTTCCATTGTCTATACTACCCTTCTGCAAATCGCCTGTCTGATTTTTTTGGTTCTCCACTTCCTTTAGCAGCTCATTCACTGTCTTTTTTAACAGAGGGTGTCTCTTACATCCTGCTATAGAGGAAAGAGGCTTTAGAACAAACTCTCTTTTGTGCATCTCCACATGTGGAATATGCAGCACATCACTGTCAAAGATCAGATCATCATACATCAAAATGTCAATATCAAGCGTTCTAGGTCCCCAGTGAATAATCCTCTCTCTTTTCGCATCCTGTTCTATACTGCCGGCAAGGCTTAGAAGCTCCTTTGGCGTTCTGAGAGTTTCGATCTCCAGACAACCATTTAAAAACTTGTCCTGATCGGTGTACCCATAAGGCTCAGTCTCAATAAAATCGGAAACCCTTGTGACCTTCGTATATTCATCCTTATTTAGGCCATCGATAGCCATATCAAGATAGGATTCACGGTCCCCCATATTTGAGCCAAGTGAAAGATATGCCGTATGTCTGCTTCTGCTTATCTGAACAGACACGGTATCAACATGAACCATAACCGGTGCCCAAGGCTTACTCACCTTCACATCTACACTTTTTACTGCATCATACTTGAGAAGTATATCCGTTGCTATCTCCTCTGCCACTGTCTCAATCAGCTTATAATTCCTGCCCTTCATTATGCTGCATATTTCATTACACACAGAGCCATAATCCACAGATTCCTTTATATCGTCTGTCATTCCTGCTTTCCGTGTGGACACCTTCATTGAAACGTCAACTACAAATTTCTGACCGAGCACGTTTTCCTCTCGAAACACTCCGTGATGTGCAAACACTTCAAGTCCTGAAATACTTATTACGTCCATTTTTTCCTCCGTCAAAAGCCATATGTAAACTATTATGCATTGAGCATTGCATAAGTCATCTTTAGCGCTCTGTAGTTGCTCTTTACATCATGTACCCTGAAAAAGGAACAGCCCTTTACAAGTCCAAGGACACTTGTTGCCATAGTTCCCTCCTCACGCTCTGTCACAGGCAGCTCCAGCGTCAGACCTATCATTGATTTTCTTGAGGTTCCAAGGAGCACAGGCAGCTCCCATTTTCCAAGGAGCTCTAGATTGTTCATCATTATAAGATTCTGATGCAGATCCTTTGCAAATCCTATCCCCGGATCAATCATTATTTTGTTTTTATCAATGCCTGCGGCCAGGGCAAGCTGTACGGACTCGTCAAGATCCGACATAACATCAGAAATGAAATCCGTATAGTCTGTGCTCTCCCTATTGTGCATAAGGCAACAGGCCTTATCATATTTTGATACAATCTCTGCCATCTTCTTGTCATACTTAAACCCCCATATATCATTTACAAGGTCAGCTCCGGCAACAATGGCAGCCTCTGCAACAGAGGACTTATATGTATCAATGGATATAGGCACATCAAACCTCTTTTTTATCTGTTCAATTATTCCTGCTGTCCGTTCTATCTCCTCCCGGTCCGATATTTGTACATGACCGGGTCTTGTAGACTCTCCGCCTACATCAATTATATCAGCACCATCATTAATCATATTTGAAACAGCCATAAGGGCGCTGTCCAAGGTGTTGTGCTGTCCACCATCTGAAAATGAATCCGGAGTCACATTTAAAATACCCATTATATATGGATGTCCGTCTATATCAAATGTTTTTCCACCTATTACCATTATTCCTCCTCTCACGCACTATAAATCATCTGCGTAAAATATATATATTTGTTAAGTAAAATTTTTGTATCCATCCCGTAATATTTTATCTCACATCAAGGCACAGTAAGCATTGAAGAGTTACCCGGATTAGTACTGTATGTCCATATTTTTCTCATTGGAAGGCCAATAGCAGTCCGAGCGGGCATTACACGAAAAACAATCTCTTGACAGCTTGTCAGCCTTGTACAGTATATAGGCAAGTCCTTCTCTGCTGTCCCCATCTGTATTATGGGAGTCTATTGCATCAAGCACCTGCACGATCTCCTTCTCGTCAAAGCCGCAATTTTCCATCACCTTTCCTGCAAGACTGACACTGAGCACATGATGTCTCTCCCCTGTATTATCCGGATCAGCTCTTCCAATGTCATGGAGAAGTGCCGCCGTATATATTATATCCTTAGGTATATTCATAGACTCCTCGAGGCTTATAATATAGGCAATTCTTGCCACATCAAGGAGATGGTCCATGCCATGCCTGCAAAATATTCTGTCCTTTTCCTTTTCGTCTATCATACTTATAAGCCTGCAAAATAAATCATCATGAACAATTGCATTTACTCTCTTCATTTGGATCTTCATATATTTCTTCAAAATCTCCCAGTTCCGCTTTATTGATTATCGGCCCCATAAATGACAAGGAGCCAAATATTATTATGACAGCTGCTTCTCCTTCACTTTTTTCCGCAGCCTTGGCAAGCAAAGCTGCTTTTTTTACTGCAGCTGTCAAATCGCCACAGGAATAAACCTTATCGATATAGCCTTTTACAAGGTCTGCAAGAATATCCCTGTCAAGTGCCCTCGGATTATCGGAGGCCACTGTTACACATGCCCATGCCCCCGGCATAAGCACACGCAGCATCTGCTCATAATCCTTATCCTTAAAAACTCCACACACATATATGAGCCTTTTGCGCTTGAAATACAATTCAATATTTCTTTTTAGAGCACTCCAGCCTCCGGGATTGTGGGCTCCGTCCACATATATAAGGGGACTTTCATTAATCTTCTGAAAACGCCCCTTCCACACAGTTTGCATTATTCCGTTCTCAATATCCATCTGTGTAATATCAAAGCCCTGTTTTTGAAGAACCTTTGCAGCACATACCGCAACCAGACTGTTATATATCTGATACTCTCCGGGCACTGACAGTCTGTAGCGGTTTCCCATATATGTGTATTCACTGCCATCTTCATCACATCTTATTATATTTACATCTCCGGCATCAAGCATCAGGGAAGAATCCTCCACCTTTAACCTGCGAATGCATTCCTTCCACATCGGCATAAGCTCCTTGTCCACAGGATATGACACACAGGGAACCCCCTCACGCATAATCCCCAGCTTATGGGAATAAATTTCCTCTAACGTATTGCCCAGAAAATCTACATGGTCAAGGCTTATGCTGGCAATGATGGTACACAAAGGCTTTTTACAGACATTTGTAGCATCGAGAAGTCCTCCCATGCCTGCCTCAAGCAAAACAAAATCCACCTTTTCCTGCAAAAAATAGCACATGGCAACGGCCGTCTCTGTCTCAAATGAGGTAGGTCTGTCAAAGCCATCAGCCACCATAGCATCTGCAGCAGACTTTACAGCAGTTAACACTTTTGCAAATGCTTCCTCATCCATATACTCCTTATTTATCTGAAAGCGCTCAAGATACGTAAAAATTGTTGGAGATATATACCTTCCAACCTTATATCCGGATACAAGCAGAATATCTTCCAAAAAGGCACATATGGAGCCCTTGCCATTTGTACCTGCAATATGAATAACCTTTCGCTTATCCTGAGGATTTCCAAGTCTTCTAAGCAGCTCTTTTATTGATGTAAGGCCCGGCACACTCCCCAGTGTATTGGTATAATCTATATAAGCCATCGCTTCATCATAATTCATGACTTTGCCTTTCTTCGTCTGCGCCGGAAAATCTTTAAATCCGGCAGCTGTAATTGTATGTTTATTTATGTCTGACAAGTGGTGTATTTTCATCTATAGGAAGCAGTTCATAGCCCTCCATCTGAAGGTAATCTATGAGCATCTGCAAAGACTCTACGGTATTGTGTCTGGCATCCAGATCGTGCATGAGAATAACCACGTCATTCTTTCCCGGCAGATCTGCCTTTATATTCTCTACAAGCTGCTCCGGTGTGTAGCCCTCCTTAACTGCATCTCCATTTAATGCATTCCAGTCAAAATATACAAGTCCGCTTTTATTGATATAATCTATGAGAGTATCCATATCTGTCTTTGATACCCTGTTGGAGCTTCCACCGGGAAATCTGTAATATATACTTTTAGTACCTGTTACATCATACAACAGATTTTGCAATTCCTCAATATCAGAGGCAAAATCCGGCAGGCTGCTATATATTTTTCTATAATCGTGAGAATAGGAATGAAGCCCTAGCGTGTGACCCCTCTTCACAATTTCCCTGTACATATCATAGTAGCTTTCGTCCCTTCCTATAACAAAAAATGTGGCCTTCACTTTATTTTTATCAAGTATATCAAGAATCTCCCCTGTCTGCCGTGATGGTCCGTCATCAAATGTCAAGTATGCCCTTTTTGTGTTTTCGTCCATGGCTCCTGCCTTAACCGTACTTATGCAGGCTGTATAAAATCCCCATCTGGACTGGCATATTATGTAATAACAGCAAAATATCATAGCAAGTATAAGCGCTACTGCCAGCATGATGTACTGCCATTTTTCATCTATTTCATCCATCTGCCAAGAATCATCCTCTCTGCAAAATCGCATTTTCAGAAATAGTCTTTTCACGATTCACCGACACCAAAACCTATTTTATTTATTATATTATTTTGACAAATTTTTTATGCAATAAAAAATACTATATTTCTGAATATATATGTGGCATTTGGGAATTATATAAATAAAATATCAAATTAAGGAGTACAGGATTATGAAAAAATATTTTTTATTAACCTTATGCATGGCTCTTACCATGGTTCTTTTTTGCGGATGCGGGAGTGACAACAATATGCAAACCGGCAGCGAAACAACAACCCAGAATGAAAGCAATAACAATAGCACTGAAGAAAATAACAATATAGTAGATGATGCTGCAAATGCCGCCGAGGATGTAGCAGACGGTGCTTTGGAGGGTGTCAAGGATGTGGCAGATGGTGTATCAGATGCTGTATCAGGAGCATTTAACAGCTTCGATGATGCAAGCCGCTGGTTTATGGATCAGTTTCCAAACGAAGAGGGCAGATACGAGATTAGAAATACTGACAAGGATCTGACAGAGTATTCTAAGGGAAGAAAAGGCTACCACATTGAGCTTCATGATACAACCAGATCAGACAATACCAAGGTGGGCGACTTTTATATTGATTCAGAAAATGGTAAGGTATACCGCTCTGACGAGCACGGAAAAACCTTTGCAGAGTACGACTTTTCTGACCTTCAGTAGCTTTACTCTTCTCACAAAAAGCTACCTAAAAATTTAAAAAATAAATGCCATCACAACCCATGGTCTGTGATGGCATATTTTTATTCCTTATCCTTTTTATCTACAATTTCGCCTGTGATAGGATTGATGTTGACTCCGAACTGAGCTGCCATTCGTGTGTACATGTCAAATTCCCTGTCCTTAGCAGCCTGCCTTTTCTGTCGTACACTCTTTGATCTTATAAGCTCCACAATTCCAAAGCCAAGCATCAACGTGCCAAAAAATAGAAAGCCCGCCATCTGGTCAGTAAAAAAAGCAGCTACAAGACTTACAACGCCTAAGCCTATCATTACAACTCCCATTACTAAATTAAACATCCCATCCGCCTTTCAACTGGATTATTATTACACGTTTTTAAATACGTTTTTGTCCGTTTTTTCAAGCATGCTATCATACTGCTCATACATATACTGGACACTGTTCTCAAGAAGATAATAATGCTTAATGTAAGGAATAAGCAAAACCATAAGAGCTGCTCCTATAGCAAGAAGGGATATTATCTCTGTAACTACGAACAAAACGCAGCACCCAACAGTCAGAACTGCAAAAAGCACGGTTACAATAAGATGTATCAGTCTTTCGTGCATAAAAAACTCTATCTGAACAAGATGCCTCTGTATCTCCTTATCCCAATCAATATCATCCTTCGTAAGAAGCTCATCTATGTATTTAATGTATCGTTTTATCCTTTTTGCCATCCGATAATCCTTTCACATAACATTTTCCTGATAACTGTTATGCCTTGTTCATAAAGTGTTCCCAGGAGGCAGTTACCTTGTCATAATAAAAGCTTAAGACATAGGATTCTTCCTCAACATCCACTATCATCTGATAGCAGGCCTTATCCCTTCCTGTCTCTAAGTCCTTATTTTCCTTTGGCCTTCCCGCAAAAAATATAAGATTTCCTTCAAAGCACTTTAAAACCTGCTCATAGCAGTCCTCATCCACCGGCTTATCCGGAACAGTCTCTATCAAGGTATCATTTGCATCATAGTAGCTGTGTCCCTCAAGAAGAAGCGCCTCCATATTAAGACCGATAAATCTGAGCTGCATATCACTGACATACCGGTCTGTATATGTATCATTTGCCGAATTATTTTCCCTTACTACTGCTCCCTTGATTTCGAATTCAAGAAGCTCCTGCTTCTTCGAATAAATGCATCTTACAATCAATGAGTCCGCAAGGGACAATGTATCTATCTCGTTTACACTTGTATACTTCAACCTTTGGTCACTCCTTAGTCCATAGCCTTCTTGATGGCAGCAAGAAGCTCATCATACTCCTCAAATGCCTCAAGCTCAGGATTGTCAGCCTTAATCTGCTCTGTGCTCTTGAAAAGGAAGCCCGCCTTGCTGGCATAAATCATTCCAAGGTCATTGTGGCTGTCTCCACTCGCTATTGTATCATAACCAATTGACTGCAATGCCTTTACTGTTGTGAGCTTAGACTGTGGGCAACGCATCTTAAAGCCTGTTATCTCACCGTCATCAGCTACAATAAGCTCATTACAGAATATTGTCGGATATCCAAGCTTCTTCATAAGAGGTCCTGCAAACTGTGAAAAAGTGTCACTGATAATAATAACCTGACCAAGCTCACGAAGTGAATCAAGGAACTCCTTTGCTCCCGGAATAGGATCAATCTTAGCTATAGTCTCCTGTATCTCCTTTAAACCAAGTCCATGCTCCTTTAATATGCCAAGTCTCCAGTTCATCAGCTTGTCATAATCAGGCTCATCTCTTGTTGTTCTCTTAAGCTCAGGTATGCCGCTTGCCTCTGCGAATGCAATCCAAATCTCAGGCACCAAAACGCCCTCTAAATCTAAACATGTAATGTACATAAAAATATCCTCCGTAATTTAATAATACCTGCCAATTATAGCACATATCGCTTTTACTCACAACACCCGCTGTTTTTTATATGAATAAATCATACGCACTCTTATTTGCCGATGCCGTCCCCTGACGCCTGTTCGTTCGTATCTGTTTTATACATTTCTAAGGCTTTCAAATGTATTGTAAATATTCAGCAGTCCATAGCCCCACTCCGGATTTGGATATGTCCTTATGTTTGGAAATCCACTTCCGGCACCGGGTCTAATTGCTCCTCTTATGAGATATCCCCTTATCTGATTGCCATTTATAAGACGGGCTCCCTGTTTCTCATAGGACCACTCCAGCATCAATATGGCGCACCCCGCCCCATATGCTGCTGAGATAGATGTTCCGCTTCTTATAATGGTATTCCCGGAATTATCCGTACCCTCAATATTTACTCCCGGTGCAAGCACATCCGGCTTAACACGTCCATCCGCCGTGTAGCCCCTGCTGTTGTTAATATACAGATTACCATTTCTATAATCGTAGGCGCAAACACAGATTGCAGGATCACTTCCCGCGGGGTTGGTAAGTGTTATCCCCGGATTACTCTTCAGAAACTTTGTACCAGGACTTACAAACGGATTTATTGGAAGCCAGGCATTAAAATACGGCTCCGTCTCGTAAGCAGCATATACCCTTATCTTCCATACTCCCCCTATTGGAGCAATAAAACGAAGCATTATAAGCTCCTGCTTTGCAAAGTCCTCTATAAGGAAATAATCTACATATATTATTCCTCCACCAAAAATAGGTCTTATTACCACACTTTTATCATACCTAGGCGATATTCTGTCAATAAACTCCCCCCCTGGTATTTCTATACCAACAGAATAGGTGTTGGTGGGGGGACCCCATATTTCAAGAGTGAAGCTGTCTCCCGGTGAAGCCTCCAGCTCTATCACATCATATTCATCTTCTACAGTTCCATAATAATGATGTCCCAAAAGGCCCTCATTTCCTCCTGCCACAGCAACTGCAAGTCCCTTTGTCTGTGCAATACTATCAATGTATTGCTCTAAAGAGCCTGCTCCTGTATGGCTTCCACTGTTAGAGCCAAGACCAATAAAAATACACATCGGACGCCTGAGCCTTCTTTGCTGTTCCAGTAAAAAGCCTATTCCTGTCATAATATCAGCTTCGCTGTATGCCACCACATCTGTTGGCACTCCGTATAAATCCCTCAGATTGTTCTTGGCCTGCTTTAGCTTTACACACACGATCTCTGCATTTTCAGCAACACTGATACAGGTCTCTGTGCAAAATGTTCCATGTCCCGTAATATCTGTCAATATCCTTTGTCTCTCATCTACAGCAGCCTGTATCTCCTCCATACTATACTCCCTGCCATAGTCGTATATCGTTTCGCCAGCAGTCTCTATGGTCTGGTCCCACGCAGCAATTATCTTACTTCTTTTATCCTCTCCTATAAAGGTACTGTTAAATATATCTATCCCTGTATCAACTATTCCAAGGAGAATACCTTTCCCTGTAAGGCCAAGTATTTTTTCCTGCTTTACACTTACCGCTCCAATCGCCTCAAGGGCACCTTCATCTGTCATCTGTCCAAACAGCTTTGGAAAAAGGTTATACTCAAGACGTGAAAAGCTTTCCATATAATCATCTGGCTTTCGCTGATACAAAATAGCATACCTGTCATCCAACACGTTGAGCTCCGATTCGCTATAATACCTAAAAAGAGCCTCCCTGTCTCCATTGTAATCAATTATATATTCCACATAATTCTCTGAATAGACGGCCTCTCTTATCACAATGCTACCTCCGGCAGCCCAAATGCGCAATCACTATAGTATATGCAAAAAATCAAAAAAAATACCCACAGACTAATGCCTGTGGGCAAATTTTTTGCAAATTAGCAAACTACATTTTCTCTTCGATATATTTATCGATCTGCTGCTTCAGTATGCTGTACTGGCATGGTCCTGCATCAAGCACCGCAGTATTAAACTCCTTAGCATCAAACTTATCTCCTAACTGTTCTTCTGCGTAGTCTCTGAGCTCCTTCATCTCATAGTATCCGGTAGAGTAGCTCTGATATACTGCAGGATCGCCTACAAGGGAGGTATACAGCTCCTGTGCCACCTCACCGTTCATGCCGTTGTTTATAAGATATTCCTTTGTTTCTTCTACCGTCCAGCCCTCATAGTGTATTCCTATATCAAGTCTTCCGCATAACAGATAGTTAAGCTCATCATTAATCTGGTAAAGCTTTGCAACATTTGTCGGATCATCAATGCCCTCAAAATCATAGTAAGACACAGCATCATAGCATGCATACATAGCCCATCCCTCCTTGTAGCCTAGGAAAGGAAGCGTTGTTCTTATCGGCTCCGGCTCTAAGGACATAAAATACGCGTTCTGAAGCATATGTCCCGGATATCCCTCATGTGCAAGTGTAGTCCACATTCCATCTGTATGCTTTCCATTTACTCTGATAAGATTGTTGTCCTGATCATCATATGCAGGGGGCATGTAGTATGCGAGAGTACTCTCCTGTATCTCCTCCAGACTCTTTTCAAGAGGCTTTGCAGTGAACTTTATCTTATCCATATCCGGATAATGCTCTGTTGCAGTGTCCATAAGAAGATTTACAACTTCTTCAGGACTCATATTGTCAACACCTGAGAACATATTATCAAAATGCTCTGAGAGGTAAGAAAAGGCTTCTGCGTCAGAAAGCATAATCGTGTACATCTCTGTCATAAGTGATGAAAGATTTTCATCAAGCATGGCAGCGACCTCCTCAGGTGTCTTGTCTGTTCCGGCAGCTTTTCTCATAAGATATGTGTAGTACTCCTTGCCGCCATCATAATAACATAAACCCTTGTCATTTTTTCCTGTTCCCTTCAGTGAGGTGAGCACATCTATTACATCCTGGAAGGCCGGAAGCAGGCTTTCCTTTACGATTTTCTCATTCTCCTCCTCAAAGCTTGCTATCTCGTCTTCCTGAAGAAAATCAAGAGCCTCAATATTGTCATTAAATACGCTGACCATAAAATGGTTATCTGCATTACTTATAAAGTCCTGACACTGCTCTATTACAGAATCGCACACGTCATCACTCATGAAGTAACCCTTTTCAGACTTTGTCTTTTCAAAATCCAGATATATTCCGAAATAGTCTCTGACCATGCCAAGAACCTGAAGATATCTTTCTACATCTCCCTTGTCATCAAATCTGTAATCAGTAAAATATGTTGCTATGTTTGCCTGAAGTCCCTTCATAGGGGAAAATGGGTCATACAGATATATATAGTCATAAGCAACCTGCTCATTTTCCATGTAATCCATGAGAATATCATAGGTGAGCTGCTGATCCTCGGCAAGCTCATCTCTGTCAAAGGACTTAAGCTTTTCAAAGGTTTCATCAAACTCTGACTTATCCTTCTCAATTCCCTCCGGGCTCATATCATCATCCCCAAGTCCAACCTCAGGCTCAGGAATTCCCATCTCATCCCCATTCTTAATCTCATAGTTATAAGTAAGGGTATCTGAGGTTACCGAATCAACATACTCTGCAAAAAGAAACTCCTCAAACTCCTTCTGAGCATCAGTATAAGAGACATTTCCTCCGGTTTTATTACCGGAAGTGGTTCCCTGTCCGTCATCCGAATCAGTACCGGGTCCTGCGTCTTCTGTGCTTTCCGAAACACCCTTATTGTACTCAAACATACGTGAGCTGCATCCATACACTGAAAACAGCATGGCAAATGTGCAGATAACTGCCAAAAATTTTAATCCCCGTCTTTTTGTTGATTTTTTTATCATACCTACTCTCCTTATTTTTAAAAATCCCTTTATGTTTGCCCCTATCTCAAAAATATATTAAAAATACAGTTACTTTATTACTCCAAGCCCGGTAAGAAGCGCCTTAACTCCAATGAGGATAAGGATAATCCCACCAACGATTTCAGCCTTGGACTTATATTTTGTACCAAAAATGCTGCCTACCTTGACGCCTACTGCAGAAAGAGTAAATGTTATCACACCTATAAACAGCACTGCAAGCACAACATAGGTCACGCTAAGCTTCAAAAATGCAAAAGACACACCCACTGCAAACGCATCAATACTTGTTGCAATTGCAAGAAGAAGCATAACCTTCATGCTTAAGTCTGCATCCTCATGTTCATCCTTCCCAAAGGCTTCCTTTATCATAGAAGCTCCAATGAACAGCAACAACGCAAATGCGATATAGTGAGCCCATTTGCTGACAAGGTCAGCAAACAGACTGCCAAGCAGGCATCCAACAGCAGGCATTAATGCCTGAAACCCGCCAAACCACAGACCAACAATAACCATGTGGCGCCCTTTTATGTTGCTAAGAGACAGACCCTTACATATGGAAACAGCAAAAGCATCCATAGAAAGCCCAACTGCAAGTAAAAACAGCTCAACAATATTCATATTATTCCCTCACCCGGTGCCATTATTCTGCCTTCTCTGTATCTATTGGACTAAGAGCAACTGTTCCTCTCAGTTCAATAAGCGGACTACCTTTTCCTCTTATATAATCTCCGGTTATTGTAACTCTTCCTATAGTATCATCTCTAGGAATCTGATACATAATATCTAACATAAACTTCTCAATTATAGCGCGCAACGCTCTGGCACCGGTCTTTCTTGTCATTGCTTCCTCGGCGATGGCTTCATATGCAGAGTCATCAAACTTCAAATCTACCTCATCAAGAGCAAGAAGCTTCTTGTACTGCTTTAAGATTGCATTCTTTGGCTCTTTTAGAATCTTAATATACATATCCTTATCGAGAGCTTCAAGAGTATAAAGGACAGGGAGTCTTCCAAGGAACTCGGGTATCATACCAAACTCTCTCAAATCCTCCGTTGTAACCTTTGAAAGGATATTTGGATCATCATCATACTTGTCCTTAAGCTCAGCCTTAAAGCCCATAGAAGCCTGTTTGTTTATTCTCTGCTTAATAATATCCTCAATATCCGGGAATGCACCACCACAAATAAACAGAATATTTCTTGTATTGATGGTAGTCATAGGAACCATCGCATTCTTACTTCCTGAACCAACAGGAACCTCAACCTCAGCTCCCTCTATAATCTTAAGAAGGCCCTGCTGAACGGATTCACCGCTTACATCACGGCTGTTTGTATTATGCTTTTTGGCGATCTTATCGATCTCATCAATAAATACGATTCCTCTTTCTGCTTTCTCCACATCATTATCTGCAACAGCAAGAAGCTTGGAAAGAACGCTCTCAACATCATCCCCGATATATCCTGCCTCAGTCAGTGTTGTGGCATCCGTTATTGCAAGCGGAACATTTAGAAGCTTCGCAATGGTCTTTACAAGATATGTTTTACCACAACCGGTAGGTCCGACCATAAGCATGTTTGACTTTTCTATCTCTATATCGTCCATTGTATCTGTGAGCACTCTCTTGTAGTGGTTGTAAACTGCAACAGATATAACCTTCTTTGCATATTCCTGACCCACTACATACTCATCTAACATTGCCTTAATCTTGTGAGGTGCCGGTATGGTTTTTAATGAAAGCTCAACCTCAGGTTTCTTCTCCTTTGGCGCCTTCTTCTTTACCTTCTGAGATTTTGGCATATCATTTTTCATTTTTAATTTTGACAAATCAATATTGCCCATTGGCATATTTGTAAGATCTATAAACTGCATGTTGCCAAGTCCCGGAATATTGCCAAATCCGGAGCTTGAAAAGCTGTCAAAGGACCTCTGCATACAGTCCGCGCATACACAAATATCACCGGGCATGCGTATCAGCTTTCCGGCAACACTCTCAGGTCGTCTGCACAGATAACAATATTTTTCGTATTCGTCATCATCGTTTTTTTTGTCGCCGCTATCCTTGCTGCCTGTATTGTCATCCGAAGGCAACTTTTTATCTATATCGTCAAATTCTTCTGCCATATAATATATATCCTCCATAAGCACTGATTCGTTTACATAATAAATATGTAATGTAAAAACTATCTTATTCGCATATAATATACCATATACAAAGCATAATTACCAACATATACAATTATGAAATTAATGTAAAATAAAAAAGCACCAACCTGAAAGGTTGATGCCCTGTTAACAACTTCTATGGATTAAAGACTGTAAGAACCTGACTCTCCATCAGCTGTATAGTATACCATACCTGTTTCTGGCTGGTAATATACGTTCAATTCCTTAACTGTCTTCTTGCCGATAACTTCCTTAGCCTTGTCAACGATTGCTGACATCTCAATCTGTCCACCTGCAAACTCAATAAATACCTTCTCTACAGTCTTAGCTGCTGCTTCCTTCTTTGCTGGAGCCTTCTTTGCTGGAGCTGCTGCCTTCTTTGCTGGAGCTGCCTCCTTAGCTACTGTCTCCTTTGCTACTGTCTCCTTTGCTACTGTCTTCTTAGCAGCTTCCTCTTTCTTTACAGCCTCAACCTTAGCAAGTGCTGCTGCAGGAGTAGCCTTAGTTACCTTCTTTGCATCTTCTGTCTTCTTAGCTGTTGCCATGATTATTTCCTCCCATGAAAAACAATATCTATATAATCTTATGTACTTAATTTCAAGCTAGATAGATATTACTCTATTTCTCGCTGTTTTTCAATATGAGCCTTCTCTTTTCTCCGTTTTGTCCTCTTAAAGCATTTTATTTTTTAAAAATGTAGTCACAATTAACAACCTAAAAATGCGTGGTGAAGGAACCTCTAAACATTGCTTTAGTACATTTGCACAATAAAGGCTGCTAATTGGACAGAATATTAACCACTTCACTTAGCTTCATTCCGTTGGAGGCCTTCAGAAGCACTATATCCTCAGGCTTCATAAGTGCCATAAGATAAATCGCTATCTCCTCTGTGTCTGTGAAGGAGACGCATCTTGCGTAAGAGGTCTCGCAGGAATCAATAGCCTCCTTTATCTTAGCCGCATGCTCACCAATAACTATTACCTCATCTATCTTCTTATCTCTCAAGTATTCTCCAACCTCATAGTGGTACTGGTCGCTTTTATCTCCAAGCTCAAGCATATCTCCGAGCACAATATACTTCTTTCCTTCACACTTCATATCACAGAGAACATCCGTGCTGGCCTTCATGGAATCCGGACTTGCATTGTAGGTATCATCAATTATGGTATATTTTCCTTCAAGCCTTATGACCTTCTGTCTCAGCCCACTGAAATTCTCAAAGGCCTTTGATGACTTTTCAGTAGGAACTCCCAGCTGCTTTGATACAGCCATTGCAACAAGGGAATTTCTTACATTGTGAAGACCCATTACGCCTACCTTAACTGTCACCGTATCATTCCCATGAACCATGTCATATACAGAGTAACCATCCTCCGTGCGAATGTTCACCGCTCTGAAATCCAGACCCTCACCGCATCCGTATGTATAAACCTTACATGGGAGCTTATCCTTTATTTCATACAGCATCGGATCATCCCCGTTGATATACAATGTTCCTTCCGGTCCCATACCCTTTATTATGCTAAGCTTCTCCTTGCGGGTGTTCTCAATGCTTCCCATGTACTCAATATGAGCCACACCAATTGTTGTGATAACACTGATATCCGGCCGGGCAATATGTGTGAGAATATCCATCTCATCCGGCTCACCAATTCCGAGCTCTAAAACCGCAGCCTCATATTCATCAGTCATTCTTGATACCGTAATTGGAAGGCCATATATTGAATTGAAATTTCCCTCTGTGTGAAAGCACTTCATTCCTGCACTTACAGCTGCTGTTATCATCTCTCTTGTGGTTGTCTTACCAACACTTCCTGTAACGGCAACCACAGGCATGTCATACCTGTCCCTTATATATTTTCCTATCTGCTGTAACGCCTTTACGGTATCATCAACTCTTATGTATGGCTTATCTGATATTACAATGTTATCATGCTGTGACGTGAGTGTTGCGGCAGCAATGGTTAAGGCTGATTCGATGAACCTGTGTCCATCTGTTCTTGCTCCTATAATCGGGACAAACAAATCTCCCTCCTTTGCCTCCTTCGAATTGATGCAAATGTCTGTAAGCACAGTATTCTCATCTCCACAAAGGAGCACTCCGCCTGTAGCTTCAATTATATTTTTTACTGTGATATCTACCATGATATTCCCCTTTTCATAACAAAACCAGATTTAGTCTTTTATAAGCTTTGAAAAAGCACTAATAGCATAGCTACTATAATTAACGTTCAATCATTATAACACTATAAACATACATTTGTATATTAATTATGCTTTATTTTAATCTGGTACAGTGGGAGATTCATCATTCCAGAAGGAGTTTATGAGGGAACTTACATTTGAAAGACTGCATATTTTATAGTCATCCCACTCTATCGGAAATAGCTCAGTATATCTCTGAGCAGTAAACCTTTCATCCAGAAGAAGTATTATGCCCTTATCACTCTCTGTTCTTATAACTCTTCCCGCAGCCTGAAACACCTTATTGATTCCCGGAAACTGGTATGCATATTTAAAGCCGTCTGTATCACTTCTTAGTATGCTGTCTGAGCTTTCTTTATCAAAGAAATCCATCATAAGCCTTCTTTCCGTACACACCTGGGGAAGTCCGGGGCCTACAATAACTGCACCTATAAGTCTGTCTCCCACAAGATCGATCCCCTCTGAAAAGATACCTCCCATAATGCAGAAGGCAAGAATATTGTCTTCCCCCTCAAAAGATTTTAAAAAATCCTCCCTGTCACCCTCTGTCATATCAGGGCTCTGTACCATCATATTCATATCATATATAAGTTTATTCTTATCCACCATATCCAACACAGCCTGAAGCATGGCATAGGAGGGGAAAAATACCATATAATTTCCCTGCTTTGAATTCACAAGATTCTCTATATAGCTGCAGATTCTGATATACTGATTTTCATTCCTCTTTGTGTACCTTGTAGTCACATCCCTTGCTATCATTATGCTTCTGTTCTTTTTATCAAATGGAGACGGTATGTATATTGCCTTGTCATCCGGGCAGTCAGAAAGCATCTCCATATAATACCTGACAGGAAGAATCGTTGCCGAGAAGAATACTGTTGCCATCCCCTTGTCGAGACAGGCCCTTATATTTGAGGCCGGCTTTACGCAGTAGAGCCTAACGGAAAATCTTCCATCCTCCGTCAATTCATCATATATTACATAGTTTTCGTCAAGGAGCTCAGCAATATTTAAAAAGGCTGTGAGCTTGAAATAAAAATCAAGGATAAGCTTTCTATCCTCCATCTCTTTGTTTTCCTCAAGGAACAGCTCCATAGCCTGATGAAGACTCATAAGCTTAATATGTAACGTTCCGAGATGTTCAAGTATTCCATAGCCTCCGTCTGGCAGCTCCTTTTTTAACGCAATAAACTCCCTGTTGCAGCTGTTTATATATTTTGTAAGTCTTTTGCTGTATTTTTCTGCAAGCTTTTTCAGCTGAAGAAAATCCTCCTTAACAAGCCTTGCACTATACATGGAGGAGGCTCTGTCCACAAGATTATGGGCTTCATCTACAAGAAATACGTAATTTCCCGGTGCACCGCCTTCCTTTGCAAAATATCTCTTAAGGCTGGCTCTCGGATCAAAAACATAATTGTAATCACATATCACTCCATCAGCAAACAAGCTGGCGTCGAGTCCCAGCTCAAAGGGACATACCTTGTGTTTGTTCGCATAAGAAGTAATTACCTCCCTGTCTACCATGCTTTCATTTGATACCATGTCAAACAAAGCGTCATTTACTCTGTCATAATGACCATTTGCATAAGGACATGCCGAAGCGCTGCAGTCCGTTTCAGCCTGAAAGCATATTTTTTCTTTGGCAGTCAAAATAACCGTTTTAAACTCCAGACCTCGTAAGGAGAGCAAATTGATTGCATCCTTTGCAACAGTATGGGCAACTGTCTTTGCTGTCAGATAAAACAGCTTTGTCACCTCTCCCTGAACAAATGATTTTATGGTAGGATATATTGCCGCCATGGTCTTTCCTATACCTGTAGGTGCCTGAACATACAGATGCTCTTTTTGCTCTATCGTTTTATAGACATAGAGAGCCATCTCCTTCTGTCCCTTTCTGTATTCAAATGGAAACTCCATATTATCAATTGTTTTGTTTCGGTTCTTCATATGACAATCTACAAGGTCGAGCCATCTGACAAGCTCTGACATCATTGAATCAAACCATCCTGTAAGATAGGCAAGGCTGTAGCATCTGCAGAAGAATTTTTCCTTTTCACTGTCAAGATTAACATAACTAATTCTTATGTAAATCTGTTCTAAGCTATTTTCCTTTGCATATAGATATGCATAGCACATGGCCTGGGCAACATGAACCCGCATAGGCTCACTGATCTCATCCAGATTCTTAAACACGCCCTTTATCTCATCAATCATGATATTTTTGTCCTCATAATCAACCTCATAAAACAAAACCATATCATCAAAAAACTCTCTGAAATTTTTTGGAGCTTTATATTCTGTTATCTCACATATAGCCGGTTCTTCTTTATTTATTATTCCGTCTGCTCTTCCCTGTATGGTGATTACATGCTCACCCTGTTCATATTCGGTTTGCAACAAAACCTCAGAACTATAATAAGACCCTGCCCTCTTTTGAAGCTTCCTATGAATCCTGCTTCCCGCATTCATCGCCTCAACCGGCAGAGTCCCATTGCTGCTATCTGCTATATCACCACTACGAAATATAAATTCCACCAGGCTTCTAACTGATATACTAATATTCATTATCTCTTATATACAATCTTTTCAGCAAGCCCGCTTGCCGTATCACTGTCAACTAATATTTCAATAAGCTTAAGTCCAAAATCAATAGCCGTTCCTACGCCTCTGCTTGTAATAACATTGCCATCTACAACTACTGAATCCTCACAAAAGCTTTTTGCCATAAGCTCATTCTCACATCCCGGGTAGCAGGTTGCCGCCTTATCAGAAAGAATACTCCAAAGTCCCAGAGCAGTTGGTCCTGCACATATGGCAGCAACATATCCTCCCCTGTCATTTTGCTTTCTGACCAAAGCCTCTGCCTTAGGATTTGCCTTAAGGTTTGTAACCCCCGGAAGACCTCCGGGAAGAATAACCATATCACACTCATCAGCTACGTCTGACAGCAGCTCATCCATCGTTACTTCAATTCCGTGAGAACCTGTAACTCTGTCCGTATCATCCGCCGAAACCATAAGACACTCTACCCCTGCTCTTCTTAATAAATCAACTACTGTAAGAGCCTCAACCTCCTCAAATCCGGTTGCAAACAACATTCTTGCCCTCATAAATCAATCCTCCTTATATGCATCTGTAATAAACGCCGGTATAGCGTCCTTTTCCATCATGCTAAGGGCACTGTTCTGGAATATACCGGCCTTCGTTACATCCTTTAAGAACCAGGAAGGTGCTACAAAGCATTCTGCCAGCTCCTCCGAAGGAAATTCCACCTCAGCATAAATCAGTCCATCAAACTGTCCCTTAAATATATCAAGCTCTATAACAAGCTGCTTATCTATCGCTGCTTCGCCGCAGCTTCCGTCTGTATCTGTAAGTGGGATAATATATCTGTCTTTTTCTATAATATTTCCACTTGCCATACACCTCAGATTGTTATACTCATCAGTATCAAGAAAAAGCTCATACTCCTGTCTGCTGACAAGCCCCTTCGACTTTACTGTAAGCACCCTCTTGTCATCGTACTTCCTTATCCGAATAACCGGCTTTGTAGAAATGTACATTTGTTCCATATGTCTGACCGGGTATACATCAAGCTTTAACGGTATCTCTTTTATAATAAATTTTCTTTCAATCTCCATATTACATGCACCTGTTACCTTGAAATGAAAAACGAAACTATAGACTAAAAAAAGCTTCCTGGTGGCACATCAAGGTTTGACATACTGATAATTGCCTTATTTGCATACATCATGGCAACAAACATTCCAAGCATCCACACTGCAAAGGATGGCAGTATAACTCCCATGGCCATATTCACCGACATTACAAACATAACAAGTGTAAGCGAATATACACATACAGCAAACACCTTGCCATATGTCAGTCCGGTGTGGAGCCTGTTTGCAACACCATTTACAACCAGACTTAGAATAAGTGCCAGCATCAGATGTCTAACAGCGCAGGAAACCATTACACACACAAACATAAATATAATATATGCATAAAACAGTGGTGAAAGGGCTGCAAGGCTTTCATTATCAAAGCTGTTTGAGAAAATCAGGTATTTTACAGGCATCTCCATGTACGTGTATGTCATACCATTAGAAACAATACCCATATTTAAGCTTTTGCTTCCGATTGTGACATATACTCCATCCACATCCATGTCCTTAAGTGAAACCTCTTCATTCTCCGTGTTGATATACAGCTTCATATCACCAATATCCAGCTGGTAATCCTGCTCCATGCTAAGAGCTTCATCTTCATAGGTAAATGGGGGAATCACTTCCATTGCAAGCTTTTTAAAACCGCCAACCTTTCCTACCCAGGCAATGGCCTCTATTCCAAATTCAATAAAAGCAAATATAAATGTCACAAGCACAATAAACCAGACAAGTCTGCCGGTCCTTAGCTTTACAAGATGCTTATATTGCTTTGGACTCGTCACCGATATTGATATTTGATCAAGCATTGTAATATGCGAAAAGTCATCTATTTTATTTTCCTTTTTTTCCTTATCTTCCATATTTACCCCAATCTTTTAATATCCGTCAAATGCGCCTACTGTGGCTCTATTATACCAAGCTTTACCATTGCGTTATAAATACCGTCATACTCAGCATCCTCCGTAACAAGCATAACCTTTTCCTTCAAATCATCAGGTCCCTTGTCCATAATGACACTATTCGGACAATATAATAACATAGGCTCATCATTGTATCCATCGCCAAATGCATACGAATCACTTAAAGGAATATTGAAATAGTCCAACAAAAATTGTATTCCGGTTGCTTTGCTAAAGCCCTTAGGAACGATCTCGCAGAATTCTCCGCCTCTGTCAATATAGTCAAAGCTGTCTGACACAAAGCTTTTAAATGCTTTTACATCCGACCGTTTCTCATCAAACCAGCAGCAAAACTTGTCAAACACAAAATCCTCAGAACGAACGTCCTCACCTACATACACATTATTATCCCTGAAGTATTCTACCATCTCCAAAAGCTCCGGTCTGTCCATATTAAGGCCGTCAATATACACTCTATCCCTGTGCTCAAACATGCCGTACATGCCATATTTTCTGCAAGCCTCTGCAATCTCCCTGCATACCTTCTTATCAATTTCATTGTGAAACAATTCCCGGCCATCATAAATAATAGATGTGCCACAGCCACACACATATCCGTCAAAGCCCGCTGATTTAATATCCTCTGTTATATTGCAGTACACTCTTCCTGAATTGATAAATACAAGATTGCCATTCTTTCTCGCAGTCGCCAGTGCCTTTCTGGCGCTTTCAGGAAAGTACCTTGTTCCATCCTCGGTAATGAGTGTTCCATCCACATCAAAAAACAGAATCTTTCTTTTATTGTTCATGATTATGTCCGCCCTGTACGTATATTTTATACTACATCTGCTTCATAAGGTCGATCATCTCAAGAGCACCAAGTGCACAGTCATATCCCTTATTACCAGCCTTTGTTCCGGCACGTTCAATTGCCTGCTCAATATTCTCGGTTGTAACAACACCAAACATTACAGGAACTCCTGAAGCAAGAGGTACTGAGGCAATCCCCTTCGAAACCTCATTACATACATAATCATAGTGGCTTGTTGCTCCACGAATAACAGTTCCAAGACAAATGACCGCATCATATTTTCCACTTTCTGCCATTTTCTTTGCTGCAAGTGGAATCTCAAATGCCCCCGGAACCCAGGCAACAGTAATGTCCTCTTCCTTTACATCATGACGAATAAGGGCATCCTGTGCACCACCCACAAGCTTAGATACTATAAACTCATTAAATCTTGCTGCAACTATGCCTATTTTTGCTCCATTTGCTACAATCTTTCCTTCTAACTTATTCATTATTCTATCCTCCGTTTTGTTTATTATTATTTTGTTTCCTTTTTTTGCATACAATTATAAGGTTTACATAAAATTCATCTGAATGATATACTGCTTACCTGCTTTGTACCGAATTCACATATTGTACGGGGTCAGATATTATCAAGCATATGTCCCATCTTATCCTTCTTTGTCCGCAAGTAAAACTCGTCAAATTTTGTCGGTTCAATCTCTATCGGAACTCTCTCTACTATCTCAAGCTTATAGCCTGCAAGACCGTATACCTTAAGCGGATTATTTGTAAGTAGTCTTATCTGCCTTATTCCAAGGTCAACCAATATCTGTGTTCCAATAGTGTAGTCTCTTGCATCCTCAGGAAAGCCAAGCTTCAAATTAGCCTCAACAGTGTCAAGCCCCATATCCTGAAGCGCGTAGGCTTTTATCTTGTTTATAAGTCCGATTCCACGGCCCTCCTGTCTCATGTACAAAAGGACTCCTCTTCCTTCTCTTGCAATGGCCTTCATTGCTGAATCAAGCTGCTGTCCACAGTCACACTTCATGGAGCCAAAGCAGTCTCCTGTAAGGCACTCACTGTGAACTCGGCAAAGCACCGGATTGCCGTCTGCTATATCTCCCATTGTGAGAGCTACATGGTGCTCTCCGTTCAGCTTATTTACATACCCACATATTGTAAACTCACCATACCTGGTTGGAAGCTTGGCCTTTGTAACGCACTCTACAAAAACCTCATGCTCCTTTCTATACTGAACAAGCCTTTCAATTGTTGAAATCTTGAGCCCATGCTCTGTGGCAAATTGAATAAGGTCTTCCTTTCTTGCCATTGTTCCATCGTCCTTCATTATCTCGCAGCAAAGTCCGCATGGCTTAAGTCCGGCAATCTTCATAAGATCTACGGTTGCCTCTGTATGCCCGTTTCTCTCTATTACTCCGCCCCCTACTGCCTGAAGAGGAAACATATGTCCGGGTCTTCTAAAGTCAGCCGGTTTAGCGCCTTCATCGACAAACTTTCTTGCAGTATAGCCTCTTTCCTCTGCGGAAATACCTGTTGTAGTATCCACATGATCCACCGATACAGAAAATGCAGTACAATGGTTATCTGTATTTGTTATGCACATCTGAGGAAGGTTCAGCTTATCTGCATAGCATGCATCCATAGGCATACATATTAGTCCTCTTGCCCACTTTGCCATAAAGTTTACATTCTCTGTTGTTGCAAACTGTGCAGCACAGATTACATCGCCTTCATTTTCCCTGTCCTCATTGTCGAGCATTACAACAACCTTACCTGCCGCAAGATCTGCCGCTACCTCCTCAATCGTATTAAATTCAAAGCTCATACCTCATGCCTCCTATAAAAAACCGTTATTTGCCAGGAAATTCACATCGATTCCTGATTTATTTGAAGCTGTCTCATCCTGTCTAAAAGAAAGAAGCTTTTCTACATACTTTCCTACAACATCATTTTCAAGGTTAACCATCGCTCCTGGTTTGTTAAGAAGGAGTGTGGTCTCCCCGGCTGTGTGCGGTATTATGGATACCTTAAAGCAAACCGTATCCACATAAGCCACAGTAAGACTTATTCCGTCTATAGCAATAGAGCCCTTTTCAATAATATACTTTAGTATCTTAGGACTGCAGTCAATCGTCACCCAAACTGCATTGTCCTCCCGCTTAATGTCCCGTATTGTACCTGTTCCGTCAATGTGGCCGGATACTATATGTCCTCCAAACCTTCCGTCTGCAGCCATGGCTCTCTCAAGATTTACCGGACTTTTTGCTGATAGCTGTCCGAGATTTGTTCTGCGAAGAGTCTCCGGCATTACATCTGCTGTAAAGGTACTATCCGAAATAGATGTTGCTGTCAGACACACACCATTTACCGCTATACTGTCGCCAGCCTTACAGTCCCTGATGACCTTATCTGCCTCAACGACAAGACTGCAGGACTGTGAGCCCTTATTTATTTTTTTTATCGTTCCTATTTCTTCAACTATTCCCGTAAACAATTTCCGCTGTCCTTTCGCACTCTACTTTTATAACCTATCACCGGCTTTTATATTCTGTATAATATGCATAAGCTTATTCTAATTACTGTCGCTTCTTGTATCTTAGCATTATATCCTGTCCAAACATCTGTGACTCATCAAAACGAAACATATATGCTTCGTCAACCTGATGGATGCCTTCCCCTGCTACCGGTGTGTATATTCCTTCTCCTCCAAACACCTTTGGAGCGATGAAGGTAATAGCCTCATCCACAAGGCCCTTTTCAAGCATACTGTAGTTAAGCCTGCTTCCACCTTCAAGTAAAATACCATCTATCTCCATGTCACCAAGCTTATCCATAAGCTCCGAAAGGTCTACATGTCCATCCTGTTCTTCTGTAACAACAACAGTCACCCCACGACTCATAAGCTCTGAAGCCTTATCACTGTTTTCAACGCCCTCTTTTGTTGTGGCTATAATTACAGGAATATCACCTGCTGTTTTTACAAGAGCACTGTCAAGCGGTATTCTTAGCCTGCTGTCGCACACTATACGCACAGGATTCCTGGCATTGTCACACTGTCGGCACTGTCCATCCGGTATTCTGCAGCTTAGCATAGGGTCGTCAGCCAGAACCGTTCCAATACCAACCATAATACCCTTGTGCTTATTTCTAAGTTCCATAACATAGGCTCTTGCCAAATCTCCTGTTATCCATTTGCTTTTTCCTGTACATGTTGCTATCTTTCCGTCCATAGTCATGGCATATTTCATAGTAACATACGGTCTTTTGGTGGTAATATATTTGAAGAAAATATCATTTATTTTGTCACACTCTTCCTTGAGACAATGAGTATACACCTGTATTCCTGATTTTCTTAATATCTCAAAGCCTTTTCCGGAGACCTTTTCGTTTGGGTCGTCAGAGCCACAGAAAATTCTCCCTATACCGTGCTCTATTATGGCGTCAACGCAAGGGGGCTGCTTCCCATGATGGCAGCAAGGTTCAAGTGTCACATACATATCGGCACCTTTTGCATCTGATGGAGCAGCAAGGCTGGCAAACGCCGCTCTTTCCGCATGAAGCTGACCATAGCGCTCGTGATAACCTTCCCCAATTATGCAGCCATCCTTTACAATTACTGCTCCAACAAGGGGATTTGGATTTACAGCGCCAAGGCCTCTTTCGGCCAGTTCTATTGCTCTTCTCATATATTTGGGTTCAAACCCCTGTACATTGCCTTGCTCCATATAGCTTTCACCTCTCTTACAGAAAAGTACAAAATAAAATAACCCGAAGATTAAATCCTCGGGTTACGTTAAAGACTTACACAAAACCGCAAAAAGCCTCTGATAATATAATCAAAAACTGAATATATTCTTCTCTCATCCAGACTATACTGTCGGTTCCGGAATCACACCGGATCATGCCCAAAGGCTCACGGACTTAAAGGATTACGCCTTAACACCGTCGGTGGAGAATTGCACTCGCCCCCGAAGATTCAATATCTATTTACTTGTTTTCCTTAAACCGACTACATTGTAGTCCATTTATGCGTTTATTGCAACTCTTTTTTGAGGATGCACTTAAGAATGCATCGTCAAAAGGAAGTTGTATTACAGCTGCGAATTGAACAGGCTCTTAATCTTATATGTAATATCATCACTGTCTGCATTGATATTTGTTGCTTCGTTGATGCCTGAAATCTTGCCAAGCTCTGCTGTATCAGCATCATCGCCATAGCTTATTGTGTAAACCGGTATGGCTGAATCCAAAAGTGCCGGAGTGATTTCATCAAGACTAAAGCCACTATTTGCACGTCCATCACTGAGCAGGAATAACATACACTTTGCATCCGGATGCTGCTCCTTTGCATCCGAAATCATCTTCATTGCAGCTACAACTGCGCTGTATGACGCTGTTCCACCTGACGCAATAAGGTTATTTACTGCACCCTGGAAGTACGATCTCTGATTAAGGTCAAACTGTGCTATAGGAACCTCTATGGTAACGGAGCTTGCATAGCTTACAAGTCCTATGTAGTTGTTATCGTTAATATACTTAGCACCATTTGTTAAGCTGTTTTTAAGCTGCATAATCGGCTCTCCATCCATAGAGCCGCTGCAGTCAGCCACAAATACTGCTATAATATCTCTTCCGTTATCCTTTGTCTTTTTGTATGTCTTAAGGCCCTGTGTTACCTGCGCTCCTGAGAAGCTGTCTGCAGCCTTGTAATCATCATTTGAATTAAAGCCCTTGTTTGTAGCTATCTTCTGCATCTCACTGCTCTTACAGAAGTCAACAACAAGCTTCACTGCCTCAAGCTCTGCATCTGTCTTTCCGGCCTTATCACAAATGTAAACAGGGTTGTCATGTCTTACTCCAAATGCGATGAAATCGTACATTGAAGTTAAGTTTGCATCATTTACATAAGCCTGATACTCTGAGAGCATGGCATCAAGTGTTCCGTTTGATGCACTGTCACGCATCTGCTGTGTAGTATATGCGACGTAAGGAATGTTCGCATTGAAGCTTGTAAAATTCTCCTCACTTACCTGCAGAAGTGTAAGAAGAAGATTCAGTCCTGTAGCACTTGTCTGTGGGTTTGTATAACCCATTGATACCTTATTCTCCTGAACAGCCTTAATTACATCATCAGCTGTCTTATATCCACTATCCTTCTTTACAAGAATACCCGCTGTATTTCCCACAAGTCTGTCAGCATAGAGCTCCAGACTTCCACCATTTGCAATAGCATACTCGCCAAACAGTGTATTACTTGGAGTATACAAATCCGGTATATACTTTCCCGACATAATGTAATCTGCTGCAGTACCGGATGGCACAGATCTCACACTCATGCTCACAGTCTTTCCTGATTTCGTCTGTACATTCTGTGAATTAAAATGATCAGCCACATCGATAAGCCATGAATCATTATCCTTTCCTGCCTTCTCACCTGAAGTAAAAATCTCAATATCGATATCTCCATATCCCTCAACTGCAAGAGGATACTTTGAAATATCAGGAAGCTCATCATAAAGATCTGCCTGATCAAGACTTACTGTTCCCTTTACAGGTGTTGCTGTATCAACATCAAGCTTGTCATACAACTGCTCCAGCGTATACTTTTTTCCTCCAAGTCCGCTGCCTCCATTCTTAACACGCTTTGCTGCACTGCTGATAAATCCAATAACTACTGATATCATAGCTATAAGTACTACAACACCTACCACTAAAATGCTTTTTGATCTCTTGTCCATAATAATCCTCCCTTTTTTCTACATGCCGGACTCTTTTTTCATGTCGTTCATACATTCTATCACATCATCAACATATTTCATATCCAGAGTGCTGAGATTTGTATCAATGTCAACCATCTTTTCAACCAGAGCATTAAATCTCATAACCAGCTCATCCCCCTGCCTTACAAGGTTGTTCAGATATATTGGCTGAGGTCTGGTGTAATAGTCGTAAGTCTGAATAAAACCTATGGCGCTGTCAATATTGCTCTGGGCCTGTTCCTTAATATCCTCATACAAATTACTAATACCTGTTCCCTTCTCAACATTCTCTTCAAAATAATCCTGCCTTGACATAATACTCTCATACTGACTGTTCAGTCTTTTTATCTGGGCATCAAACATATGATTTCTTGCACTGTCCTTCAGTTTCTCTGTTGATTTTCTTCCCTTAAGCATATGTATATTGGCACAAATGGTAAAAACAAGCCAGACAACGGCAAGTAAAACACCCAGTAAGATACCAGCCATGCTGTCAGCTATCAAAAAAGTAGCTATGACAAGGATAAACATAATAACACTAATTATGTTAACTGCAACCAATCCCATCTTCAGTTCCTCCACCTTTTTATCTACATGGCACAAGCTAAAGCATTTTTGTTATTAACTGCCCTGCCACACATATCTACATTATACATGATTTTTTTAAAAATATAAGCAGTAATATGATTATTTAACAAATATTATTAATAACATTTGATGTATTACACATATTTGCCGTATTCATGTTATAATAAATCAAAAATATGACTTCACACATCTACGGAGGATTATTATGATAAGGTTTTTACCTGACGAGTATTACTCTTCAACCTACAAAATAGATTTCAAAAAATACTACGATATGGGATATCGGGGAATACTGTTTGATATCGACAATACACTGGTTAAACACAACGAGCCGGCTACCAGCAGAGCAATTCAGCTAATGGAAAAGCTAAAGGCAATCGGTTTTCAGGTCTGTCTTGTTTCAAATAACAAGGAGCCAAGAGTTGCGGCCTTCAATAAAAAGATGAAGGTTTATTACGTATATAAGGCCGGCAAGCCGTTGAAAAAGGGCTACCTTAAGGCTATAGAAAAAATGGGATGCACCAAGGATACTACCCTTGCCGTAGGTGATCAGATCTTTACAGATGTAATAGGAAGTGCAAGTATTGGAATACACACAATTCTTGTCAAACCGATCGACACCAGCCACGAGGAGATACAGATAACTCTGAAGCGAATCATTGAAAAGCCCTTTATTGCTTATCTCACTAAAAAACATGGAATGGTAAAGTAATTATAAAAAGCCATAATACATAACAGATATACTGATATGTATTATGGCTTTTTAAATGTGTACCTCTGTTTGCAAGGCAGTCTTTTTTATTGTAGGTTGTACAACAAAACATCAGTCGTTATATATTTTTCTAAACTCTGTATACCCCTCTGCTTCAAGCATGTTTATCTGCTGCTTCATATTTTTTCTCATCTGCTGGATGGTAACAGTCTTTCCTGACTGGCGAAGCTCCTTTGCCTCAGCAAATATTTCAAGCTTCTTTTCAATTGTAACATCCTTATGAATAAGAATGGCCACATTGTCCTCTGATATCTTATATCCATTCTCCAGTCTATCCTTAAGAATTGTAATAATTCTCTCAAATCCTATTGAAAATCCTGTTGCAGGTACATCCTGGCCACAGAAATTACCAACCATCTTGTCATATCTGCCTCCTCCTGCAATGGAGAAATTGTAATCATCGATGGTTACCTCAAATATTGGACCTGTATAGTATCCCATCCCTCTTACAAGTGTTGGGTCAAACACAATCTTTACGCCATCTGCCGCCATGGCTCTTGTGCTTGAAATTATTTCGTCCATGTTTGAAATTACGTTTCTGTCAAGGCACTCCTCTGATATACTCTCACAGAACTGAGCACAGCTTACATCGCCAAGATTGTTATATATGGAAAGATATGAATCCACCTTTGTTTCTTCGTATCCATTTTCAATAAGCTCACCTCTGATTCCATCAAGACCAATCTTGTCATACTTGTCAAGGCTGATAAGCACATCGGAAATATCCTCCTCAGAAAAGCCTGCATTTTTAGCAGCTCCTCTAAGAATCTGTCTGTCATTGATATGAATAGTGAAATCTGTGATGCCAACCTCTGCAAATATTTTTGTAAGCATATCTGAGGTAGCTGCAACAAGCTCAATCTCTGCCAGGTTTGTACTGTCTCCCAGAATATCAATATCACACTGGGTAAACATTCTAAATCTGCCCTTCTGTGGCTGATCCGCTCTAAATACAGGGCCAATCTGAAGCGCCTTAAACGGGCTTGGAAGCTGCTCCTTGTTACAAGCATAATATCTTGAAAGTGGAAGTGTAAGGTCATAGCGAAGTCCGCTATCTGCAAACTCTCCCTTACCTGCATCTATTGCCCTTGCAAGGTCTGCACCTCTCTTCATCACCTTGAATATAAGCTTCTCATTATCTCCACCCTGCTTGCTTGTCAGATTCTCTATATGCTCTACCACAGGAGTCTCTATCTGTGTAAATCCAAATCGCGAATAGCTTGTCTTAATCATTGAAAGTACATGTTCTCTAAGTCTCATGTCTGACGGAAGCTGGTCACACATACCCTTTACCGGTGTCTTGATAAATTTTGCCATGTTTAATCCTCCTGAATCTCTTCTAAATAAACCGAACACATTCTAGCATATATATTTCTTTTTTTCCAGTAAAAAACAATAATGCCCGGACATTACCTTGGGCAAAGTGTACGCTGCGCATATATGCTGCATTTTCATCTTAGAATATCTTTAACCTTCCGAAGACTTTTCATCTATGTCCAACATAAAAGGAGCCGAGGTACGTCTTTTATATAAGACAAAAACCTCAGCTCCCGCTATTATTATTGTACTCAAATGCTTCGTTTCACATGAAGCTGACACACTCTACAGACTACTTAAGGAGATCATAGTTAAGCTTCTTGATTACAGCAAACGCCTTGCTTCTAAGCTCCTCACCGGAGAACTCATCAAGCTGGACATTCATGTCCCAATTATACTTCATAAGTGTATTTAACAGGTCGTCTATGTAATCCTTTACATACTTGACATTGCTATCGCTCTTATCCTTAAGCTGTACAACAATATTGTCAATAGCCTCTATGATTCCTGACTCCTGCTTATCCGATGACTGTCCTGATTCATCGTTCAGTTCAATTACCTTTCCGGTCTTTGTAATGATAACCTTTTTGTTTGGAGCTGCTGCCGCCTTGCTCTTCTTATTTATCATATGATTGATGCACTTAATAAGGCATGCAACTGAATATGTCATCTCCTCGCTTGTTGGCTTGTCTGCCCCCTTTAAAGTATGCTGATGATATAAGAACTCTGATTTGCAAAGCATCTCCTCAATTACTGCAACCTTACAAAGCGCTACAAGATCAGCCGGCATAGCCTGCTGCTTCTTACCAAAGAAGCCTCCGCCCTGCTGCTCTGAATCGTCCTTATACTTCTCAGGAAGATTTGTTCTAACATATGTATCATGAAGATATTTCTTTGCTGTATTCACATCATAGTTTGATGAAAGTATCTGCGCCTTTGCACTGTTAAGTCCATTAACAACCATATCCTCCGCTGCCATAAACAGAAGAATCTTCTGTCTGTTATCAAGCATGGAATATACTTCCTTATTCTTGTTGTTCTTCTCTACAATAGACTTCTTTCTTACATCGAATACCTTAATCTTTTCCTTTACACTGTAGAATGCCTTAAGCATAGCCGGATTGGCATTGAGAAAATTGCAGCACCATGTAAGCTCTATATACTGATCCTCAATCTTATTTGAAACCTCGTAAAGGCTGTATCCCTCAAAGAGAACATTCAGTGCCTTGGAAAGAATCTCAAGGCTTTCATACTTCTCCTCATATGACTTCTGGGTAATGTCTGAATTCACATACGCCTTAATTCCGCACTCCATAAACAGCTTGTTGTACTCGTATGCGCCCTCTGGAATATTCTGTCTTCCGCTCAGCTGTGCACCTGAACCAAGCGTCTGAAGAACCTTCTTAACCTCAGGATCATTCTCAATAGCAAGATAAACCTTCTTTGTAAATGCGCATGTCTCTGTAAGCAGGGAATCAATTCTCTTGTTGTAAACCTCCTGCTTTGAAATCTCAGATGCAACCTTGCTGCTGAGTATCTTTGCAGCCTCTGTGCTTGTTACATTCTTAATAAGCTCCTTGAAGTTGGCATATACTGAAAGATTATCTATCGGTATGTACTCAGCGTTAAGTCCATAGAACTGGAACGCCTTGTCATACTTCTTGTCCGCAATGTAAATTGAGAACAGATTTATTGACAGCTGTATCTTGTAATCATTAGGTGCATGGGCATCCTCAATAACGTAATCGTACAATACTTCAAGATTGCTGATGTACGACTCTGAACCAATATCCGTTGCTGAAATGTCCATCTCCATAACGACATTGATAAGATCCAGATAACCAAGAAGAGCCTTATCAAAATTCTTTGGTCTGTCGTCATCCTCAAGTATCTGGTATGAGATGTTGATCAGAAGAGGAGCAATCTTTTCCCCTATGAGTCTCATACACTCAGGAATCTTCTCAAGCTGAAGAAGATATAAAAGCCACACACTGTATCTGTAAACACCTGTTGCAGAAACCGGTGCATCAATGTCACATGGATCAATATCTCCATATACGAATCTGAAAAGCGGCTCAATCCACTCTTCGATTGCATAATGACCTGTTGCCTTAATATTAAAATCTACGAACTCTGCCAGCTCGTAAAGCTTTGTACACTGTGCACGGACCTCATCATCTACAGTCATTGTTGAAAGGTCGAAATTGGAATCCTTTAAGCTGTCAATAACCAGTGTGTAAAAACCATCCTCCACCTGGTCATTCAGATATCTGATAAGTGTCCCCTTGTTTGATGACGCTGCAATTGAGAGTGCATTATCTCCTGCCTGTCCTATATTTGCTGGTAACATGGTATGTCTACCTCCTTCTTGTAATACATCATTCACATATAGATTTGTGCATAATCCCCCCACTAAATCACTATTCTAAATATAGCATATTTGTTAAAATCATTCAACAAAGTTTTTGGTTATTACTGATAATTGTCATTGTGCATAATTACCCCAAAAATATAGTACGAAAAAAATCCTTTTTTTTGTGTAAATTTACAATTGGGATAAGCACAAAACTTTAGTCATTAATCCTTCTTTAATCTAGTCCTGCCATATGCAAAATAGCCATAGCATTGGTCGTTGTGCAGCGTCCATCCTTTTTCTTATAATCAAATTTCAGCTGATCGCCCTCGTAATACTCTTCAAAGTGGAAATTAGCTGCAGGTGCTCCATCCTCACCCTTCAAATCACACAATTCAAAATCGTGAGTGGAAACAATCACCATATTTCTTATATTTGCCAGCTTCTTAATAACTCCCGTTGCTCCGACAATTCTGTCTGCCGAGTTTGTACCCTTGAATATTTCATCAATAAGGCACAGCATTGGTTTTTTGTTTTTGCTATATTCCACCATAGTCTTAATTCTGAGTATTTCTGCATAAAAAGTTGAAATACCATTGCTGACATCATCTGTGACCCTCATTGATGTGAATATCTTCATAATATCTGCTTCCATGTAAGATGCACACACAGGCGCGCCGGCATATGCGAGCACAAGATTCATTCCAAGAGTACGCAAAAACGTAGTTTTACCAGACATATTGCTTCCTGTGACAATAGTCGCCCCTCCGCTTAACACTGCATCATTTTCAACTACGGCGTCAGCATCAATTAGTGGGTGTCTCAGCCCTTTTGCATTTACATGGACCTTATTGTTTTTTGTAAGCTGCGGATAGCATACCTTTCTTGTTCTTGCAAGTACTGAGTAGGACAAAAGCTCCTCCATATCTGACACAGCATTTATCCAAAATGCTACCTTATCTCCGTTTTGTTTCTTCCATTTGTCCATCATACTTCCTATATGGAAATCCCACATAAAAAGTCCGCACAATATCTGATGTACTACAGGGTTATATCTTATGTTAAAGGCAGCACTTATGGTTCTAAGCTTCTTTACCGCTGCAAGAGCACCTGTATCATCTGACAGTCTGCTTCTTATATTGCGCAACAGCTCGCTGTCGAACTCCTCCTTTGAAATAAGTTCAAACATATTGATATAATCATCAATCACATAGCCAAAGGAAATCATGGGCATTACAGTCTTTCCTGCAACTCCTGAAAAAAGCCACGAAAACAAAAGCACAGCAAAAAAAGATATAAGTGTAAAGCCTATGTTTATCTTCCCCATAATTCCAAGGACAAAAAGAGTGAACGTCACAAGAGGGAAAATAAATCTCAGCACATTAAAAATAGCAGGTATAGACACATCTGAGCTGCAATATGCAACAAACTCATCTGTGGTGTACTTTTTCTTTTTGCCCATATTGGACTTCATCCCCAGTGTTTCAAATCTTATTGAAAAATCATCCTTTGATGAAAGCTCCTTAATTGCACACTGTCTCGCCTCTATATCACTTATACTATAATCGGAACCCTTTATGCTTTCAGCGAGCCTTCTTCTTCCTTCTATTGTTCCTGCAACGCATATATACTGATAGAGAGAATTTGGTCCTAAAAGATCCATATCCTTTGCAACAAGGTCTGTATCCGTCAAAAATTCAGAGCCATCGTCAGGAAGCTTTTTCCACGTATCGTCTTCTCTGCTCTCATACCGTTTATACACCATAAGCTCGGCCTTCTCATATTCCAGCTGCTCCATAAGTCTTCCATGAACAAAGACAAGGGCAACAAAAACAAGGGCTCCAACAGTTCCCACGAAAACAAACACAGGTCTTCCATCATATATACCCATGATAAGTGCAGCAGCCGCAATCAAAAACACTATAAATCTGACAAATGAATACGTTGCTGATTTGCTCTCCTTTGTATGTATACTCTTTGCTACATGATCGATTCTCTCTTTATTATTCTTCATAAAATCTGTCATACAATCAACCTTCCTGTTTTTTACCTTCACTTATATATACTGCTTGCTTCTATTTTTTCTTATACATAAGCCGACTATACCACATTTTCAATAGATTCCGCAATTACAAATAGACTTCCTCATACCATCCTTTATTATTGCATTTGACCTGAATACATATTAAAATATATGGAAAGCTTATATAGTAGAAATTTATAATAATTATTATATGTATCTGCTATAAAAAAAGCATAAATGAAAGGAGTTTTACTATGAAGGGAATAACGAAATTTGCACTAACCCTTGCTGCTGCAGGCGGAGTATGCTACCTGTTCAGGGACAAGATCAAGGCAAGCAAGGCATATCAGACAGTAGAATCAAACGACAAGGTTCAAAGAGCAAAGGAAGCCGCAACTGACACATATCAGAGAGTTAAGGAATCTGAGCCGGTACAAAAGGCTAAGGAAACCGTAAAGGATACCTATCAGAAGGTAAAGGAATCGGACGCTGTGCAAAAAGCCAAGGATACTGTTATGGATACCTACCAGAAGGTAAAGGAATCGGACACCGTGCAGAAGGCAAAGGATACTGTTAAGGACACCTATGATCAGATTAAGGATAAGGTGAAGGATAAGATGGACTGCTCAGATGACAGTTCAAGGGAATACTTTACATTAAACGAACAGGATGGCAGCACTGCTGCAGATGTTGCTTCGTCAGATGTGTTTGATGAGGATGCGGCAAAAGCTGTTACCGACGCTGTTGCACAGTCAGAGGATGTAATTGCCGAAGCTACAGACGCTGTATTAAACGTGGCTGATTCAGAGCAGTCCGACGTAATTGGAAACGAATATATGGGACTTTCCGATGTATCTGAGGACCCATCCGTTCTGGCTGACCAGGATAAGCTTGATGTATAAGGAGTATTTTATATCATGAAGCATATAGAAACCGTATCAATAATAGGTCTCGGTGCCATCGGAAGCTATCTTGCCGGTGGCATCAACAATATTTTAGGAGACAGGCTCCGAGTTGTGGCTGATGGTGAGCGATACCTTAGAATTAAAACCGATGGGCGTATCATAAACGGCAAACAGCATTATTTTAACGTTGTTACTCCGGACTATAAGGAGGAGCCCAGCGATCTTGTGATCATAATTACAAAGTTTGGTCAGCTGAGGCAGGCTGCTATGGCTGTTAAAAACCAGATAGGCCCTGACACAATCATCATGTGCCCCCTTAACGGAGTTGAAAGCGAGGATATTGTAGCAGAAATTTATCCTGACAATCATCTTCTATACTCTCTTGCAAGAGTTGCCTCAACGAGAAGAGGTAATGAGATTACATATTCAGAAAAGCTTGCATACATTGAGTTTGGAGAGAAGACCAACGATCCGGAAAAGGGCTACAGCCCACAGGTATCCATGGTGTCTGAGCTTTTTACAAAGGCGGGAATTGACCACAAAATTCCACAGGACATGATTCTTTCAATGTGGAACAAGTTTATGTGTAACTGTTCTGAGAATCAATCCTCTGCAGTGCTTGGCATTCCTTTTGGCGCATGGCATAATAATGTACATGCCAACTATATAAGGGAGGCTATCATGAAGGAGGTTATAGCAGTTGCAAATGCAAAGGGTATCCCGCTCTCTCTTGATATGCTTCCAAAGCAGCACCAGCTTCTGTTAAATGTGGCTGCAACTGCCAGAACATCAACCTTACAGGATATTGAAAACGGCAGAAAAACGGAGGTGGAGATGTTCTCAGGAGCAATAATCAGAATGGGAAAGGAGCTAGGCGTTCCTACGCCAATAAACGAAATCTTCTATCACGCAATTAAAACTCTTGAAGATAAGAATTCCGGGGAATTTGATTACAAATAAAAGCCCGGATCAAACAAAAAAGATGCGCGTCCCACATGTAAAGAACGCGCATCCTTTTTTTGCTGCACCTCGGTGCTATTTTAATTATTCATATATGATAATGCCTCATCCAGAGCTTTTTCAGTTTTGAAATTCTGTTCATATGTGACACCATCCGTATCAACCATAATAAGCTTGTAAAGCTTCTTATCTTTACTTCCTATATTTGGTGATGTTTTCAGTTTTCTGAAGCTCTCAATACTGTCCAGGGCAACTATGTCCGTACTAAAAAGTCCGCAATATATAAAATATCCATCCGTTATCATTATTCTATCCTGAGCAAAATACAAATTGCTGACAAGCTGTCTGTCAATATCCTTTATAGTCTCCCTTGTAGCAAGGCTTCCAAGTGTAGACCTTATACTCTTTAGCTTATACGGACACACCGTGTAATATATACATGTTATTGCAGTAAGCACCGTAAGCAATAAAACCAGGCACCATACCAGCATGAGTAAATTGAAAAACACCCTTGGGAAATCAATTTCACTTAAAATATATGGGTACACCATAAGCCCCAGCTGTTCCTTTGATACAGCCATGTCTGACGAAAGACTGTTTATTACGGCATCTCTGGAAGCTTTATCAGAAATGACTCTTCCCTTTATTGTATAATTAAGCAGCACGTCTTCACTACTGTTTAGCAAAAGTATGGCAAACATGCCATCACTGTTGCAATAGTAATATCTTCCCTGTCTTTCGGAATCCACATAGTAATCAAAGCCCAGATAATCCGCCCTGTCAATGGTAATCATAATGCTTTCCCCAGCTGACGCACCTGAGGACACTGCCTCGTTTATCTGATGGCACTGCTTCACCCTAAGTCTCGAGGACAGGTTAAAGTGATGTGCCACCAGTGTAATTACCATTAACATGAGAACCGACAATAAAACCCATATTATTTGATTTTTCCAAACAAAAAATTCAAGCTTCTTTTTCTTCATTGTTCAGGTAATCACTAGAAGTGAGATCCTCCGCCGCCATGGCCTCCGCCTGAGCTGCCGCCACCGCCGCCTCCGCCTGAGCTTGACTGAATCGTCACACTGTGAACCTCCTTACGTATAAATATGTCCCTTCTATCAAGAATCTGGGCATTGCCCTTGCTGTATGTAGACGCTGTAGTTGTATCTGTTCCAGCCTTCTTCGAAAAGTTTACAAGGAAGAATATTACGGCTGCTATTGCACAAGCAACAAAACGAATAAGCGGTGTAAACAAATCAACTCCATGTCCGCCGCTTCCCATGGCCTGTTTCGTCTTTTTTATCATACGCTGGAAACCACCAAGTGTATTCGAACGAAGTATTTTGCCTCCATACTGTGTAATCTTCACAGCCTTTGCCTCGCTTATTCTCTCCTTTGCCTTTCCGCTTGTACACAAGTACACATACCCATCATTCTCCTGCCAGTTTGCTACCACAACAACACTGGTGCTTGCATTTTTGCCATTTAGATATGTTCCGTCAGGCCACTCTTCCCAGCCAAAGAGATAATAATCACATATGGCTTCTGCAATATTCTTTGTGTTACTCTCAATATCATAGCCTGTTGCTGACATACCATACTGTGAAAGATCTGTATACTGGTCCATTGTAACTACAACAAAGTCCATTCCAACCTTGTTTTCAATTTCTTCAATATCCTCAAGCAAAAGCTCCTCATCTGCATCGCTGAGCTTATCCGCAAAGTCGAATATTCTCTGCTCTGTAAGGCAGTCGTTGTTGTTTCTGTCATCATGCTTATAATTGGAATTTCTCTTTACTGCAGCTACACCAAAAAGCAAAAGACCTACCCCAAGTACAATTAACATTGCAAATAAAAATTTTCTGGACTTATCCATTTACAACACCCCCAATATCATTGCTAAGCCGTTGATGCATGTAAACAGAGCAGCAAACAAAAGGGCTGTAAATCCAATTGCCCTGGATGTACTTCTTGGTGCAGTACCAACACATTTACCGGTCTGTCCATTGACATAGAACATATAATTCTGTCCCTGGAAACGGTACTCATAAACCCACACCGGCATGAGACCGTATCTAACTGCCGTCTGCCTGTTGTTACTCATGAAGCGCTCTCCGGTCAAGGTTTCATAGCCGGATGTATATTCGTGAATCCATGCTCTGTTTGCCTTGTCGGCTTTCTGTCTGGCGCGTCCCTCCAGCTCAGTTGGAGGCATATTGTATACCTCAGACTCGAAGCCGGAAAGGTACTTATTGTCATGACCAATAAGCTCTGCATAATCATAAGGCTCCATCAAATCCATTATCTTGTCATCCATTACAATGGATGCATCCACAGGGATCCCCTCATAATTAACATGCAGCTTTCTTGCGACATCAAAATAGGATGTTTCTGTATACCTCTTATTTCCCGAAGTCCATGTTCTGACCTTTGTTCCTATAGCCTGATAGTCTACGTTGGTATCATAGTCATACATCCAGAATGGAACATATACACCCTTAAGCTTTTCAAGTGTTTTACTTGAAAGAAATGATGATGGAATAAAAAGCTTGGTTCCAAATTCCGCCTTAAGCTTTTCCTCAGCCTCATGCTTAGAAATCTTAAACGGAAGCACTACATCTGCCCCATATGGGTATGAAACCTTATCGTCCCTAAGCTGATATGTGCCACATGACGGGCACTTTCCTGCTGACTGGAACTGAGTGTACGGAATCTGTGAGCCACAGTTGTTACATACCACCGGTTGAGGTGATGGAACTACTTCCTGGCAATCAGCGCCGCCGCAGCTAAGACAAATCATTTTCTTTTTGGATGGATCGTACACAACATTGCCACCACAATTCATACAACGATAAATCAAAGTACCTTCCCCCTGTCCTATTTTTCGGACTGTCTTGTATCCAGTCCCTCTTTTGTGTATATTCAATAACGCCCCGGCGTTACCTGTTTTGGAATGCGCATCTAACTTATGTGCGGCATCACAAAATACACTTGATGACATTATACCATAAAATATTCAATTTAGAACAGCCAATATTATTGTTTTAATTTTTAAAGATATATGGGCCATTATGTCTTTTTTCAGTAACACTTAGCATTTTTCGGAATATGGTATATCATAAATAAAATGTTGGAGGCACACCATGAGCGATTTATCAGCAACTCAGTGCGCATGTGGAAGAAATGGAGTATCATGTGGGGGTTCAGGTGGAATGAACTGCTGCTTTATCATCATCATACTTCTTCTTTGCTGTGGTGGCTGCGGTGACGGAGGCTTTGGCTTTGGCGGTGGCGGCAGCGACTGTAATTGCATCTGGATTATCCTTATTCTCTTATTCTGTTGTGGAAACGGAAGTGGAAGCGGCTGTGGCTGTGGCGGCTGTGGCGGTTGTGGAGACTGTGGCTGCTGCTAAGGCAAACTATGCAGCTTATGCAAGCTGATAATTCCGATTTTCGGTATTGTCAGGAATATGCCGGCAGATTAAATTCTGCTGGCATTTTTTTAGATTCGTTACATACAATATAATACTAAACGATACCAGGTTGAGTAAGCGATGGGCAGAAACGGTATACTTCATCCACTAGACAACTTAATAAAGGATGACAGACTTTTTATGCTCGAAGCACTCATTCCATTTGTGGATGACTCAATGAAGGCTCCCATTGCCATGTATATAAAAATAACTGAGCTCAGGCTCATACTCATTGCACTCAGGGACAAAAATCTCGTAAGCTCCTGCGGCTTATGCAAGGACATTAATAATCAGGAGGATATTCTTTCCTCCTTGTGCAGTATGGGCTTTCCGGATGCAAAAGCAAGCTTTGACAATATCAAAAAGGCCATGAGCATGGCAAGCGCCATGGAGGCTATGAACAGCAAGCCTGAGTGTCACTCAGAAAGTAATGCAAATTATTCTGATAACACCAATAATGAAGGCGAGGGCAACACGTATTACACCGAAACAGATCTGTCGGCATCACTGAAGGACATTTTTGACAAGTATGACAGCTCCATGAGTTAACGCTGTATATGAGTATAGATATTACAAAATAAGGGGGAAAACAATGAATTTAAAAACAGATCCCAGACTAAATAATATGCATCCCTTAAAAAGGGAAATACTATTCAGGCTGTCACACACTTCTACAAACCTTTCACCTGAAGAGCTGCTTCCTCAGGTAATGAAAATTAACCAGGAATTACATAAAAGAAACCTGTCCTTCACAAAGGAAGAATCGGATATCGTTATTGACATTCTTACTGAAAATATGAGTCCCGCCGAGAAACAAAAAATTAATATGATAAGAAGCATGATATAAAAGCTGCCGGAGATATAAGCCATGTATATCTCCGGCAGTTTTCATTTGCACAAGCCCAAAATCATCACTTCAACAGCAGCTTCATCCATCAGCTGTCCTGTTTTAAGCTTGTAGTCCATTTCATTGCAGTCTTCCACGATCTCCTTCAGTCTTTCTGCCGTATAATTACTACACTGAGCCTTATAGTTTTTTACTGCCCAGGAAGGGCACCTGGCAATCTTTGCAATGCCTGCATCGTCTGTGCCATCTATAAGTGCAAGCTTAACTAAAAGAAGCTTATTGAACTGTTTCATTATACAGGAGTTTATCATTATCACTGATTCCTTGTTATCCAAAAGGTCATGATACATCTTGATAGCCTTTTCAGTCTTTTTAGCAACTATAAAATCTATCATTCCAAATACTCTGCTCTCTGCATCCATACTGCAAAGATTATCCACATCTAAGTCGCTAAATTGCTTTTTATCACCGGCAAAGGCTATCAGCTTATCAACTTCATTCCTGATACGATACATATCCATATGACAATGCTCAATTATATTGAATATTGCTGTATCTGTTGTTGTAACCTTCTCTGAGCGGAGCATGCCCTTTACCCATGTAACAAGAGTCTTATCATCAGGTGTAACAAAATGAAGCGTTTCTCCCAGCTTGTCTACCGTCTTAAAGAGCTTATATCTGCTGTCAACATCCTCCTCCACAAAAACAACAATTGTCGTATCCGGTATCTGAGATAATCTCTTTGCCAACTCTTCACTACTCTTTGCAAAAAGCCCGCTGCTTTCCACTAAAGCCACTCTTCTGTCTGAAAAGAATGGCATCTCATTGCAGAATTCAAGGAAATCCGATTCGCTAAATTTGTTTCCTCCAAACTTCATGAAATTTAATGTATCATCCTTATCAGTAAGTGCATCAATCAGCTTGCCTTTATACTGGTTAACAAGATACCGCTCCTCACCATAAAGGAGATATATATTTGAAAATTTTCCTTCGCTTATATGCTGGTTTATAACTGCCATGGCATTTTTCTTTTCTTTTTTTGCTGCTGCCATAACCTATACTCCTATTCTTTATCATTATACTCAATGCCAACCCAAATAAATCTGACCTTATTATTGCTAATATTTGTTTGATTAAGATCACATCTGACCTTATTTTCTATTTGAACAGTGGTTATTTCTATCATATTACTATAGTTTTATAATCACCTACAAGTTAAGAATCAACATTATTATAACGGAGGTTTATCATGGAAACAACAGAAAGATATAAGTTAAACAAGGAACTTGCACAGATGCTTAAGGGCGGCGTTATTATGGACGTAACTACACCGGAGCAGGCAAAGATTGCAGAGGCTGCCGGTGCCTGTGCGGTTATGGCACTTGAAAGAATTCCTGCAGATATAAGGGCAGCAGGTGGTGTGTCACGTATGAGTGACCCTCAGATGATTAAGGGAATTCAGGATGCAGTATCAATACCTGTAATGGCAAAATGCCGTATTGGTCATTTTGCTGAGGCTCAGATTCTTCAGGCAATCGAGATTGACTATATAGATGAAAGTGAAGTCCTCTCTCCTGCTGATGATGTATATCACATTGACAAGAGACAGTTTAAGGTTCCTTTCGTATGTGGTGCAAAGGATCTTGGTGAGGCGCTGAGAAGAATAAACGAAGGTGCTTCTATGATCAGAACAAAGGGCGAGCCAGGCACAGGAGATATCGTTCAGGCAGTAAGACATATGAGAATGATGAACAGCCAGATTGCAGAGCTTGTAAGCCTTAGAGAAGATGAGCTCTACGAAGCAGCAAAGAAGCTTCAGGTTCCATATGACCTTGTACAGTATGTACATGAAAATCATCGTCTCCCGGTTGTAAACTTTGCAGCAGGCGGTGTTGCTACTCCTGCCGACGCTTCACTTATGATGCAGCTTGGAGCTGAAGGTGTATTTGTTGGTTCAGGAATATTTAAATCAGGAGATCCTGTAAAGCGTGCTGCCGCCATAGTTCAGGCTGTCACAAACTATAAGGATGCCGACCTTGTTGCCCGTCTCTCAGAGGGACTTGGTGAAGCTATGGTAGGAATAAACGAACAGGAAATCGCGATTCTTATGGCCGAAAGGGGAAAGTAATATGCGAATTGGTGTATTGGCAGTTCAGGGTGCATTTGCTGAACATGAGCAGATGCTTGATAAGCTGGGTGTAGACTACATAGAGCTTAGAAATGCGGATGACTTAAAAAACAGCTATGATGCGATCATTCTCCCGGGTGGAGAAAGCACAGTTCAGGGGAAGCTGCTGCGGGACAGTAATATGTTTGATACAATTAAATCACAGATAGAAAACGGCATGCCTGTTCTGGCAACCTGTGCAGGGTTAATACTGCTTGCAAGTCAGCTGGAGGACGATGACACGGTTCATCTGGGAACCCTTCCTGTAACAGTAAAGAGAAATGCATACGGCAGGCAGCTTGGAAGCTTTCACACAACATCCGAGCTTAAAGGAATCGGCGAGGTTCCTATGACCTTCATTCGTGCTCCATATGTAGCCGAAGCTGACTCAGACGTAGAGGTTCTTTCCAGAGTTGATGACAGAATTGTTGCTGTTAGATACGGAAATCAGTTTGCTTTGTCATTTCACCCGGAGCTCGACAGTGATATGAGAATACACGAAGCATTCATTAAAAGCATATAATAACAGCTATACAGCATTAAAATGCATACAAAAGGGATACGCTTTATATCACATAAAACGTATCCCTTTTTGTAAGTTTCACCAGGATAACCAACCTATTTATATTTTTCTTACTACAGAGAAAGCCCCTACAACTGACACAATTAAAAACACAATAAATGCTTTACTTGAAAAAGCTGCTTTGTAAAAGCCCTGCTTTGTTTTATTGTCCATCACGTAGCTTCTTATCTTATTCCTTGATTTCACAATAATAGCAAGACCAGCCAAGAAGAAAATTATAAATATAATATAGGTTATGAGGTTCTTAAGGTCAGGGAAAAATGTATCTGATATTAACGATACTCCCACACCCATAACAAGATTGTTTATTATATGCATTAAAATGCTACATTTTACAGAATACCTCATGGCAACATATGCAAGAACCATCCCCGCAAAAAATGCAAATACAGACTGAGTAAGATTTGTATGCATAAGGCCAAAAAGTACTGAGGATATAACAATTGTAAAGCATTCTCCATATTTTTTCAGACTTTTTAAAATAAAACCACGATATAGAAGTTCTTCTATTATCGGAGCTGCCAGGCACACATACAGACCCTCAACAACGGAGCCGGCACCTGCCAAAGACAATTCCCTGCCAAGCCTTAAAGTAAATCCGCATAAATTGAACAGCTTTTCCATAGATAAATTCAAAAGACTGAATGGGAGCTGAAGCATATAAAATACAAAAAAGCATAATACAAATGTCCCTACAGTAATCTTCCCATTTGTTTTTGTAATATCCTCAAGCGATATATCAATATACATCACTTTAAACATAATCAAGGATGCAATTATGCTGACCAGTCTCCCTGCTGCCATATTTTCTATTGGCAGAATTTTTACCAGCTGTAATGACAAATCCATCATGACCATGCTTAAAAGGACTGCCCCGGATGCTTTTGATACACAGCTTTTCACCATATCGTTAAGCGTCATATATTAACTTCACTCCATCTTCTATGTTGTCAATATCTTTCGATATATCCTGACACTGCATACTTTTCATGTTTATACATAAATTACTATCATATTATTCCTCTTCTTCTAGCTTCCATAACTGCGCCTGTCTTGTCAGTAGCACCCAGCTTTCTGTATGTCTGCGTCAGATGATACTTTACATTTGCCTCACTCATATTAAGTCTTTCCGCTATCTTTGCCCTCGAAAGTCCTTCAGCCTGAAGCTTAAGAATGCTTATTGCTGTTTCACTGAGCAATACCTCCGACGCTCCTGCCTTTAGATATCCCGGATAGTGTCTTGTCATCTTCTCAGTTTCTTTTAATACAGTCCTGAAAAACGCTTTCTTCTGAGACTGATCTTTTTCATTGTTGTCACCGTCAGCATTCAAAGGCCATTCAAGACCTGTGAGTAGAGGATACACCGCCGCACCCTCTCTTGAAATTACACGAACAAACTTATACTCGTGGGCCTTATCCAAAGCAGAAATAATTGTCTGTCTCCAGCTGTCATTGCCAGATCTATACTGAGTTATTGCCATAAGAACCTTACACTCCATATCGATGTACGTTCTTTTCATCATGTCTGCATAGTAAAACAGCTCTGTAAGAAGCTCATAAGCTTTCTCATTTCTTCCATTTTGCAGGTACACTCTAACCTTAGTCAGATACTGAAACCTTTCAAGTATTCGAAACTCTATATTTTCATCAGGAGCATTAAGAAGCCAATCTGACACCTCTGACTTATCCCCGCTGTACAGACAACATCTGACTTTAAATGCTTTTATATTTGGTATGAGCTGTGACATATTCTCACATATAGCCTTCTCCTCTATGCTTGTCAGAATATCCATTGCCTCCTTTGGTTTTCCATTTTGCAAATGAAGCCATGACAGTATGCCATCAGCTACAAAACACTGCTCCAGCTTACCTGCAGCTTCAGCCTGCATTCGTCCCTTTGTCGCAAGGGTTGCAATCTCATAATTATCTCCACCCTTTTCAAGGAGACTCTCTGCAAGCCCAAGATTAACGACACTCTTCCCATATTTTCCAAGCACTATCTCAATAAACCTTCCTACCTGCGCAATAATCTCATATTCGTTCTTTGTCCACTCGCAGAAATCCTTTCCTCCGTTCATCTGAGAAGGAAGATTGGAGGTAACCGAAAGCTCAGGCATCTTTATCTCTTTGTTAAACATCCTTGTATATGCAGCCTTTATAAGTGAAGGTACATCCCCACTTCCCCTGTGTGGAAGAGCGATGTCAAGATACACAAGTAAGCTTTTTGCAATCTTACGTTCACTTCCACGATGACATTCACAGTAGCTTTTGAGCTCATCGTACCACCGTTCACTTTCCTCCGGATCCATCAGCAAAGACTTTAACATACTCATTCCACTCATAAGCTCAGGACTTTTCCTTATAACATTCTCCGGCAAAGCAAGGTAATACTTTTTTAAATCATTGTAAAAGCCGTTGTTTGGAGAACGTCTGGCATTGTCAACAAGTATGGCAACTATTCTTTCTGTCGCTTTAGCCTGCTCGTACATCTCAAGAGCTTTCTTTATTTGCCCGTTTAATCTGAAGTAAAGCCCGGCATTCTCATAAAGATTATTCACTCGTTCCTTTTCGAACTTCTTTACAAGACGTCTTCTCATTGACATAACCATCTCATCCCGGAGCATATATATACACGTTCCGTCTGCTCCTACTTTACTGGTAATAAAATTTCCAAGCCACTTGGCTCTCTCTATAAGAATCTCACTGTTGCTTCTTCCGGTTATCATCTCCGCCTGAGCTGCATTAAATTCTTCAACAACAGATATTTCCATAAGGAATTCCTGCATTTCAATATCCCAGTTGTCATACACACTGTACTCCAGGTAGTCACACATCTGCTCAATAACCTTAACAGCAAGCAAATCCTACTGGCTGTCAGATATTGAATCACCATATCCAAGCTCCCTATAAAGATCAGCGATTATTTTGAGTGCCAGAGGAAGTCCTGTGCTGTCATTGACAAGCCTGTCCTGCTGCGTCTCTGAAAAATTGATGCCACTGTCATGCATATATTTTTTTATTTCATCTGCACGAAACAGCAGTATCTTGCTATCTATAATATAGAATCCTTCATTAAATCTTGCAGCAGACAGCCAAGGAGGCACAGGAGATCTGCTAATAAGAATAACCCATACATCTTCCCGTTTTATAAGCTCTATTATCCTGTCTCTGGCCTCATCAACATCACCCCAGGCTATTTCATGAATATTGTCCACAACAACTATCTGTCGTGTAGCTTCGCTATCAAAACTTAGGTCAGCAGAGGTAATATTTCCTGCATCCACTATGGTGTATTTCTTATCTTTGAGATACCGTTTCACAAGTGTAGTTTTTCCTGTACCGGTTATTCCATATATATATGTGGTACAATTGACATCATCTGCTGACTGAAGTATTCTCCATGGCTTTTTCGGTTTTATAAACACACTCTTTTCTGTATATTCGTAATCCATACGGTCCTCCCATCATATGTCTTATCCTATCCATTATTAAAAACAGCCGGAGTCTGTTATACAGACATCCGGCTGTCATGTTATCTGCCTGTTTCCAGGAAACCTTGATCGAAGCTAACTACTAATTTACAGTAATCTGTACCTGCTGCGTAACACCACTTATGGATATTACATATATGATACATTTACCCGATGCTTTGGCTTTCACTCTTCCATATGCATCAACCGTTGCAACATTTGTATTTGTTGAATAGTAGACAATCTTAACTCCGTGATCTGCACCAATAAGCTTCTTGCTCTGTGCTGCCTTCGTAACAGATGGCTTTACCGATACAGTCTGATTCACATTTAGTACATAAGCACTCTTAGGAACCGTAACCGTCTTAATGTTGGTATAGGTCTTGCTGTTTATTACGATATGGAACATCGTACTGGTCTGTATATAAGTCTTCTTGCCACCGGAATACTTGTATGCCTTAACTCTGATTTTTACTATATCATACTTGCTAAGTGGATTTCTACCCATTTTGCTTATTGTTGTGGTCACATTGCTGCTTCCCTTTATGGTCTTTACGCAAGTAATATAATCAGGGCTCTTGTAGCAAGGCTGCATGTATACATCATATCCGTCTGCATTATTTACTTTGCCCCATGCAATCTTTATTGCACCTCCATAATACTTTGCACGGATATTTCGATTGATTCCTGCAGTATTCTGTGATGGAATCTGGGCGATAAACTTTGCACCTACTGTTATGTCCTTGTTAGCCGCAAATTTCTTTGTAGCCTGAGCTCCGGTTATGCTTCCTGTCCAGCCCTTAAGCTTACATCCCTTTGCTGCCTTTGCAGTGCATATAAGCACCGTTCCTTCCTTAATCTTCACACCGCTTGTAAGAACCTTTCCGGCATCTGTTTTAACAGATATCTGTCCGTTTACAGGCTTATTTATTGTAACCTTCACATATCTGAACTTGAAGCTTGCAGAAATCTTCATCTCCTTTGTAACAAGAAGCTTAATCTTTGTTCCTGTTTTGCCCTTTGCATCTGCGCCCCATGCTGACAGGTCGCAATGAGCTGCCGGAGTAGCAGTACAAATAATCGTTGTTCCTTCCTGAACAAGACTTCCATTTGTAACTACCTTGCCCTGCGCTGTCTTAACGGTAATCTTTCCGTTTTGTACAGTAGCTATATTTACCTTGGCATATCTTGGCTTGAAGGCTGCACCTACAGTAATCGCCTTACTTACCGTCAGTTCAAACTGAGTTTCTGTCTGTTCTGCCACATCCTCTGTCCAGCAGTCAAAGTCATAATAGATATCCGGCTCAGCAGTAAATGTAATAACTGTTCCTTCATCTACAATATCTCCACTCTTAATTTCGCTTCCATCCTCCAAGGTAGCCTTAATGGAGCCGTGATCGGATTCAAGTATGTTAACCGGATATACTCTTACAACATCTACTACAAAAGCTACATCCTTTGTAACATTTGAAACGCTTATCCTGTATGCTCCTGTTTGTATACCATCTTCAAGAACCTCTTCAATGGTGTATACATTTTCAGCATCGTCAGAATCATAATAAATGCTGTCAGCAGCAGAAGCAGGATCTGCTGTATCATCTACTACAGGTGATACGGATCTGATTCTCCAACCATCTGCCGGAGCAACCACTACGCCTGCATCTCCATTCTTTCGTACAATGTTCGATACCGGCTGTCCATTCTCATCCGTGAAGAGCACATTGTCCGGTGCCACATACATGTCTGATATTGTATATGCTGCCTCATCCTCAGCTACTGTGAGAATTCCATCACTGCTGTAGCTTCCCTCTTCCGGAATATAGAATCCGACCTTGTCGACTAGATTTGCATATACCTCAATATTGCTTGTTACATCTTCAAGAAGGATGCTGTTTGTAAATCCAAAGTCAGCTCCTGTCTCTGTCTTTATAACCTTTCCTCCTCTGATGTAGTTAACTGTCCAAGTGCCTATCATATAGTCATCCGATGGTGTGATATCAAAGCTTACATCCTTGCCACTACCAATTCTCACATTATTGTTAACTGCATTTATGGATGTGAATCCGGATGTATCTCCATCCTCACCAACATAACCAACCTTGATATCAATGTTGTCGTACTTTGGAGTTGTATCTGTATCCACGAACAGTACATCAACTACGAGTGTCGGTGATACGTATGCAAATACAGACATATCCTCTGTAACATCAGTAAGTGTGTATGAAAGCTCTGAGCTTTCAACCTTCTCACCGTTTACAAGCCAGTACTCGACTGTATTGTAAATATCCTCTGGAGTTACTGTAATGGTAGCTCCTTCGTGCCTCTTAACAGCTATCTCACCATCTACTATGTCAATATTCTCACCGGCACGTGCTGCCGCAAGCTTTGCTGTTCCCGTTCCCGCCAGTCCTACCTGAACCTTATAGGAAGGAATCTCTACAAATTTTACGTATACTGACATGTCATCATACAATATGTTTGCACTGTATGAGGTCTGCTCAAGCTGTGTGTCCTCTATCTTATTTGTACACTCAGGATCTGTATACCAGCCTTCAATCATTTGTCCATCAGCAGGAACTGCGGTAAACTCTACATCACCACCTGCATCAAGACTGTCGCCTGAGTTGATGTTTTGCTTCTTATCAATTCCGTATTTTGCCGTTACAGTTCCTAATGTATCATCGTTTGCGCCGAAGTTTATGGTAATCTTTATTTCCTTCTTTGCAAAGTGAGCTGTAACATTCATATCTGATGAAACTGCATCAATTGTCAGAACATCTCCGCCAAGCTCCTCTGCGGTATATTCCTTTGTTCCATTCGGAGTTACTACTGTATAGCCTGTGCACTCCATATACTGATCAGGACTTGCTGTGAATACTAAAGTTCTGCCTCCGCGAACCTTTGCTTCTGTTCCAGTGAAATCAATACTCTCTGTTGTATTTGATGCACTTAAGCTTCCTGCACCATCAACACTCCATGTAATATTGTACTCAGGATTGTCAAATACAGCTCTTACATCCGTTCTAACTCCGGTAGGAACCTTATATATAAGCTCCTTCTCTGTTGTTCCCTGAAGTATTCCATTTATCTTCCAGTCCGCAACTACATAACCATCTGCAGGTGCTGCAATGAAGGTTACATTTGCAGGACTACCTATCATGTCGCCTGACTCAAGCTTGATTCCTGAAGGTGTCATCACTGCACTTACATCACCTGTAGCATCAATATCAGGGCCAAATGTAAGAACATCACCTACAAGCTCAAGTCTTGCCATAACTGATACATTCATGGCCGTCTTGTCAATTGTAAGCTTTAATGTATCATTTGTCTTCTTAGCTGTTGATACATTTACTGTTTCTGACTGGCTTGATACAACCTCTCCATCTATGAGCCATTCCTTTACGTTATAACCACTATCCGGAGTTACCGTGAAGGTAATAACGGAGTCTCTGTATATTCCTGAAATAGTTGCACTCTTCTCAGCTGTTGAATCACTTACAGTATCACCTGTCTGAGCATATGCACTAAGTCCCTTTCTGTCTACAGTTGCGGCTATTTCACCGTGCATCTTTCCATTTGAAGGATTGGTCTGATCCTTCTCAATAATATCAAGCAGGTACTCGCAGCTGACTACAGGAACGATTGTCTTGTACTTAAATGCTACGTTTACATTTCCTGTAAATCCACCCTCCGGTGCAGGCCATGTAAATGTATACTTCTCTGTCTCCTCGCCATCTACAGTCTCTACAAACTTATCATCGCTGTCCATATCTGCAGCTGACAGCTTGTAGGCTACAGCTCCATCATAGGTTACAACTACATCATCTATCTCGTAGCCCTTCTTTACTGTTGTTGTAAATACAAGGCTGTCGCTGCTTGCGTATGCAATACATGTGCCATTTGTAATATCCTGCTGTCCTGCCTTTGCAGTTACTACAGTGCTGTTACCTGAGGTCCAGGTAATAATCGGCTGCTTATAGTAATTAACAACTACCTTTGTATCCTTACCAAGATAATTCAGAACATATTTCTCTGAACCGTCTGAATTCTTCTCAGCCTCTACAATCTCGCCGTTAACCTCCCAATTTGCAATCTCATATCCCTTGTTAGGCTTTGCTGTAAACTCAATATCTGTTCCCTGAAGCTGCTTATCTCCTGATGTTAGAGCGTCAGATGATCCTGAAACTACTGCATTGACCGAGCCGGCCTCATCCTTATCAGGGATAAATACAAGCTTATATCTGTTTGGTGCTGTATATGTCACCGTGTAATCCAAATCAGATGTTACATTGTATATTGACATCTTCTTAAGGTCTGCTGAAACAGTGCCAACCATCTGACCGTCAGCTGCCGACCATCCGTCAATAAGGAATCCGGAAGGTACTGTAACCTCTACGGTGATATTGTCACCCTTCTTTACGTCATATCTTCCATTGCTTCCCTTGTCTATTGTTATTATCTGACCTGCTCTGTCTGCCTTTACAGAAACCTCAACTCCTGATGCAACAGTTGGCTGACCATCACTTCCAACAACAACCGGTGAAACTGACAATGAGAAATCATTTGTCTCTGCAAAATATGCAGTGACTATTGTATTCTCACTAATCTCCTTTGCATCATAGAAAAGAGCTGTATATTCTGTCACCTCATCCTCAGCAAGGACAGTCTTCTCTACGCCATCCTCTCCTGTAACCGTCCAGTGATCAAGAGTGTATCCTGCCTTTGGCTGTGCCTCTATTCTTACAGTCTGCTCAATATGGATATTTCCTCCTGAACCGAAGGCATTACCCTTCTCGCCATCTGTAATGTAATTTGCTGACACTGTACCATATTCAGCATTGTCTGAAATGTAGGTAAGTGAATGATATACAGGCTCGAAATTAACTACCGCTGCCACATCTTCTCCAAGTGACTCTATCTCAACCTGTGTATCACTGTAGGTGCCGTTGCCGGCTGTACTTCCCTGAGCATTTGTTACTGTCTTTCCATTGATAGTCCAGTTCTTCACCTTATAACCCTTTGCAGGAGTTGCATAAAGAATTATCTGTGATTTCTCAGGAAGCTTCATGCCACTTTCAACCTCAAGACCATCATTTACATCGTCCTTGTTCTGCTTGTAATTAATTGATACTGAACCATGAGTGTTGGCAGTCTTTGCTGTTACGGTGTATACCTTTCCGGTAAGTGTGTACTGAGCAGACTGCATTCCGAGATTGTATCTCTCAGAAAGATATGCAATGTTGTCAGTATATGAGTTGTCTGAATTTCTAATGATAGCACTATTTATTACATATTCTCCCAGTATATTCGAAGCTTCTCCATCGGACTGAAGCTCATAATCCACATCTCTTACAGGTGTATACTGTCTATCCCAGGACTTGATACCTGTGATAACTGCATTTTCGCAGCTTCTGTCCGCATCATTTATTCCTTTTTCTGTATCTACGGCACTGATAATAAGCTTTGCCATAGAGACATATATTACCTCTTCAACTGTGCTTCCGGATCTGTCTGCCTTCAGCTTAAAGTTTCCGGTTTCCTTTGGTATGAATACAGAGCCGCTAATCGTATATGCATTTGAAGCGGCCTCCTCAAATAAGCGCTTTGCTGTGTTATATTTGTATACTGTATAACTTACACCATTGGCCTCTGTAATATCTGTTGTCTTTCCGTCAGCACCATTTATCTCAGAGAGAACGAACTCAACCTCATCACCGTAGCTTGCTTCACTGTCTACATCAAGACATATGGACTTTCTGTCACCTAAGATTGTATATACAGTCATTGTCTCTGAATTACTTGAGTTGTACAGTTCATTTCCTTCAAATATAGAATAAATATTGTATGTTCCCTCACCCTTTGGAGTCCATGTAGCAACATAGCTTCCTGTAGCTGAATCATATGTTCCGGTCAGCAGCTCGTAATTTGGTCCGCTTACACTAAACTTTACAGGGCCATTGATTGCCTCGCCTGAAAGTGATGTTGGTTTACATGAAAGTCTGACAGTAGCTCCGTTATACAGTGTATCATCATCTGCTACAGTAACCTCTGATGAAGACTTAAGCATGGCATCCTTCAGTGATGACTTTTTCACAGTTGTGCCGTCACCAAGGGTGATCGAATATGAGTTGTTGATACTGCATTCACCACATTTTGCAGCATCTGTCAAATTCACGTAATAGAATACACTATCGCTGTCATCTGATGTTGCAAGCTGGTAAAACGTATGTGTATTTTCGGAATCTACCCACTTCTTCTTAATTACATTGTATACGTTCGAGCCTGAGGTATATGATACTGTTTCACCTGCAGCTATCTCAGATGAAACAAGTGTATATGTTGTCTTTGTAAGCTCTGAGGAACCGCTATCATCTGAAGTGACACTTGTTACTACACTTGTATAGCCTGATTCTGATATAGGAAGTGTGCTGCTTCCTATGCTTGATGCATCGAAGGTTGTGCCCTCCGAAATGCTTCCATCCTCATCTACACTTATTGTGGCCGTACACTCGTAGTAATTACCATCACTATCCTCCCACAGATAGTTTGTTCCGTCTGTGACAAGTACAAATGTATTGTCTGCACTATAGACTATAACCGGATTTACTTCATATACAGTTTCCTGATGAGTCGTTTCAACTCCACCTGTAGCATGAACAATATCCTTATCATTTATTACCTTACCGCTGTCATCGTAGCAAAGTGATAACCCTGACACACTGACCGCTTTATTTACACTGAGTGTTGCTGCTTTTGTATACAAAGTAATATCGTTGTAATAAACACGACATCTGTATTCAAATCCATCCATATCATCACTTACGCCTATAAGCTTAAGTGTTGCTACGGTTCCGCCTCTCTTTACATTCTTCCATTCTCCGTCCTCGTGAACCTGCCAGCAATAGCCTACTGCTCTGGAGATTCCAGCCTCATCCTCATAGGAAGCGCCTGCCGAGAACTCTACTGTTCCTCCTGAATAGGTACTTGCATCCTCAGGGTGCTTTGTAATCTTGAAGTTTGCGCTATCCTGAAGAGTTGACGCTGTTGCTGAAGGGCTGTGTATACTCTTTGCACCGAGAGAATCCACTGAACGAACAGCAAATGAATATGTTCTATTTGGAACAAGTCCCTTAACCGTATAATCCGTTACAGTATATGGAACAGTTGCCTTAAGGTTGTAATTACCCTTTGCATCTAATATGTACAGCTCATAGAAGGAAACCTGCTCTACCGAGTCCCATGTAAGACTGATACTGTTCTTTGTTGCATCCGTTACAGTGAGACCCATTGGCATATATGGAGGTCTTTCAACTCCTCTTACATCGTAACCAATTACCCAAACCGGATTTCCTGAGCTGTTAAGTCTTGCTGTATTTACAATGAGCTTCCAGTCAAATGTGTAATCGGAACAATCTCTCGGAACATTGTCAACTGTTCCGCTAAAGCTCATACCCTCTGAGCTTGAGGTTGTTGTTCCAAATCCGGCCTCCGTGTGTGATGTCACACCCGCCTTTGCATTGTTTCCAAGGAATCCGCCTCCGGCTCCTGCCTTCACGTTGATTTCAAGGCTGAATGACAAGGTGCTTGATTCCTCTGTTGTAACAGTGATTGTCTGTGTCTGGTCCGCACCCTGGCTGGCTGCAACGCCTGAATAGCTGCCCGGGAATGTGTATGCCGAGCTGCCATATACTGCACCACTGTATGTCTCAGGATAACCAGGTGTGTTATAGAGAATATTATCTCTAACAGGCGAAAGTCCCCTTGTCTTCTCTGCTATCCTGTCATAGTCTTCCACATCCAGAATAGATGTTGATGAGCCAAGAGAAACAGGCATAATAAGCTTCTCCCACTCCTTCTCTTCCGGAATATATATATTATATACATAGTACATATACTTCAGACAGAACATAACTACCTGGTCTGTTCCGCCACCTGCTGCATTGTAGCTTATTTCGTATTCTGTCGTACGGGTTGTCTCATATTCGTAGCTTGCTCCAAAGGCTACCTCCGCCTCAAACTCTGCGCTTCCGAAGAAAGAAGCCTCAGCTGAAGTATACACACCAACTGTCTGAGAAAATCCCGCCGATGTGGAGGAGGAGCTTCCTGTGCTTGTGGAATATGAGGTTCCTCCGTTATTTACATATCCATATGCCTCCTGCAAATCAGCAAAATATGGGCTTGCTTCAAGTACTGCATATACTTCAGGATTCGTGTACACTACATACTTCTCATCAAACTCCATTATTACTGCATCGTTATCTATATCAGGAAGGGATAAAGATATAAATGTTCCGTACTGATCATTTCTAGGATTTGAAATTGCAATAACGCCTTCCTGGGAGCTGTATGCCTTACCATTTACAAGCGTAAATATAGCAATATCCATCCAATAATAATCTTTTGATGTGTTATAGTCTTCTACACCATTTCTAACTCCAACTACACATACAAAGCTTTCTCTGTAGTTATAGTCAGACGCATTTGTATCTACACTTCCTACCTTAACATCGCCAATCCATACCTGACTCTTGTTTTTGTACTCAAGTTGACTCCTTGTTTTATTATACTGCTCTGTGCACAGACTGATTTCGCCAATCTGATCTCCAAGTCCATCTCTTATTGTGAAATCGTACACCTCTGCGCCAAAAAGAATGCTGTCCCCCGGTTTACCATTTGCCATACCATCAAGGTCCGCGCAGGCCATGGATATAGGTGCATGAACAGGTCTGTTATTATATCCCTGATTATTCTTATAGGATTCTGTAATCAGACAGCTGTTTCGTCCAAGATCCACCACATGATAATCCGAAATCCTATATCCCTTTCCTCTAAGGTTCTTATATATGTAGAAATAGGCACCATCAGAAAACGGAGTGTACTTATTCATGTATGTGCCTTCATAGTAACCACCTACAACGAGAGTGGTAACTGCAAGATCAGAGTCCGGCATTACAAAGTCACCAAAGGTACAGTTTGCCGCTGCCATACCACGTCCTTCCACACCAGGATTGGCAAGTGGAATATCCTGAAGACCTTCCACATAAGCCATATTGTTATTCACGCAGTAAAACACTGACAGATGTCCGGCAGCTGCCACATTCTTATGCTCAGTTGATGTTGACACTGTAACTGCGAGCTCATCCTTTCCATCTCTGTCCAGATCACCTGCTGCAAGTGATGCAGTAGGTATGCCAAACATCCACTCATACCATTTATCGGAGGATGGGAAATCAGCTGAGCTTCCACAGCCCTGCTTTACATCATCTCCCCTAGTGAAGCGTCCGTTTCCATCTCCATAAAATACATCAATTATGGCATATCTTATATCGGATATATCGGTATATCTTCCTGTATACAGGAACAAATCATCCAGACCGTCTCCATTGACATCGCCCTTTTCAATATCAAATATAACCTCAAGCTCCTGAACATACCTTCTTGCAAAGTATGCCATATTGCCATTTGTAGAAAAGCTGCTGTCACTTAATCCCGGAGAATATTCAGCCACCTCTGTTCTATTTCCGCTCTCGTCAATCTTAAAGATATTGAGAGTAAGCTTTCCTTTGTATGTTTTACCATTATATGTAGTAGTCGCACTCTTACCATGAGCCCTCAGCTCTGCGATATAATTCTCCTTGCCATCGCCGCCATCAAACTCAACGCTTGAAGCATATATTCCGGAAAAGCCGTTATATTCATTCTTCAAGCTGTTGGTTCTATTACTGCTTATTTTACTGGCAGTAGTACCTCCATATGATGTTGGTATACTGTGGTTTACGTCCCCATAATAATCATAGGCACCATCAAGCTCACCATACCTATCTTTGAGATCTGCACTTCTATTATTATGCCTGTCAATAGTATCAAAGCCATCTCTCACTGTATACCTGTTATTGTTTTCGCCATTGGCAGCCACATATATCTCCTGCCCGGCTGCCATCTTTGTAGTGTTGGTTTCACTGTATGGCACCGGCGCAGCATCTTCATCAACCTTTAGACTAAGTCCAAGCTCACCGTAGGTGTTCTCGTCAATGTCTCGAAGGTTGGAGCTGCTTTTTGCGTCCGCCGCATATGTTTTAACCGGCAGACTAACGCCAGTAAAAAGTGAAAAAACCATACTGGCAGCAAGCGCAATGCTTAATACCCTCTTTCTCATAATTCCCTTCCTTTCCGCTGTCCTATATAGACAGCCCATTATAATTATTATATTCTCATATTAAAAGCATTATATCTCTGTATTTTTTGAAAGTACACTAACCAAACGGTTAGTTATAGCACAAAACACAAATCCATGACTCATGCAAATAAAAAAGGCGGGTTAACATTAACCCACCTTTTGTGTCACCGGGGACATGTGTCACCGGGGACAGGTTCCTTGACACACTGCAAGACATAGGGACACTTCATAGGACAGAAGGAACGTCCCCACAATAAATCTCTATTGCTTTATTTGTAAATTCGGCTGTACCGGTTCCGCCCACAGCATCAATATTTTCTGTAAACTCGCCTCCGCCAGCATACATTTTACCCAAGACACTTAAGATTACATTTGAACATTGATAAAAATGCTCCGTAATATAAGTCTGCAGTTTACCTACTAATGACTGAACCTTTTCTGCTGACGGATCCATGTCCTTCATCTGTCCAAACTCGGCAAATATTTTCATAAAATCGTTCATCATATTTTTTTCGTCGTCTTTTGTCCAGCTTTTTGCATTCTCCTCAAACTCTTTGTACTGGGCTGTATGACCCCACTGCTCTTTTGCACGTTTTGAATACTCATCAATTTCTCTGGTGTCAAATGCTTTAAAGTCCATATATTTCACTCCTATTCCTTTTATTCCTCGAGCAAAATTAATAAGATTTTCAAGATGCTGTTTTTTCATAGTAAGCAATTCTATTTGCTGCTGCAAAGCTTTGTTCCTATCAAAGTTAGGTGCATCTATAATCTCTTTAATCTCCTTCAACGGAAATTCCAATTCCCTAAACAGTAAAATCTGCTGCAGCCTTTCTAAGGAAGTATCGTCATACAACCTATAACCTGACTCTGTATACTTTATTGGTTTTAAGAGTCCTATGGTATCGTAATACTGTAAAGCGCGTATACTCACTCCAGTTATTTTACTTACCTCTTTTACTGTCATCATTGTCATTTCCTCCTCTCGATAAGCATACTCTAAACTATTACGTAACGTAGGAGTCAATATGTTTATTTAACATTCAACAAAAAATTAATTATCTGCCAATCCACACAATTTCTTTACCGTGCCCGCTGTTCGTATTGTCAATTTATCAGCTATTTTTGCACTAGCCGTTTTCTTCCACCAATTACATTTGCGGTAAGCTTCTCTGTCAAATGTCCAAAATATTACATTTTCAAATGCTTGTACCTGTTCCAGGCCTTCAGAAGTCTCTCCTATCATATCAGCTATTTCTTCTGCTGTTTCACCTGTAAGTATAAATATTAGGTTGTCATACTTCGCTTTATTCTCTGTTGCCCACCAAGCCGGAGCGCAGCTTAAGATTCGTCCAAGTTCTTCCTTCTGAATAACATATACCGGTATATTGAGCCCAAACTTCTCAGAAATTATACACTCAATATCCGATTTCAATTCTGCTCTCTCCTCGTCGGTTTCAAAAATAACATTCCCACTGTTTAAATATGTAGATACATTTGTGTATCCCATCTCCTCAAAGCCACATCTTAACTCGGACATAGTAATCTTGTTCTTTCCACTAATATTGATTCCCCTGAGAAAAGCTATATATTTCACCATTATGTACTCCTTTTATTAATAAACAATAGGGCATTGCACTTGTCCTGCAATGTGTCACCAGGGACACACGAAATTACTTAAGCCACATGATAAATGCTGTTTTATCAGCGCTGTTATAGCCGGCATTTTGATAGAATCTCAAAGTGGATTCGCTCTTTGAACCGGTGAGCAGCATCATTTTATAGCAATTCGCTTTCTCTGCTATTTCTCTGGCATAGTTTAGACATTCTGTTGCGTAGCCCTTTTCTCGGTAATCTGCGTGGGTGACAACGTTCTCCACAAAAGCGTAAGGCCGGATATTCCTTGTCAAATTTGGTATAATCACACATACACAGGAAGCTACTATTTTATCATCCACAAGCTTCACTATAATATGATGATTTACATCGTGAATTATAGTAGCCCATGTTTTTTTCAAATGCTCTGACATCTCCGGAATGCTGTCCTCATGCAAATATAAATATAGTTGCAAAAGTTCATATAAATCCTCTTCTTTTACTTCTCGAACCATCACTTGCCTCCGTTCTATTATTTTTCTTTATTGGGTAGAATGGGAAAATGCGCATACTAAAATGCAATAAGTAAGCCACCCTTTTCAGCATAAATTCATCAATATGAAGATATAGGGCAGAAACAATTGTCCCCTTTCCAAGGTTGCTTTATACTGTTATACTTTTCCCCCATAAGGTCGACAAGCTTCTTTATTTGTCACCGTGGAAAGGATCCTTGACACATAAAAAGACTATGTATCTATACGCTCAAGCTCTACTAAAGAAATATTTCTATAATAGAGGTCATTTCGCTTTATAAAACCTATCTTCTCATAAAATGAATTTGCAGTATCATTATATACAAATACGACTAAAGCAACCTTACTTATTCCTTCCTGTCTCATTCCTTCAAGCATAGCATCTACAAGCATTTTACCAATGCCCTGCTTTCTGCATTTCTCACATACACAAAGGTGGTATACATATCCCCGTCGCCCGTCATTTCCTGCAAGTATTGTACCAACTATTTCTCCTTCTTTTTCTGCTACAAAGCAGGTATTTGGGTTCTTTTTCACAAGCTTTGTTATGCCTGAAAGAGAATCATCCACATTATTAAATCCCATATTCTTACAGCTCATCCAAAGGTTGTACACTTTCTCATATTTTTCAATCTCAAATGGTTGTATTTGTATATGTTTCACTTTTTATCCCCTTTATTTAATACTCTTCTAAGATAAACCATATCCACAAGCATCACTCCATTCTCAAATATAGGATGATCATAATTGTCTGTGAAGAAATTCTCTACGATATGGTGCCTAACAAATCCGCACCTTTCATAAAACGGAATTGTAAGAGGACTGTCTCCGGTTCCAACCTGTAATATACTATGGCTTTCCCGATATTTGTCTGCCACAAACTCAATAAGCATTCTCCCATATCCCTTGCCATGATGGGCCGGCTCTGTGGCAATATTCTTGATTTCAATTATACCATCCTTCTCATCAGTAACAACACATTCTGCCTTAACACCATCATCATCCAGGACATACATGGTACCTAAATCAAGATACCTGTCAATCATATTCTCCTGTTCATCTGCGAGAAGCAGAAGTGATATGTATCTCTTTTTTTGTTCGGTTACCTCATAAATCTTCATACCCGCTCTATATTCTCCTTATCAAACGTCCTATTCAAATTTCGTAGGACAGCGTCATCCATCTCCATACACAAAAGTCTGAAGCTTATCTTCAATCACCCTAATTTCAATTGCCCCTGATTCATCCGTTCGAATCACACCGGCTCCTGCTTCCTCTAATCGTTCCAATGTTTCATCATGAGGGTGTCCGTACATATTATCAGCTCCTGCAGAGATTATTGCTATATCCGGATTAACTGCCGCAAGGAAATCCTTTCCGGAGGAGTATTTACTTCCATGGTGCCCAACCTTCAGCACATTTGCATGAATATCAAAAGAGCTATTCATCACAGCTCTTTCACCCTCTATGCCCAAGTCACCGGTAAATAGCATCCGTACATCCTGATGCTCTAACATAAGCACCTGTGACAAATCATTTTCGTTAAGCTCTCTTTCGGTATCTGACGGATTCAGGCTCTCAACAGCAAAAGATTTTGACTTTACATAATCCCCAGCAGAGAAATACATTATGTTAACTTCTTTTTTGTTTGCCGCCAAAACAAGTTCATCCAGCTTTTCACTGTTTACCCCTCTTGGAAGCACAAGATTATCTATATATATGCCTGTATTGTCGCTCTCAAGCAGATACCTTATTCCCGATATGTGATCCTCGTCCCCATGGGTTACAAATGCATAGTCAATATGAGAACACCCATAATATTTTAATACAGGCTGCATAACGTACTCTCCAACCTTACCTACACTTGAAGAGCCGCCGTCAATAAGTATATTTGTGCCTTTCCCTGAGCTTACCAGAATTCCATCACCCTGACCTACATCCATAAACACAACCTTAAAATCTCTGTCTGTCTGATTGTACAGATAAACAGTACCCACGCCAAGCAGGCACGCTGTCAATATTATGTAAACAACAAGCTGTAACCTGCATCTTGTTTCCTGATGTGCTCTGTAATCCCGGAACATCCCGGCTATCCTTCCTGCAAATACAAGTACCAGAATAACAATAAGATAGTAAGCTGCCACCGTGTGGGAAGCTATATGTCCTACATTTACATTTGAGTACGGAAGACGATAAAACAGCTTACACACAAGCCTGTAAAAGTAAAGAATAAAGGATACAGGCATTCCAAACAGCTCTGCAGCAAACGAGCTTACTACCCCAGCTGCAACAAGAATTATACACAGATATAAAATCAGGGATACGAAGGGCACAATAATAATATTCAGTATAATTGAATAAAGGGGAATCTGATAATAATAGTATACTATCAAGGGCGTAGTAGCTACTGTAACTGAAATATTGACGATAAGAGTCTTTACTATTTTTGATTTTGGATTATAAACAGCCTCGATTAACGGCTTTATCACAGCAAGCCCCATAACAGCAGAAAACGAAAGCAAAAATCCTGCATCAAGTATAATGAGTGGACTGGCTGCACATTGAATGACAAAAGCCACTCCCGCGGATGTAAGCATATCAGGACTTCGCCCTATTATTCTGCCTACTATTGCAATAGACATCATTATTACTGCCCTGCATGTGGCGCTGGCCATGCCGGTCATAACACCATATAAAACAATGATTACGATAGCAGATATGCCGGAAGGAATGTTTGCGCCGGTCAGTCTTCTTAGTATTTTATATAGTGCCATTCCAAGTATTGCAATATGCATACCGGATATTGCAAGAATATGGGCTATACCATTTATCTGAAACAGATTTTTTGTATCCTTGTCAATACCGCTTTTTTCACCAAGTAGCATGGCTCTGATTACCGATGCATCAGACTCGTCAAATGAGCTGTCTATTATACTTCCCGCGTATCTTCTTACTCTGTACAGCAAATGTGATATACGATTATAGCTTTCACTTATATAGGTAACATTTCCGTTTTTTATAATAGCGTATATACCCTTGTTGGCATAGAACTTTCTTGCGTTGAAGGCTCCGGGATTTGTAGCAGTTTTCGGTCTTTCAATTTTCCCTGACACCGAAATATTTGCCCCTACACGAACGCCATTTACATCCTTTACATAGGCAATAATCTTCGTAGCTCCCACGTATGAGGCATACAAATTCGCTGGGAAATCAGCCCGTTCTTTATATAGCTCTATGTTCTTTACCCGGATGTATATACTGTATAAATCCCCATTTTCTCTTATATCATATACTCTGCCCCAAGCACTTGTGTATGATGTCTGCTCCACAAGCTGTGCAAGCTCCTGCTGCTTTTTTACCGTCCTTGTACCTAGCATGCCTATGACGAACATCACCAGAAAAATGCCAACCACAACAATTTCTCTTGTATGGAAAGCTATAGCAGCTATAATAGCTGCCATACCACAAATTATCATTATCCCTAAGCTGCCAGCTGCTACTGCATATGCCTCTCCAAGCGCAAAGCAAACCGCCATCCAGAATAATGGTCTTTTTATTATTAATCCTCCTTACGAAGCTTATCTGTTCACATATGAGTAATCTCCAACAAGCTTCTTTGATAAATCAATATCTCCAAGGGAGTTCGTGCCCTTTTTATCATCTATTGATATCTTTACATGATCTATATGGTCCAGTCCTACAAGTGAGTTTACGATGGAATATACAAGTATGTTATCCTCAACACCATTTTTGCCCTTTGCAAAATTTTTATTAAATTTAACATAACAGGTAGTGTTGTCAAGCCACACATTTTCTATTCTTGTATCTATATTGAGTGGAGAAACACAACCGTCATAGCCGTCCTTCAGTATACTTAGTATCTGTTCATACACAGGCTCCTTTGCCGAACAATCAAGTGTTACCTTCCTGATCTCAAGCCTCTCACCGGTACTGTCCGGGAAGTAAATATCAACCTCCATCTGTGATGACATCAGATTATTCATATCTGCAAATGATTCTAATGTAAGCTCCTCTCTGACCACATTTTCATCATTCACCATATCTGCCATCTCAAACACTACTACATTTACAAAATCCAGCTGGCATAATGTTTTTACAAATGAAGCCTTGCTCAGTACCACGTCATAGCTTGTTGCTGCCTCCTGATCGACGCTCCATATTATGCTGACTGTCCCCTTGCCGTCATACGCATATCTCTGGTATGCCATTCCCTTTGGCGCGACTCCCGTCATATCCCCCTGTCCATCTAACAGGTTCGTTACAATGGTATCGATTATAATCTCCGGAGATGCAAAGCTGTCCACAGTTGTAGCATACGGTATCAGGTATGTCCAATCTGAGTTTACATAATAGAGTGTAAGCATGCTATCTCCAACCTCATTATCTGAATATTCCGTTTTTTCATCGGATGCCTGCCCACATGAACATAAAAACATGCTTCCAAGCACAAAAAATGCAAATATAACAAGTAACCGTAATTTGTTCATAATATATCCTATCCTATACCTTAAGTGGTACCTTTACAGTAAATGTCGTTCCTTTTCCCGGCTCACTGTATACATTGATGGTACCCATGTGAAGCAGAATAATATTCTTAGTAATTGCAAGTCCAAGACCGGTTCCTCCCGTATCCCTGCTTCTTGCCTTATCAACCCTGTAAAATCTTTCAAATATATTATTTATACAGTCCTCAGGTATTCCAACACCTGAGTCAGCAACCTTAATATAAAAATTCTTATTATCAGAATTGAGAGTTACCTTAACCCATCCCCCATCCACATTGTATTTAATTCCATTCTCAATGAGGTTTGATATAGCAAGAGTAAACTTAACCTTATCAATGTCTGCGTGAATCTCCTTGAAGCTTTCATAAGACAGCTCTATACTTCTTTTCTCTGCCAAAGGCTTCAGTCGTTTTAAAATCAGCTCCATAAATTCATTCATGTCGATATTCTCAAGGTTTAAGCTGTCCGGACCCTTGTCTGTCTTTACAAGAGTGAGAAGGTCACTTATTATTTCGGCCTCTCTGTCTATCTCCTGAACGATATCCTCCATAAATTCCCTATACATTTCTGCAGGAACATCACTCTGCGTAAGAAGCGACTCCGAAAGGATCTTCATGGAGGTGATTGGGGTTTTCAGCTCATGAGACACATTTGACACGAATTCCTGCCTGGATTCCTCAAGCAGTGAAATACGGTTAAATATGTCATTTATATCTCCTGCAAGTGAGCTTGTCTCAAGGAACATCCCCTCAGCTGCAACCGGCTCCATATTTCCGCCCTTCATAGCTTCTATCTTGTTCCTCATTCTGTTAACGTCCCTAACAGACAATCCCCCGGCAACAAATGCGCAAATAATTCCAAGAATAACAGAAAGTGCAAACAGATAATTAACATTTCGCCTCAAATAGGAATTACTTAGCTGTATATCATCAAGCTTGACAGAAACTATTATTACTTGATCTATGTTTTCATTGCCGTCCTTTGAAGGGACAACCTTTCGGTACATATTATCCGTAAACATTGTATCCTCCGGAGCTACACCGGACATAACACTGTTCACACCGGAATCCACTATATACTTTCCAATATCAAGGCCGTATGAATCAATCTTCACTTTATAAGTATTGTCTACAACCAATATACGTCCCGGTAGTGAATAAGCCATGGTTCTTATCTCTCCCATGGCTTCATCATAATCGCTCTCTCCCCTGTGGGAAGAAATAGAATGAACTACATAATCCGTGCAATCTGCTACCTTACTTTCAAAGCTGCTGTAGCTTCTGTTTTCAGAAAGCTTACATATTCCCCAAAGAGAGATATATGAAACAACAGCAACTGTTATTCCTACAACAAGAGAAAGTACAAGTCTCTGACTGACTCTGAATGACGATTCTTTCTTTTTATTTTTCTTTTTATCAACAGGCTCTACGCTGCTGTCATCATTTATTATGTTAACCTTTTCGTTCATAAGTCATCAGCCCTTAAAGAAATATCCTACTCCCCACTTGGTATGAATATAAACCGGCTCACCCGGATTGCTCTCAATCTTCTCGCGAAGCCTTCTTACATGTACATCCACTGTTCTTGCATCGCCGGGATATGAGTCTCCCCATATTGTGCTGAGAAGCTCGTTTCTGGAATATACCTTGTTCGGATGGGACATTAACAGCTCTAAAAGATCAAATTCCTTTGCAGTGAGATTGAGCTCCTTGCCTGATACAAACACTCTTCTGCTGTCAAGCTCCACCTTCATTCCGTTTATTTCCATGATGTTTGATGGTTTTACCGGAGCCTGTTTTTTGCCGCTTCGTCTGAGTATTGCCTTTATTCTTGCCTTTACCTCAAGAATATTGAATGGCTTTGTAATATAGTCATCAGCGCCGAATTCAAGCCCCATAATCTTGTCCATGTCATCGCCCTTTGCAGTAAGCATAATAATAGGTACATTTGAAAATTCTCTTGTCATCTGGCATACCTCTATTCCGGTATACACAGGAATCATAATGTCAAGAAGAACAATATCATAATCATTGTTCTTTATCTTCTCTATTGCCTCACCGCCGTCATATGCAGTGTCTACCTCCATGTCATCCTGCTCAAGACTAAACTTAAGTCCCTTTACTATTAACTTTTCATCATCTACAACAAGAACCTTTTTCATGATATATTCCTTTCCCGAATTATAAGCTAATTTGCAGTAATGTATTTCTCCAGATTCTCATATATGCTGTCGCCTATACCGCTAACATTCTTGATATCCTCTTTGTTTGAAAATCCACCATGGCTGTTTCTGTACTCAATTATCTGCTTTGCCCGACTGCTTCCAATTCCGGGAAGTGTAATTAAAGTATTCTCATCAGCAGTGTTGATATCAACAAGCACATTTTCCTCCATGCTAAGCCTCTCACTGTCACTTGAAACCCGGCATGCCGCCTCTCCCTCCTTAGGGAAGTATATTCTCTGCCCGTCTGTAACATGCTCAGCCAAGTTTACATAAGAAACATCCGCCTCATCCGAAAATCCTCCTGCGGCCTCAAGAGCATCCGCAATCCTGGAAGAAGACATAAGCTCATATACTCCGGCCCTTTCAACGGCGCCACATACATATACAACGATTGTCTCCGGCTCATCAGCTTCAAACGAAGTCTCCGCATTTGTCGTATCAGCATTCTCGGTGCTTATCTGCCCTTCACTAATATACGTATCACCGGAAGCCACCGTCACCTTCTCCTCCGTGCAGCCGCAACAAACTGATACCAATATAAGCATCACTATATTCATCTGTAATAATTTAATTTTCATCATACTGACACCTCCAGTGCCAGCACAGAATTACACAAGATTATTTTATCCAAGCGTCGGATATTTTACAACAAATATTTCTATTTTATTTCATTTTTGTTAAATTTTTCTCTAATTATTCGAATTTGACTATACAATTTTGGCTACTTTCCCGCCACGTGTGTCACCGGGGACAGGTTCCTTGACACATTTGTCACCGGGGACAGGTTCCTTGACACACTCCCTTCATGTCATGCGTAACCACAGTAATCGTTGACCCTATTCTATAAGTGGCAAGTGAAGATAAACGAAACTAAGTGGTTTAAAGTCTCTGATGGAGATAAAATACTACGCTGGAAGGCTTTGATTTGCATATGGAGATGTCAAATATAAATTCAGAGCATCTCACCACACACTATGCCTGAGTTATACTTCATTTCGGTACTTGTAAGCACTATAGTGACTGAAACTTCTCCTACAATATAACTATAAAAAACACAGGGGAAATACAGTTAATCAGTATACTCCTCTGTGTTTTTGTGTTTACATTATGATGTTATCATGTACTCATAATCCAGACGCGCCATTGTTTATAGACTATTCCACTGGTTTTACGCAACATAACGGTAACATGTGTGTCAAGGAACCTGTCCCCGGTGACACACTGTGACAAATGTGTCAAGGAACCTGTCCCCGGTGACACACGGTTATATAAAAAGCTAAGCCTTGCAGATGGCGGTTCCAATACCCTTCTGGGTGAAGAACTCAAGAAGGAGACAGTGCTCAAGTCTGCCGTCAAGTATATGTACTCTGGAAACACCGCTTTCCATTGCTGAAATACAGTTGTTGAGCTTTGGAAGCATTCCTCCACCTACAACTCCATTGTCGATAATCTCCTTTGCCTCATTTATATTCATCTCGGAGATAAGGGTTGATTTGTCTGTAGGATCAATAAATACACCCTCAATATCTGTAAGGAATACAAGCTTCTCAGCCTTTAAAGCCGTTGCAACTGCACATGCAGCATCATCGGCGTTGATGTTGTAATCCTCATAATTCTCGTCTACACCAATAGGAGCAATAACCGGTATAAAATCAGACTCAAGAAGTGATGTAAGTATGCCTGACTCAACGTGGGTTATCTCTCCAACGTATCCAATATCCTTTCCACCCGGGAACCTCTTCTTTACCGTAAACATTCCGCCGTCCTTGCCGCTTATACCAACTGCTTTAAGACCTATCTTCTGCATAAGGCTGACAAGGCTCTTGTTGACCTTTGAAAGAACCATCTCGGCAATCTCCATTGTCTCTGAGTCTGTAACACGAAGTCCATTGATAAACTCAGCCTCCTTGCCTACCTTCTCAACCCATTTGCTGATTTCCTTTCCGCCGCCATGAACAATTATCGGCTTCATGCCTACAAGCTTAAGCAGCGCAACATCCTTGATTACGTTAAACTTAAGGTTCTCATCAAGCATAGCACTTCCGCCATACTTAACAACAACTATCTTATCGTGAAACTCCTGAAGATAAGGCATAGCCTCAATAAGTGTCTGTGCCTTCTCAATAACCTGGTCTACCTTGTAATCACCTTTAATCATATCTTATACTTCCTTTCTACTTTCGGTAGTCTGCATTTATTTTTATGTAATCATACGTGAGATCACAGCCCCACGCAGTAGCCTTTGCATCTCCCATATTCATGTGGGCCTTAAGCTTAATCTGCTTCTCCGACAATATATGGCTGGCCTCTGTCTCGTCGTACTCTGTAGTCACACCTGACTTTACTATAGACAAATGGCCTGCAACACTTGATATATCTATGTCAACCCTGTATGGGTCAAACTTCACTCCGCTCTGCCCCATGGCGCACACGATTCTTCCCCAGTTTGCATCTGCGCCGTACATGGCACATTTTACAAGGTTTGATGATACAATTGCCTTGGCAAGATGCCTTGCCCCATCCTTATCAGGCATGCCTGACACATCAACCTGGAACATCTTTGTTGCGCCCTCGCCATCAGAGGCAATAGCCTTTACAAATGCTCTGTTTATATATCTGACAGCCTCCACAAATGCAGGAAAGTCCGGATCTGTCTCAAGAAGCTCTACATTTCCCGCCATTCCATTTGCAAATATCATCACGGTGTCATTCGTTGACATATCTCCGTCAACGGACACCATGTTGTATGTATCTTCTACATCTGCCTTAAGCACCTTGTCAAGCAGCTCTGAGCTGATATTCAGGTCTGTCGTTATAAAGCTTAGCACTGTGCCCAGATTTGGGTTTATCATTCCGGAGCCCTTGCACATTCCTCCTATTGTAACCTGACTGCCCTTAATGTCAAGGACAAGTGCAATCTCCTTCTTATATATATCTGTAGTTTTTATCGCCTCTGCCGCAGCAAGACCGCCGTCAACTGAGTAGGACAGCTCAGGAACAAGCATGTCAATTCCATGACAAATAGTATCCATAGGAAGCTTCATTCCGATAACACCTGTAGATGCAACAGCCACAAGTGACGGGTCTATCCCAAGGCTCTTTCCTGTATACTCTGCCATCCTTTCGGCGTCGAGAAGTCCCTGCTCCCCTGTACAGGTGTTAGCTACTCCGCTATTTACAACAAGAGCCTGACACTTCTTCACCGTCCGGCACAGCTCCCTGTCATATATTACCGGCGCGGCCTGGACCATATTCTGTGTAAATGCTCCAGCCACATTTGCCGGAACATCACTTACAACAAGGGCCATATCCTTCTTCAGTTTATTTCTTCTTATTCCTACATGAAGTCCTGCAGCCCTGAATCCTATAGGCGCTGTAACTCCTCCCGGTATAATCTTCATATGCCCATCCTCTGCCTTTTATACAGGCTTTCAAATGTATTTAAGGGAACAAAGGAGCCATCCTAAGACCCTCTGCCTCGTCAAATCCAAACATTATGTTCATATTCTGAACTGCCTGACCTGCTGCACCCTTAACAAGGTTGTCAAGAGCTCCCATAGCAATAATTCTTCCTGTTCTCTCATCGATCTTGAAGTTCACATCTACATAGTTGCTGCCTTCAACCCATCTTGTCTCAGGACATACATCCTTATCAAGAACTCTGATAAATCTCTCATCCTCATAGTACTTATCATATACGGCACGAACCTCCTCGTAGCTGACCTTTTTAGTGAGGCTTGCATATGCTGTTACAAGAATACCTCTGTTCATAGGAACAAGGTGTGGTGTGAAATTGATTGTAATAGGGCTTTTGCAAGCATATCCAAGCTGCTCCTCTATCTCCGGAGTATGTCTGTGAGTAGTAACCCCGTAAGCCTTGATGCTCTCATTAACCTCACAGTAAAGATTTGCAAGCTTGGCACTTCTTCCGGCACCTGATGTACCTGACTTTGCATCTACAATGATAGTATTTGCATCGATAATCCCTTCCTTGACAAGCGGATAAAGAGAAAGAATGGAGCAGGTTGTATAGCATCCCGGATTTGCAAGAAGTCTGCACTTCTTTATATCCTCTCTGTTAATCTCACACAGTCCGTATACAGCCTCAGCTATATACTGAGGGCTCTTGTGCTCTATCTTATACCACTCCTCATACACCGATACATCCTTTATTCTGAAGTCAGCGCTGAGATCAATGATCTTTACCTTTGAAAGAATCTCATCATTTACAAGGGAGGCACAAAGCCCCTGTGGCGTTGCAGTAAAAATCACATCAACCTGGGATGCCAGCTCATCCATGTTATCATCCATACACGTTGCGTCCACAATCCGGAACATGTTGCCATACACCTGGTAATACTTCTGATCTATAAAGCTTCTTGAACCGTACCATACAATCTCTGTTTCCTTATGTCCAAGAAGAATTCTTACTATCTCCTGTCCTGCATATCCTGTAGAACCAATAATTCCTACCTTTATCATAATCTGCCTCCATATTTATAATTTAGCCAAATGCTTCTCTGCCGGATAATATACACAATTATCCGTATGTCTTCCTAAGCCTTAAGCATATGGCTATCTTCCACTCAAGCATGCACTGTTTCGGCACATACGATTTGATTGTATACCTACTTATGTAAGCAGTCAACACAAAGCATTCCTTACGCACAATCTATGCCGCCTTGCATAAAACTTTTATAATTATACATTTTCCATGCATATTATGCAATCATTTTTTTGAATATTCATAAAACATATG
>JAGANU010000009.1 GCA_017624085.1 Coprococcus sp.
AGCCGATAGTGTGTCAAGGAACCTGTCCCCGCTGACACACGTGTCAAGGAACCTGTCCCCGCTGACACACGTGTCAAGGAACCTGTCCCCGCTGGCACACGCAAAAAGAGCGTACACAAACATGTACGCTCTTTTATATGGAAACTAACAATATAAATTACTCAGCAACGCTGATAATCTCTTTCTTGTTGTATGAACCGCAGTTCTTACAAACTCTGTGTGGAACCATTAACTCGCCACACTTGCTGCACTTTACAAGTGTCGGTGCAGACATCTTCCAGTTAGCTCTTCTCTTGTCTCTTCTTGCCTTTGAGCTCTTATTCTTTGGACAAATTGACATTATTCACACCTCCTCAATTCTTTAAGATGTCACTAAAAACTGATAATCTCGGATCAGGAACAAAATCATCACAGCAACAACTACCATGATTGAGATTCGTTCCGCACACCTTACAAAGTCCTTTGCAGTCATCCTTACAAAGAATCTGTATTGGAACTAAACCCATCAGTTCCTTTTTTATAAGTGCGTCCATATCGATATTACAGTCTTCAAAATAGCTTAACTCATCTATCTCATCTACCTTATCAGAATCAAAAACGGAAGTATCAATAACAGAATCAATCACTATCGGAATTGTTTGTTCAAATTCCTCAAGACATCTGTCACACACAAGATTCATAACTACATCAGTATGTCCTGCGATATGGACCTTGTTCTTACCTACCGAAGACATGGCAAGTGTAAAATCATCTGCATGTCCAATCCGGTATTCCATCCCCTTAAACAGGAAGCTTTCAAGGTCAATGTGTACTTCAACGCTTCTAGTCAATCCTTCAGTGGATAAAATCTCAGATAAATCAATTAACATAATATCTCCTAAAAATCGCACATCTGCTATTATACATATGCAGATATTTCTTGTCAATAAAATTTTGCAAAATATTGATACAATTCAATCGACTTCTACAAGAATTTGTATTTATTATTCTGTAACAAGTCTGACGGTTTCACGGGCAATTGCCAGCTCTTCATCTGTAGGAACAACCCATACCTGAATGCTTGAGCCTTCATCTGATATCTTTATCTCCTCACCACGTATAAGGTTCTTTTCCTCATCCAGCGAAATTCCCATAAATGAAAGGCCGTCTATAACTGTCTTTCTGACATATTTATTATTCTCGCCAATACCGGCTGTGAAGGCAATAGCATCAAGTCCTCCCATGGCAGCGGCATATGCGCCGATAACCTTTTTAACGTTATAACAGAACACATCAAGTGCAAGTCTGCATCTCTCATTTCCTTCATTCATTCCCGCTTCAAGGTCTCTGAAATCACTAGACACGCCTGAAAGCCCCTGCATACCTGACTTCTTATTTAATATTGCAGTTATGTCTTCTATTGATTTTCCTTCCTTAGATGCAATAAACTCTATAATTGCCGGATCAATGTCTCCGCATCTTGTACCCATAGGCAGCCCAGCAAGAGGAGTAAGTCCCATGGTCGTATCAACGGACTTTCCGCCATCCACTGCTGTTATACTTGAGCCATTGCCCAGATGACAAACAATCAGCTTTGTATCCTCGATATTCTTTCCGATAAGCTGGGCAAGTCTCTTTGATACAAAGCTGTGACTAGTACCATGGAAACCATATCTTCTTATCTTGTATTTCTCATAGTATTCGTATGGAATGGCATATGTGTACGCCTTATCAGGCATTGTCTGATGAAAAGCAGTATCAAACACGGCAACCATAGGAACGCCCGGCATATGTGCCTGACATGCCCTTATTCCAATAAGATTTGCAGGATTGTGAAGTGGTGCAAGGTCGTTACACTCCTCGATAGCAGACATTACAGCATCTGAAATCACTATGGACTCAGAGAAGCTTTCACCGCCATGTACAATTCTGTGTCCAACTGCATCGATCTCTGATAAAGACTTAATTGCGCCTGTATCAGGATCAAGCAGTGCTTCAATAACATACTTTACAGCAGCATTATGATCACTCATAGGTGCATCCTTTGTGTATTTTTCCTTGCCTACTGTCTGATGTGTAAGCCTTCCGTCTATGGTTATTCTCTCACATAAGCCCTTTGCAATCACAGACTCTGTATCAGAATCTATGAGCTGATATTTCAGTGATGAACTTCCACAATTAATAACAAGAACCTTCATTGCTAATATCCTCCTGCATAATATGTATATATCTATCTTTCCTTTGGCGTTGTTTTCATAATTCCAAGCTCCTGCGCCTGTGCCTGGATTGCTGTAATGGCAACAACACCAACTATGTCATCTGCTACACATCCTCTTGAAAGATCATTTACAGGCTTCGTTATTCCCTGTGTAACAGGTCCATAGGCATCAGCCTTTGCAAGTCTTTGTACAAGCTTATAACCAATATTTGCAGCATCCAAATCAGGGAATACCAATACATTGGCATGTCCTGCAACCTTGCTGCCCGGAGCCTTTGATGCTGCCACCTCAGGGACAAGTGCGGCATCACTCTGAAGCTCGCCATCGCAAAGCAAATCAGGATACTCAGCATTCACTATCTCTGTAGCCTCAATAACCTTATCTACATCAGGATGCTTGGCACTGCCCTTTGTAGAATGTGAAAGCATGGCAACAACCGGTTCCTCCTGAACAAGAAGCTCAAAGGATTTTGCTGACTGCTCAGCAATATCTGCAAGCTCTGAAGCGGACGGGCTCTGATTAAGTCCGGCATCAGCAAACACAAAGGTTCCATTGGCACCATATTCACAATCAGGAACGACTACAAGGAAAAAAGCAGAAACAATACGCGTTCCAGGTGCAGTCTTAAGTGTCTGAAGAGCTGCACGAAGAACATCCGCAGACGCATTGATGGCTCCTGCTACCATGCCATCAGCATCATTCTGTTTAACCATCATACAACCAAAATAAAGAGAATTATTTAGAAGCAAGTCTCTTGCCCTCTCCGGAGTAAGTCCCTTCTTTCTTCTAAGCTCTACAAAGGCATCTACATATTCGTCAAATTTCTCAAAATTCGCAGGGTTTACAAACTGAGCCTTACTAAGGTCAATATCACCCGCTCTGCTTAATATCTCATCCTTATCGCCAACCAAAATAATATCAGCAATTTCCTCTGCCAAAACCTTTCCTGCAGCCTCAATTGTTCGCATATCAGAAGTCTCAGGCAATACGATCTTCTTTCTATTCTGCTTAGCTCTTTCTTTTAACTGTTCAATAAACTTCATGTTTATATCCCCCTTTGAATTTATGAAAACACACAATTCAAGTTTACCTCACTTGTCCATTATTCTCAATAGAAATACACAAAAAAATTGTCTTTTTATATGTACAATCCGTGAATATACACAAATCATTTGATAATAACTTAAATCACATTATTAATCTGAATCCGCAATTGTCCTATATCACCGGAATTGTCTAAAATATTCGTACAATTTCTCTTATAATAATCTTCACTTTCCTGATTATTTATCACGCACAGCGCACGCTCTTTTGTAAAACCCCTATACTTAATAAGTCTATCTATTCGAACATCAATATCGGCATATACGTACCATATTTCATGGCAAATGCTCTTGTATCCGTCCTGAATAAGCAAAGCAGCCTCTATTACATATATGGCAGTGCCTGATTGCTTTTGTTCTTCGATTGAACGGATAATGGCATTTTTCACATTTGGATGAGTAATTGAATTTAGCAGCTCCAGCTTATCTTTATCTGAGAACACAATATCTCCAAGAAGCTTTCTGTCAATTATTCCATCCGCCTTAAGCACCTCTGTTCCAAAAACTTTTACTATATCATTGTAGGACACCTCTCCCGGCTCCATGAGCTTATGTGCAAGTGCATCTGCCTCCATGACAAATGCACCATATTCATCTCTTAATATGTTCAGCACTGCTGTCTTTCCCGAGCCAATGCCTCCTGTAATTCCAATAATCCTCATTTATTTTGCCTCATACCAGTCTGCACCTACAGTAGCCTCAACAAGAAGCGGAACATTCATGCTTGCTGCGTTCATCATCTCATTTACAAGAATATCCTTTACAACAGGCACTTCATCCTCCCTTGCTTCTATTAATAGTTCATCATGAATTTGCAATATGAGCTGAGAGCTAAGTCCAAGCTCCTTTAGTTTTTTGTTTACTCGGATCATTGCTATTTTCATGATATCCGCAGCAGTTCCCTGTATAGGAGAATTCATTGCCACACGCTCACCAAAGCTTCTCTGCATAAAATTAGACGACTTAAGCTCCGGTATAGGTCTTATTCGGCCAAACATTGTAGTTACATACCCTGTTTCCTTTGCCTTTTCTACCTGGCCATCCAAATAAGTCTTTATACTTTTGTATGTGTCATAATACTTTTCAATAAAGCCTGCCGCCTCTTTTCTTGATATTCCAAGGTCCTCAGAAAGTCCAAAGGAGCTGATACCATAAACGATACCAAAGTTAACAGCCTTTGCCTGACGTCTTTGAAGAGGAGTGACATCATCAGGCTCTACACCAAACACCTCTGAGGCTGTTGTTCTGTGTATGTCAACATTGTTCCTAAAAGCATTCTGCATGACCTCATCACCTGAAAGATGCGCCAGCACTCGAAGCTCTACCTGAGAATAATCAGCGTCAACAAATACATACCCCTCCTTTGGGACAAATGCCTTTCTAATAAGTCTTCCAAGCTCAAGTCTCATAGGAATATTCTGAAGATTCGGCTCTGTAGAGCTTATTCTTCCAGTGGCTGTAATTGTCTGATTAAATTTACCGTGTATCCTTCCATCCTCAGATATATAATTTACAAGTCCTACCGCGTAGGTTGAATTAAGCTTTGTAAGCTGTCTGTATTCTAGTATATCCCCTATTATTGGGTGCTCATTTTTTATCTTCTCGAGAACATCAACACTTGTTGAATAACCTGTCTTTGTCTTTTTTCCTCCGGAAAGTCCCATTTCCTCAAAGAGTATAGGACCAAGCTGCTTGGGAGAGTTAATATTAAACTCCCTTCCCGCATAACCTGTTATGCTCTTTGTAAGCTCAGCTATACGGTTTTCAAGCTGTTTACTGTAGCTTACCAGTCTATCCCTGTCAACTCTTATTCCTCGCTTTTCCATATCATATAATGTGTATATGGTAGGAAGCTCTATAGTCCTATAGAGCTCATACATGTCCATGCTTTTTAGCTTTTCACACATGACAGGCCACGCCATAAGAGGAATCAGTGTTTTATATGCATAAAGCTTTAAAAATTCACTGCTGATAAATGTAAACATATTGAGCTCTTCTTTTCCAATAAGCTCCTTCTCTGAAGGAATCACAAGCTCAAGATATCGCTTTGCCAGCTCATCAAAGCTATAGGACTCTGTAATGGGATCAAGGAGATAGGCCGCAACACTTACATCCACCACATTTTCATCATCATCTGTAAAAGGAAGATACCCAAGACTGCTCTTAAGATCCTGAATGCATAGCATGGCACCGGTTTTTTTTATATGATTTATAAAATCTAACACACATTGTTCATCTATGGCAGAGGAACAATTAATCAAATATGCCTTATCACTGTCTTTCCCTACACACACGCCCAGCAGCATATCATCACTTATAACCGGGTATATTCCTACAAGATCTAAAGAAGCAAATGAAGCTTTCAGTTCATCAAGCTCAGCCTTCCCGGAAATCACTGACACCTCAGGTTCTATGCACATTGTAACCGGCTTCATATCAAATCTGCCAAGAAGGCTCTTGAAACCCAGTCTTTTAAATAATTCATATGAGCTGTCATTAAAAGCATTTTCATATACCGTATCAGCAAGCTTAATATCAAGCTCAACATCAAGCTTTATTGTTGCAAGCTCCTTCGATAGGATAGCCTGCTGCGTATATTGTTTCAGGTTGCTGCTTGCCCTTGGAGGCTTTATCTCGTCTACATGGCGAATGGCATTCTCAAGTGTATCCCACTCACTTATAATTTTTGCAGCGGTTTTTTCACCGATTCCCGGAACACCCGGTATATTATCTGAAGTATCTCCCATAAGTGCCTTCATATCGATAAATTGAACCGGAGTAACTCCATACAAATTTACTATATCGTCCGCATAATAGTTTTCAACTGTGGTTCCACCAAGCTTTGTTTTTGGTATTCTTACAAGAATCTTATCTGTGGCAAGCTGCAGAAGATCTCTGTCACCTGATACTATAACCACCGAATACTCTTCCCTGTCTGCAATTCTTGAAAGCGTGCCAATTATATCATCAGCCTCAAATCCGCCCTTCTCAACAATAGTAATATTCATAGACTTAAGAACTTCCTTAATTAGCGGAACCTGCTCTCTGAGTTCATCCGGCATAGGCTTTCTTGTTCCTTTGTAATCACTGTACATTATATGTCTGAAGGTAGGCTGTTTTACATCAAATGCAACACATACATTTGTCGGATGCTCTTCATCCATAATCTTAAATATAATATTCAAAAAACCAAGAACAGCATTTGTGTGAAGGCCTTCGTAATTGGTAAGATCCGGAAGTCCGTAAAAGGCTCTGTTTAATATACTGTGTCCATCTACAATAAGTAATTTGTTTTTTGCCTCTGTCATGTATAATCCTCCAAAGCAATGTTATTTTAACCCTTTATGATTCAGATTGTATGCCTTTACTTTTTCCATAAAGTCCACGGAAACATCATTTATGTTATCCTTATGTTCATAGTACCAGTCAATCTCACTCGTATCATACTGACTATCATCCAATAGCTTGCCTGAAAAAAAGCTGGCGTAATAGTAAGCAGGCTGTTCATTGAGCTTTGCCCTTTGCTCATATCCATAAACTCTGTCAAGTGCACTGCTGTATAACCATATCATTCCCATAACTACCGCTACTATAACAACCATAATAGTAGAACTGGCAATGCGCTTTACCGTTGTAATACGCGCCATCTCCTCGTCCATCTTGTTGTTTAGTGAATCCTTGAAGAATTCCGATACGTTATCCGACTCGTCAAGCTGCTTCATTCCCACAATAAGAGTATAATATATTTCAAGCTCCTCATAACAGTTCTTGCACGTTCTAACATGCTTAATAAACTCTCTGAGTTCATCGTCAGGGAGTTTATTTTCAATAAATGCCATAATTTTAGATTGTGCTTCCAAGCAATTCATACTATACCTCGGATTTCTATGAATAAATTAAATGTAATGTAATGCAAAAGCAACATATATCTAAGCTTAATTAATCTCATACCTGAGTCTAATTAATCTCAAATGACCCATCATCCTTCGTATTTTCAATATGTCTGATAACAAGGTAATAAGGCTCTCCCTTCTCTGGAACAACCATGACTCTGTCACCAACCTTATGACCCATAAGAGCTTTGCCTATAGGTGAAACATTACTCACCCTGCCATCAAGTACATCCGCTCTTACACTTGTCACGATTCTATATGTTTCTTCTTCATCATCATCCTCAAAATATACAGTTACGGTATTATCTATTCCAACCTCATCCTCAGCTGAGGTATCTTCAATAACATCAGCAGTCCTTACCAACCTGTCCAGATATCTGATACGTCTTTCATTGGCATTCTTATCCTTTTTTGCAGCATAGTATTCAAAGTTTTCGCTGAGATCTCCCTGAGCTCTGGCCTCTTTTACAGCCTCAAGCTTTTCCTTTCTCACAACACACTTTCTATACTCAATCTCCTGCTCCATCTTCTCTATATCTTTTTTTGTAAGCTGTTTTCCCATAATTTCCTCCGGACTTTTGATACATATGTATCATAGTATCACAAAATTGCAATAATGTAAAAACAAACAAAACCCAGTTCTGATATTAACCAAAACCGGGTTTATTGTTCATAAAATATAAAAATCTGAAATAAATTAGTTGTTTATAAGCTTACCTGACTCATCATTCCAGCTATAAAGTGCTCTTACCTGCTCTCCAACCTTCTCTGCCGGATGCTCTGAAGCAAGCTTTCTCATAGCCTTGAAGTGAACCTGACGTCCTGCAGGTGACATATCAAGAAGGAATTCCTTTGCAAATGTACCATCCTGGATATCTGAGAGAATCTTCTTCATTGCCTTCTTTGTATCCTCTGTGATAATCTTAGGCCCTGTAATGTAATCACCATACTCAGCAGTGTTCGAGATTGAATATCTCATTCCTGCAAAGCCTGACTGATAAATAAGATCAACAATAAGCTTCATCTCATGGATACACTCAAAGTATGCGTTTCTTGGATCATAACCAGCCTCAACGAGTGTCTCAAAGCCTGCCTGCATAAGTGCACATACACCACCGCAAAGTACAGCCTGCTCACCGAAAAGGTCGGTCTCTGTCTCTGTTCTGAAGTTCGTCTCAAGAACACCGGCTCTTGCACCACCAATTGCAAGTGAATATGCAAGCGCAATGTCAAGGGCCTTACCGGTAGCATCCTGCTCAACAGCAACAAGACAAGGAACACCCTTACCTGCCTGGTACTCTGAACGTACAGTATGTCCAGGTCCCTTAGGTGCTATCATAGTAACATCAACATCAGCAGGTGGCTTGATGCATCCAAAGTGAATATTGAAACCATGAGCAAACATAAGCATATTTCCAGCCTCAAGGTTTGGCTCAATATCCTTCTTATACATATCTGCCTGTAACTCATCATTGATAAGAATCATTATGATGTCAGCCTTCTTTGCAGCCTCTGCAGCTGTATATACTTCAAATCCCTGAGCCTCAGCCTTTGCCCATGACTTGCTTCCCTCATAAAGTCCGATGATAACATGACATCCTGACTCCTTAGCGTTCAGAGCATGGGCATGTCCCTGGCTACCATATCCAATAATTGCGATTGTCTTTCCATCAAGTAATGAAAGATTACAATCCTGCTGATAATAAATCTTTGCTTCTGCCATTTTTATTTATCCTCCTAATCTGTTAAAATGACTTATATTCTAACTACCTATGTAAGATAATTAAGATCAACTTAGCCTCTTACAAGTCCTGTGAGACCTGTTCTTACAAGCTCAACTATCTCATGGCCCTCAAGTAGTCTGAGGAAAGCTTCACACTTTGTCGTTGTTCCTGTAAGCTCAACAATAACGGAATCTGTTGAAACATCAACAATATTTGCTCTAAAAATATCTGCAACTGATATAATGTCTTTTCTTTCAGATGGTGAAGCCTTAACCTTAACAAGCACCAGTTCTCGGCAAACTGACTTACCCGGTTCAAGCTCAACTATATCTACAACATCCTCAAGCTTATTAAGTTGCTTCTTTATCTGTATAAGACTTGCCTCATCTCCGCTTACTGCAACTGTCATTCTGGAATAAGCAGGGTTCTCTGTCTCCCCTACAGTTACACTGTCAATGTTGTATCCTCTTCTGCTAAACAGACCGGACACTCTACTCAAAACTCCTGATGTATTGTCAACGAGCAGCGACAAAACAATATTACCCATTAGTAAGTACCACCTTTCAACTTGTCTCTTTAAAATGCTGTAAGTTATTATAGATACAAATATGGTTATTGTCAATTTATAACGTAATTTTTTTGAATAATTACCTGTTTTAGCTGAATTTGTTCATAATATTACCTAACTTACCCAGAGCATTTATTGTGTCATTCTGAGTGGCACTTGCACTGGTATGATTTGATGTTGCTGTCTCAGAAGAGCTTGCATAATTTGCAACTCCGGCTGAACCGCCTGTGGCCATAACAGGTGCCATCCATATTTTACCTGTTCCTCTGTAAACATTTACAAAGCCTTCTCCTGACACAGCAGAACCAAGAAGACTCTTTGTAGACTTTTCCACAGTGAATTCAAGACTTGACGACCATGCGATAGCCATATTGCCATCAATTCTCATTGTGTCATCCTGAAGCACAACCTCTATTATCTCTTCCCTTGGAACGATACTCTCTAATGCTGCTATACCATTGCCGTAAAGACTGAGATTAAATAATCCCTCTCCCCCGAGGACTGCGGAAGAAAGATTGCTTCTTGAAACGACCTTGTGCTGAATCTGGCTTTCGCAGGCAAGAAACAGGCCGTCATCAAGAACAACGCTTCCACCCCATTCAGCTAAGTCTGTAAGAATAATATGTCTGTATGTAGGCTCAAGCATAACCTGACCATAGCCACTATATACAGGCTTTGCAATACTCTCCTTTGTAACGGCAGCCTTCGCCATATTGCCCAGAAATCCGCCAACTCCCTTTACATTGCTATTCATTGAAACCTGTCCTGATGTCCACTGCATAGCGCCGGCCTGCATTGTATAGCCGCCTCCGTTAAGAGTTAAAAGAAGCTGTCTTTTGTTTACATTCATACAGGCCATGTAATACTCTTTCTTTGAAGTAAATGGATTAACACTCATATCCATAGTATACTGAAGCACCTGCATGCCTCCCAGGGCTGATACAACCCTTATATTATTGCCATTGAGTAAATTCTGTGTAACCATATAGCCTCCTTACTTCGCTGTAGGAGCCATAAGTATGGATCCGGTTCCTCGATAAACATTGACAAGACCTTCGCCTGATACAGCTGAACCTATAAGACTCTTTGTTGATTTCTCAACAGTAAACTGAAGGCTTCCAGACCAGGCAATTGCCATATTGCCATCAATTCGAACCTCATCATCCTGCAAATTAAACATGATAAGCTCCTGCTGTGGAACAGGGCTCTCAAGCACTGCAATACCCTGTCCTGTAAGACTTAGATTGAAAAGGCCTTCGCCGCCAAGAACTGCAGAAGAAAGGCTCTTTCTGCTGATAACCTTCTGCTGAAGTGAACTGTCACAGGCAAGGAAAAGGCCATCCTCAAGTACGATCTGTCCCCACTGTGCAACATCAAGCAGAATTATGTGCTTGTAGGTAGGCTCAAGCATAACAAGGCCCTGGCCCTGATATTCCGGCTTTGACATGGACTCACCTGTGGCAGCAGCGCCAAATGCCTTTCCAAGAAAATTACCTGCAGTCACACCTGAGTTCATTGACACATTACCTAGTGTCCACTGCATTGCTCCTGCCTGAAGGATCGCAGAAGAACCATTGAGCTCCACAAGAACCTGACGTCTCCTCACATTCATGCTGGCATTGAAATAAGCTGTCTCTGCATAATCCGGTGATACGGAAAGATCCTTCTGGTGCTCAAAAACCTTGTACTTCCCCATCTGGTTTATGCACTTCATATTCGCATTGTCAAACAAATTATTAATAGTAAACAATGTAGTACCTCCTTTGTATTTAAAAAATTCCCCAAAGCTAAGTATACCATTTTCAAATAATAATGTCACTATAAAGCATAGGATTATTTTTCTTATTTAAATATATAAAATAATAATAAAACAGCACAAAACAGTGACTAATAATGATATAATCTACAAATAACAATATTGATCGCAAATCAGTTTTAAGGAGTGTTTATATGATGGGATTTTTTGAAGAAGCACAGGGAATAAAGGGCGAAATTGTGGACATTCGAAGAGCCATACATCAGTGTCCTGAGCAGGGAGCTGTCCTTCCAGTAACAAAAAAATATGTATCAGATAAGCTTACAGAATACGGGTATGAAGCTGTAGAAATATGTGAAAGTGGAATCGTAGCAACAATAACCGGAAAGGAAAAAGGAAAGACCTTCCTGCTCAGAGCAGATATGGACGCTCTCGCCATTAAGGAGGAGGCTCCTGTTTCCTTTGCATCAGAAAATGGATATATGCATGCCTGTGGACATGACATGCACACTGCAATGCTGCTGGGGGCTGCAAAGCTGTTAAAGAAGCATCAAAATCAGATTAACGGCACCATTAAGCTCGTATTTCAGCCGGATGAAGAAGGATTTACCGGAGCAAAGAGTATGCTAAGTGCCGGGGTCCTTGAAAATCCCCATGTAGATGCCGGAATGGCTCTTCATGTTAATTCAGGCACTCCATCAGGAATGGTTCTGTGCGGACTTGGTACATGCATGGCCGGATGCACACTATTTCGCATATCCGTAAAGGGCAAGGGTTGTCACGGCGCCATGCCGGAGACAGGCATAGATCCAATCAACATAGCAGCCCACATACATCTTGCCCTTCAGGAAATAATAGCAAGAGAGATAAGTCCTACCACTCCTGCAGTCGTTACAATCGGAAAATTCTGTGGCGGAAGTGCACCAAACATTATACCGGAGGAGGTAATACTTGAAGGCACAATCAGGGCAATGGATATAGAGGTTCAGTCAAATATTCTGAAGCGAATTGAAGAAATATCCAAGCTTACCGCAAATACCTTTAACGGTGTGGCAACAGTCACTGAGCTTGCATCTGCTCCTCCTCTTATAAACAATGTGGATATGACCAAAAAGATGGCCGAATATATAAAGGAATTGTGTAACCCGTCTATGGTTGTCACATTTGATAAGGGAGGAATGGGCTCCGAGGATTTTGCTTCCTACACCTATAAGATTCCTTGCAGCTATATATTGCTTGGTGCCGGAAGCTCAGATGAAAATGAACTATACGGGAAACCAATGCACAATGATCATGTTGTTTTTAATGAGGATATTCTGCCAATCGGAACAGCAATTCTTACCCACTGTGCTATAAAATGGCTTAAGGACAATTCATAAAAGACTGTAGACAATAACACGGATGCGAAGACGAAATGTAGCACAAAAGTCCGTTCCGCATCCAGGCAAATGTAACGCCTCGCTATTCTTTTTGGCGAGGCGTTTTTTTTAAATAATATTATTTCTATTATTCTACGTTTAACAGTCTTTTTACAAGCTGTACGCAATCCGCAGCGTCCTTAGAGTACCCATCAGCCCCTATTTCTTCTGCATAGCTCTCAGTAATAACAGCTCCACCAATTACCACCTTGCATGACAGGTTCTGTGCTTTTACAGCCTTAACTACCTCCTCCATCTTTACCATGGTAGTAGTCATAAGGGCAGACAAACCAATTATGGATGCATTGTTTTTCACAGCTTCATCTATTATTACATCACAAGGAACATCCTTGCCAAGGTCAATCACATTGAAGCCATAATTTCGAAGCATAAGAGCCACAAGATTCTTTCCTATATCATGAATATCTCCCTCCACGGAGGCAATCAAAATAGTAGGCATGTCGGATGCAGCTTTATCCTTCATAATAAGCGGACTTATATGAGAAATAGCAAGCTCCATTGTCTCTGCGCTGGCAATAAGCTGTGGAAGGAAATATTTTTTTTCCTCAAACAGCTTTCCCACCTCATTTATAGCCGTGATAAGGTCATTATCGATAATATCCTTAGGAGCCTGACCACTGCTTAAGGCCATCTTTACATCTTCTATAACTGCAGACCTGTTACCCTTTATTACATCCACATATATCTTGCTTTTATCATTATACTCAGCTACAGCCGGTGTATTACCTGCGGCTGTACTGTCACCGGATATATTAAGTGGCTTGACATGCTCGATGTATGCAACATCACCACCATTTTTGTTAAGCAGCATATCAGACGCATACACGGCGTTCATAAGCATCGTCTGAGACGGGTTGGCAATAGCCATTGTTAGTCCGCTTGCAATAGCCATTGTCAGGAAAGCTGTATTAACATTCATTCTCTCCGGAAGACCAAAGGATATATTGGATAAGCCGCATATTGTTGCAAGCTTGTTTTCATAGCAATATTTAATCGTTTTAAGGCAATTCACGCCTGCATCCTTCTGAGCCCCGATCGTTGCAACAAGCCCGTCAACTATGACATCATTCTTATCAAATCCCATTTCATATGCATGATTTAGAACGGTCTGTATTATTTCCTCCTTCTCCTCCGGTGACTGTGGCAATCCATTGTCTGAAAGAGGAAGAAGAATAAACATTGCACCATATTTCTTTACAATAGGCAATATCTCCTGTATTTTAACCTTTTCAAGAGAAACAGAGTTGACAAGAGCCCGGCCCGGATATTCCCTAAGTGCCGCCTCAATAACGTCAGGGGAGCTGGAGTCTATACAGAGAGGCAGATTAACGATCTGTGACACCTGATGCATCACCTTTAGCATAAGAGCCCTTTCATCAACCCCGTTCATTCCAACATTAATATCAAGTATTGAGGCACCACCTGAAGCCTGTTCTTCTGCCATATTGCAAACAAGGTCCAACACTCCTTCCTTAAGCTCTGCCTGAAGTTTTTTCTTTCCTGTTGGATTTATTCTCTCTCCCACAATTTTAAATTGACCGTCAAGCTCAATTATCTGTGTTTTTCTCTCTGAGGAAACACTTCTTACATGCTGGCTGTTTATATGTGGAGCCGGCATTTTTGCCGCCATATCTGAAATAGCCTTTATATGCATAGGTGTGGTTCCGCAACATCCGCCAATCATGTTTGCTCCCGCTTCAACAAGCCTCTTCATATCATCAGCAAACTCCTGTGGTGTCATGGAATATACACTTTTCCCATCTATAAGCTCTGGCATGCCTGCATTAGGCTTGGCAAATACCGGTATGAATGCAATGGCTTTCATATCTTTAATAAGCTGCTCCATCTTATCAGGTCCCGTAGAACAATTAATACCTATTGCACAAACTCCAAGATTTTGAAGAACATTAACTGCTGTAACACTGTCTGTGCCATAGAGTGTTCTTCCATCCTCATTAAAGGTAAGACTTGCCATAACAGGAAGCTCTGACACCTCATTTGCAGCAATAACAGCCGCCCTTGTCTCAGCAAGGCTCATCATCGTCTCAACAACAAGGAGATCACAGCCACTTTCATCAAGAGCCTTTATCTGCTCCTTGTATATGTCAACAAGCTCCTCAAAGGTCAGCGTTCCCATTGGGTAAAGCATCTGTCCTGTCATAGTAATATCACCTGCAACGAAGCCATGACCCGCTTTTCTTACTGCCATTTTGGAAAGCTCTACAAGACTTTTATTCATATCATAAAGCTTATCAGAAAGTCCATATTCTGAAAGCTTGATTCGGTTACATGTAAATGTAGGAGCATAAACAATATCAGCTCCTGAATTCAGATAATCAAGCTGAAGATCCAGCATAACCTGTTCATGCTCCAATATCCACTTTTCAGGGCATACGCCAAGCGGCATTCCGGCTGCCATAAGATTTGTTCCTGTAGCGCCATCAAGAATAAGTATTTTTTCTTCAATCAGTCTTCTAAACTCGTCTTTTTTCATGATAATACTCCTTTTGTCCGAATATAGATAACATGCCACTTATTCATCAAGGCCTGTATCTTCTATTTTCCCCGGCCCGTCAGCAGCGCTTGTTGCTAATCTGTCACATCTCTCATTTCCGGGATTACCGGCATGTCCCTTAACCCATATAAACTCTACGTTGTGAGGCTTCTTTGCCTTAAGAAGCCTTTGCCACAAATCACAGTTTTTTACAGGCTCATTTTTTCCTCTTCTCCAATTGTTCTTGATCCACGAATCAATCCAATTTTTATTAAATGAATCACACAAATATTTTGAGTCCGAATACAGCTTTACGTTGCAGGGCTTTATAAGAGCTTCCAGACCTACAATTGCAGCAAGGAGCTCCATTCTGTTGTTTGTGGTTTTAATATACCCCTGACTGTACTCTCTTTCGTGAAGCACCCCTTTGCCGTCTACATACTGAAGAACTGTACCATAGCCTCCAGGTCCGTCAGGATTTCCCCTGGCAGAACCATCTGTATATATAATTACATCCATAATATTATCTCTCCTGATATTCTAAATATGTTGTAAAAATCTCATAATTACATCGAACAGTTTTTGTGCCGCCATATCTCCACTCTTTATTATATCTTCGTGGGACAGGCAGTCTCCAAGACCTGCAGCCTTGTTACATATTACAGAAAGGCCTGCTATCTTAAGCCCCATATGCTTTGCAGCAATGGCCTCGCACACTGTGCTCATTCCCACTGCATCACAACCAAGCTTCTTATACAACTGTATCTCTGCAGGAGTTTCATACTGAGGTCCTGTCACCTGAATGTATACTCCCTTATGTGGAATACGTCCGCATTCTAACATGCACTCTTCAAGTATATCGATATAATCCATGTCATATACGTGACTCATATCCGGGAATCTCTCTCCAAGCTTATCAAAATCAGGATATATTAGAGGAGACGGAACATAGGATGAAATATGATCTCTTATTATCATAATATCTCCCGGTGCCAATTCATCTGCTATACCCCCTGATGCATTTGTGAGTATAAGCTTCTTTATTCCCATCAAACCCATCACTCTGACAGGCATGACTACCTGGTCCATTGTATAGCCTTCATAGTAATGAACTCTCCCCTGCATAACAAGTACTTTTCTTCCTGATAACTGCCCGTATACAAGTCTTCCCTTATGTCCTTCCACATGAGTACAGGGGAAATGCGGTATGTCCTTATAGTCAATCACAATAGCATTTGAAAGCTTGTCTGAAAAAGCACCAAGTCCACTGCCAAGTACAATTGCTATATCCGGAATATCATTTATTATTCCTTTAATATAATCTGAAGCTGTTTTTAATTCACCAAATGTAATCATAATAACCTCTCCTAATACAAAACATGGTCAGGACATTATCCTGACCAGATGTTTACAGCCTAAACGGAGATGGAGGGATTTGAACCCTCGCGCCGGTCACCCGACCTACCGCATTTCGAGTGCGGACCCTTCAACCACTTGGGTACATCTCCTATTTATTCTAATAGTAGCATATAACCGGCATTCCGGAATACACTATATTATACAACATTTCTGCAATATGATATGGAAGATTTACGCATCCGTGGGAGCCACCTGACAAATATATGGAGCCGCCAAATGAACCTCTCCACGTAGCATCGTGAAAACCAATTCCAAGCTCGCCAATAAATGGCATCCAGTAATCTACCGGAGTCTCATAATCCTCACCAACTAGAAGCGCCGGAGTCTTTTTGAACAAAATAGTATAAAGGCCTTCAGGAGTCCTGCACTTTTCATCATAATAGCTTCCGGAAACGCAGTCCGATTCGATAACACATGTACCGTCAACATACACATACACCTCTTGTCTTCCAAGGTCACATTCTATGTAGGTTTTACCAATATCATCGCCGTCTTCTGTGTAAGCGTTTGCAGTACGTTCATATATTGGCATATGTTCCACAGAAACCCCCGCTGACAATAGCTTGTAAAGCTCATTTGTTTCTGCATCTACATCAAGCAGCCATCCGTACCAGTTATTTGTAAGTGTTATACATCTGTTGTCATGGGTTCTAAACAGCCTGTCCCTGCCACATGTGTCGTAGGTTTCAGCAATGCTGCAAACATAATCATATACCTTGCTTCTGTCAAAGCACGGCTTATTGCTTCCCAGCTTTAACCAGTCACCATACTCCCTGCTTGTAAGCTCAAAGGATATTTCATCCACCTTAAATGTGATAATCATTTTTAAAAATTCAGCAAGGCTTTGCTGTTCATTTACTAACTTCTCATTATCACTTCTGATCTCAGGCGCAACATATGCCTCTGTGGAATCAAGTTCTAAAACTGCATCTCCTTTTACAAGAGACTCATCTATTATACTACATAATTTATCAAAATCAATATAATTACCTTCTGTTTCTGAAACTATTACAGACTCGCCTTCCACAACAGATAAATATGCGTCTGTAGGACTAATCATGTTTTCTGTATGGGTAAACGGCTGACTACTAAGTAACTGCTTTAGTTTTTCCTGATTATATTCTACATTGTAATATAACTCATAGTTCTTTCTTACAGCAATATAGTACGGCCACAACAATCCATTTTGCATATGCTTAATGCCCTTTGCGGTTACATTTGGTGTTATAACAAGATCGATGTCTCCAGGAAGCAGTCTGAATTCCTTGTCATCTCTCAGCTTCAAAGTAAGCTTATAATCTGATATGTATGAGGAAATCAGGCTATCAACCTCACTGATCGTATAAAATGAATAGTCCATATCATTTATGTAGGTCTTGTAATTGTAGTGGAACATAAACCATACCGAAATGGCAATATATACCGAAACAAGTACAGCGCCTGTTATACCTAAAGCCAGCTTCGCTGTCTTGGCAGCTTTTGACTTTGGAATAACCGGCGATGCCAAAACGGTAGCTGAAAGCTTTGCCTCCATATTGTCAGCAGTTTCCTTCGTATCAGAATTCTCCAAAATGGCATCACTGTCCTTCGTATCTAAATCTCCGGCAAGTTCCTCATGATCTTCGATTATCTGTTTTTCAGCTTCTGAATTCACATCAGAAGCTGAAAAATTATTATCTGCTCCGTCACCCATATCGACACATTCCCTTGTACACTTATTCTTATATAATATTATATTGTATTACCCTTTTTTTCAACTCCCTATATTTTTATTTCTTTCATAAGGGTAACCGAAACCAAATCGGGCTTATTATTTACTCTGATTTTAAGTGTATGAAGGCCAAGCCCTCCGCTCACTATCATCTTTTTATCCCCTTTCGAATATAAGCCCTTGTAGTATTTTGGAAACAGCTTAATCATAGGGGAAATTACGCCACCTAACTTAGGTATTATCATAAGGCCGCCATGAACATGACCTGAGAGTGACAAATCAGCTCCCCACGCAGCATACTCAGGAAAGTAGTCTGGATTATGGGCAAGTAGAATCGTGTACTCATTGCGAAGCGGAGTTCCCATTTCACTTTTCAGGTACTCATCGTCCATGTCCGGTCTTATAAATCTCTTATAATAGTGTGCCTTGATATCAAGACCATATATTTTTATATTAAAAGAATCAAGGTATTCACCCTCGTTTATTAGCCATGTAACCTTATCTTTCGTGCCGTTATATAATCTCTCCCACATATCCCCATACTGATCATATATCGAAATCCTCATTTCATGATTTCCCTTACCTATATAGACCGGGTACCTGCTTCCTAAGGTATTTAACAGACTGATTGCAGCCTCTACCGACTCCGAGGGCTTCCCTACAATAAGGTCTCCTGCAGACAGAATAATGTCCGGATTTATTTCATCTATTTTTTTTATCAGCCGATCGTTATCCTTTCCATAGCTGACCCCATGAAGATCAGAAATAAATACAATCTTTGCATTCTCTCTTATTCTTTCATCAGAAACCAAATATTCAGAGACAGCAAAATTCTTATTCTCTCTTATACTTTCAATAACCACTCCGAAAAGAACCAGAAATAAAACTGCAAAAACAATGCCTATAAATAAATACATAAAAAAGCTCTCCCTAGTATGCAAAATGTTTTTTTAGTGCCTTTGAAAATGCGTATTTTAAATCCATTTTTTTTACATCCTCATCTGCAATAAGCATTAGTTCTCCCAGGTTCCTTCCCCCCACATCATACTTGACAGAGCCTAATACATCCCCCTTCTTTATAGGAGCACACAGCTTCTTGTTTATGGAAACTTCTTTTTTGACATCTTTTTCCTGTTCATCGCCAAGCAACACGCCTTCAAAGGTACAATTTGATTTTATTCTCACATAATCCTTTACTCCATTGTCTATTTTTATTTCCTCCTTGTCAAATGCTTTTTCATCCGTATATTTTCTGCATTGTGAAAAGCCATAATCCAGGAGTCTGCATGCATCCTTATTTCTCACATCTTTCGTTTCAGCCCCCATAATAACTGCAATAAGAGAAATATTATTTCGCTCTGCTGTAGCTGACATACAATATTTGGCTGTACTTGTATACCCTGTTTTAAGACCTGTTGCACCTGTATACATATTAAGAAACTTATTTGTATTTACCAGATCAAAACGGCTCTCCCCCCGCCTTGTTTTATGTACAATATGATCCATCCATATTGTGGAATAATCCAACACCTCAGGATATTTTGTAATAAGCTCTCTTGACATAATCGAAATATCTCTAGCTGACATTTCATGTCCTTCAGCATCAAGACCACAGGCGTTTTTAAAGCAGGCATTTTTCATTCCAAGCTCTTTTGCCTTTTTGTTCATCATATTAACAAATTCAGTTTCACTTCCTGCAATTTTTTCTCCCATCGCAACAGCAGCATCATTTCCTGATGCAATTATTATACATTTAATCATATCCTCCACAGTCTGAGTCTCATCCTTTTCGAAAAAGCATTGGGAACCGCCCATAGACGCCGCATGCTCACTTACAGTGACATTTTCATCCAGCTTTAAGCTTTTGTTATGTATCGCCTCAAATGTAAGTAACAGTGTCATAACCTTTGTAACAGAAGCAGGCTTCATGGGTACATCACAATTTTTTTCAAAAAGTACCGTTCCTGTGGATGCCTCTACAAGTATGCAGCTTGGAGACTGCAAATCGGAAATAGCCGAAACGTCTGTTTCATAGCGATATCTGACAGCCTGCTCTTCTTTCATATACCACGCAGCATTGTAGTTTATAACGAATCCCAATATCAAAAAACAACCTACAAGCTTATATACGAACCCATGTATATCCTTTTTCCTTCTTTTCATTTTCATTTTCCTGTTTTTTATCATTATATTCGGGATAAATAGCGTAATATTCTATTTTATTCTCTTTTATTTTCTTTCCCTTCTGAAAAATAAACTTTATTTTGTGTTATGCATCTGATATAATTTGTCGATAGAAAGCAAGGAGGAAACGAATTATGAGTATGAAATTGATAAAACGTGTCCCAACAGGAGATGAAATAAAAGAATTATACCCATTGTCTAATGAACTTAAGGCTATCAAAGTCAAAAGAGATGAAGAAATTAAAAAGATTTTTACCGGCGAAGATAATCGCTTTATTTTTATTATAGGTCCGTGCTCAGCAGACAATGAGGATGCTGTATGTGACTATCAAACAAGACTTGCAAAGGTTGCTGACGAAGTAAAGGACAAGATTCTTATTATACCTCGTATCTATACAAACAAGCCGCGAACAACAGGTGCCGGATATAAGGGCATGCTTCACCAGCCTGACCCGACAAAGGCAACAGATATGCTTGAAGGACTATATGCAATAAGAAAAATGCATATAAGAGCCATAAAGGAAACCGGTCTTACTGCTGCTGATGAAATGTTGTATTCAGAGAACTGGCAGTATGTAGATGATATTCTCTCGTATGTAGCTATAGGTGCACGTTCTGTTGAGGACCAGCATCACAGACTGACATCAAGTGGAATGGATGTACCTGTCGGAATGAAGAATCCAACAAGTGGTGATTACAATGTTATGATGAACTCATGTATTGCTGCCCAGCATCCGCACACCTTCCTGTACTCAGGCTGGGAAGCTCACACAGACGGCAATCCTCTTACACATTGTATCCTACGTGGTGCTCTTAACAAGCATGGACAGTCTATCGCAAACTATCATTACGAGGATCTGAGACTTCTTGCAGATGCTTATCAGAAATTTGACCTTGTAAATCCGGCATGTATTGTTGATGCAAACCATAACAACTCCGGTAAGAACTTTGGCGAGCAGCCAAGAATAGTCAAGGAGGTTATTCACAGCAGAAACTATGATCCTGAAATAAAGAACCTTGTAAAGGGCGTTATGGTAGAAAGCTATATTGAAGATGGTTGTCAGCCTGTTGATGGAGGCTGCTATGGTAAATCCATAACAGACCCTTGTCTCGGCTGGGATAAAACAGAACGACTCCTCAAGGAAGTTGCTGAATTATTATAGTGTGTCACCGGGGACAGGTTCCTTGACACATTTGACACATCATTTAAAAATACAGCCGAGCCTTTTAGGTATTCGGCTGATTTTTTTTGCAATAAAATGTGTCAAGGAACCTGTCCCCAGTGACACACAATTTCTGCATGACGGCTTATTGCACAAAAAAACCTGCAGATTATTCTGCAGGTTTTTTCTATGCTTTTGCGAGCTTGGTTAGCACCTGTCTGCCAAGTGCCACATCTCCCATCATCTTGAACTTTCCGGTTGTATATGCATACACAGGATCTACTGTTTTGTCAATAATTCGAATAAAGGCAGGCAAAGTAAATACGTACTTAACCTGATATTTATTACACTCCTCAGTATACAATGAAGGAACATGATCCCTTACTTCTATGTAGAATACCCCACTATCTTTTCCAATAATATTGAACTGAAGATTGCAATCACATACATCCTGAAAATCCACACTATTTAAAACACTTTTAATATAATCGATACATTCAGAATATGTCATATTATTTCCTTTATAAGAACTCGAAATCAGCATCCTCATCGCCATCACCGATAAGAACCTGATTACGCTTAACGCCCTCTTCAACCTCACCGATGATAAGCTCTTCCTCTTCCTCCTGGGCAACCTGAGCGCTCTTACCTGTGAAGGCAGCTGGCTTTGGCTCTGCACTCTGAGCCGGCTTGCTTGTCATCTTAAGCTTCTGTGGAGCATCTCCCTGAGTCTTCATCTTAAGCTTCGTAACAGGATCTGCCTCAACAACATCTACCTTATCTGCAGCCTCTGCAACCTTAGCACTTGAACCACTCTTAAGTGCTTCCATCTCTTCCTTAAGCTTTGCAAGCTCTGCCTTTGCATTGGCAATAACTTCGTTTGCCTTCTTCTTAGCGTCGTTAATGATCTTGTTAGCCTCTGCATTCGCTGCATTAGCCTCCTTCTTTGATCCGGGAGCAGCCTGCTCAAGCTGTTTTTCAAGCTCGTAAATCTTTACGCTGTTCTCCATAAGACTTTTCTTTGATACTTCATTCTCTGACTGCAATGCAGCATACTTTGTCTGTAAATCTGCATAATCATCAGCAACTGAACGCAAAAAGCTGTGAACCTCATCCTTATTATATCCAAACAGTCCCTTTTTAAAGGTTTTGGTATCGATCTGATCCTTTGTTAACATTCTACAGTACTCCTTTTTTCATATTCTAGTGCTAAATAAAGCATACAGCCCTAGGCACTATTATATTAAATTTTTTTTGTTATTTCAACAACTATTGTATATTTTTGTACTATTTTAGATAGCTCAGTATTTTTATGGAATAGAACGTACACAAACTAAATATTATCACTGTCCAAACATATTGTGAAAGGTCCATCATTAACAAGCTCAACCTGCATATCTGCCCCAAACTCACCATGCTCTACAACTTCCACTGTGTCTCTACATCTTGATATAATATACTCATACATAGCTTTTGCCATATCAGGAGCGCCGGCTCCTGTAAATGACGGTCTGTTTCCTTTTTTACAATCAGCGCAAAGGGTAAACTGTGAGACAATCAGAAGCTCCCCGTTTACAGAGGAAATATCAAGATTTGTTTTACCGTTTTCATCTGCAAAGATCCTCATCTTAAGAAGCTTACTTATCATTTTATCCGCAATCTCATCTGTATCACCATCAAACACTCCTACAAACACAAGAAGACCTTTCTTTATGCTTCCAATTATTTCGTTGTTTACTGTAACCTTCGCCCTGTTTACCCTCTGAATCACAAATTTCATGCGCTTACCTCACTGCCTTTTTCAAATGTTTTTACAATTCTTAGATACTTTCCAAGATTAATTATCGCTCTTACAATCTCGTCTACAATTACTGCTAAAAATACTCCGGATATTCCAAGCTTTAATACAAACACAAATATCAGGGCAATTCCAACTACCCATACAGTACCAAATATCTGTGTAATAAGCATCCATATTGTATTACCGCTTCCTCTTATTGCGTTTCCAACAATAATATTGGCTGATTTTGCAAAGAGGTTTACACTTATGAAGAACAGATATATTCCACTAGATACAATTATGCTCTCCTCCTTTGTAAACAGTGAAATTATCTGCTGTGGGAACAATAGGCTTAAGGTCAGTGTCAATAGTGCCACTACAATACAAAAGCCATAAGCACATACGCATACTCCCTTGTATTTGTCTACATCCATCTTGCCCTTGGCCTCTCCTGTAAGCGTCATCGTTCCATTTCCAATGGCTCCTATAATAACAACGGCAAGAATCTCTACGCTAAACACAATGGAATATATGCCGGCTGCCAGCTCGTTTATTTCATTCAGTATTCTGATAAGAAGAAGGTTTCCCAGGTTCCAGGCAAAATCCTCCAGAGCCGTATTGATTCCAAGCTTTGCGGAGATAAGATATGGCTTGATTTTAGACTTAACAATCCACTTCAGTGATGGTCTTGTGTATAACTTTTTACTTGTACATACAAGAATAAGAGCAAATATAAAGCCTGCATATTCTGCTATGGTAGTTCCAATGGCGGCACCCTTGATTCCCATTTTCGGAAAGCCACATTTACCAAATATAAGTATCCAGTCAAGGATAACATTAATTACAGATCTTATGATCCCATATAAAACAAGGGGCTTTGTGTAATTTGATGTCTGAAGAATTACACTGAAGGCTCCGCCAAGTCCGGTAATCAGAAATACCGGTGCATAGTATTTGGCATACTCTAAACACATAGGCATAATACTGTCTGACACTCCCATCAGTACAAATACAGGCTTGGCTGCAAAAAGCCAGAAGAAAAATAATAGTATCGGAATAATATTGTTATACTTCACCATAGCTCCTGCATATTCCCCAATATGCTCCGTATCACCGGCTCCCACGCTCTGGCTAATGAGAATCGATGCACCAACGACTATGGAAAAACAAAATGACATGGTTGTCCACATAGTCGTTGTTACATTTCCAAGAGCGCTCATATATAAACTGTTGACACGGCCTAAAAAAACCCTGTCAATTAACATCTGAAGCTGAGAAATAAGGTTACTCAGCATAATTGGCACTGCTATATTAAGAAGTGCTCCCAAATATCTTTTATTGTAGCTTACTATTTTGTTCATCCTTATCACACTCCCTGACAAAAAATGTTCTTAAATGAAAGCATCTGAATATACTATAAAGAAATATTGTCCTTGAAGGAAAGATTATGTGCTCCATTGCAGGTTATTACAACTTTCAATATAATATTCCGGAAAATGAACAAGAAGCATTTTTCTTGCTCGACAAAATGAATAATGCTTTGGCTCATCGCGGGCCAAATGCAAAAGGCAAATATCTGTCTAAATGCTGTGGTCTTGCCCATACAAGACTTTCAATCAGAGATATATCAAGGGGAGACCAGCCCATGATAAAAAAAGCAGGACAAAATACAGTGTCCATAGTATACAATGGGGAAATATACAATATAAGTGAATTAAAGTCCAATCTTTTATCGATGGGATGTACATTTTGTACAACATCAGATACCGAAGTCCTATTAAACTGCTTTATACACTACGGACCCGACTTTGCAGATAAACTAAACGGTATATTTGCATTTGCAATTTATGATGAAGCAAATCAGTGTCTGTTCTTATATCGTGACAGTTTTGGTGTTAAGCCCCTCTATTACACTGTAACGAAGGACAACACAGTAGTTTTCGCTTCAGAGCTTAAAGGAATACTGCAATATCCCGGACAAAGTCCTCAGATAGACAAAGATGGACTATGCGAGATATTCGGACTTGGTCCCTCAAAAACGCCGGGATCAGGGGTATTTAAGGGTATTTCGGAAGTTAAGCCAGGGCATTTTATTAAATTTTGTCCAAACGGAGTCCACGACTTTGTCTACTATCGTATTACTAGCACTCCACATACCGAAGGCTATAAGGATACCGTACAACATGTTCGCTATCTTGTAAAAGACAGCATTGAAAGACAGATTGTATCGGATGTGCCAATATGTACATTTCTGTCCGGAGGTATTGATTCCTCAATAGTAAGCAGCATATGTGCTGCAAAGCTTAGGGAAAGCGATGAAAAGCTTCACACATTTTCTTTCGACTTTACAGACAACTCCATATACTTTAAGTCCAATTCATTTCAGCCTGAGCAGGATCGGCCTTATGTTGATATGATGGTAAAGTATATCGATTCCTGTCACACATACTTAACATGTAATTGCTATGATATGGTTGACTACCTGTATAAATCAGTCCTATCCAGAGACCTACCTACAATGGCTGATGTAGACTCATCCCTGTTATACTTTTGTTCTTGCGTTGCAAAGGAGTTTAAGGTTGTATTGACAGGGGAATGTGCTGATGAAATATTTGGCGGATATCCTTGGTTTTATAGAGACAATCTTATGAATTGTGACACCTTCCCATGGATGAAGGATCTTTCTCCAAGACTAAACATATTATCACCGGAGGTTGCAAATTCGCTTAATATTGAAGAATACGTGGGCAACCTGTACAACACTCTTCTTTCTGAAATAAATCTTCTTCCAACGGAAAACGATTCTGAGAAAAGGCGAAGAATCATATCTTATATCAACATAAGGATGTTTATGCAGACACTCCTTGACAGAATGGATCGAACAAGTATGGCAAATGGACTTGAGGCCCGTGTCCCATTTGCAGACAGGCGGATCGTCGACTATGTATTCAATATACCATGGGAATATAAATACTCAAATGGCATTGAAAAAAAGCTGCTAAGAGACGCCCTAAAGGACTATGTACCACATGAGATAATGTACAGAAAGAAAAGTCCATATCCTAAATCGTATAATCCGCTATATGAGGAAATACTGATTAAGCAGATGAGAGAGGTTTTAGCAGATCCAAACAGTCCTATATGCGGTCTTATAAACATTGACTATGTATACAAACTGCTGGATTCTCCTAAGGATTATGGAAAACCTTGGTTTGGGCAGCTAATGGCTGCGCCACAGATGATTGCATATCTCCTCCAGGTAAACTACTGGCTGAAGGAATATCATATCAGCGTAAGCATATAAAAAATAATGCACTGTATGTATCGCTTGATTATACATACAGTGCATTATTAAATTTATACTATAACATTATTTGCAGCATAACACAGGCTGAAGCTGTCTTCCATCAAGAGCAGCCATTATAGTATCCGGGATAAGCTCAAGTCTTCCGATTAAGGAATTAGGTTTTTTTACAGGATCATCCTGAAAAAATGGAACAAAATATATATTCTTCATATTCATAAGCTGTCCTACATTTTTAAAATTAATCCCCATTGCATCATTTGTTGATATTGATATAATAAGAGGTTTATTGTTCCTGATGTGTGCTTTTGCCGCCATAAGAACAGGAGTATCTGTTATTCCATTTGCCAGCTTAGCTATTGTATTACCTGTACATGGTGCAATAACAAGGGCATCAAGATAAGCCTTAGGTCCGATAGGCTCTGCCTCCTGAATCGTATATATCCCCTTTCTGCCGGTTATCTTTTCAACCTCATCCTTAAAGCTGTCAGCTTCTCCAAATCTTGTATCTAATCCGGCTGAATTAATTGAGAATATCGGGTACAGCTCCATTCCCATATCTGCCATTTTCTTTATTTCTTTTTTTACTTTATCAAAAGTACAAAATGAACCTGTGATAGCAATTCCAATATTGCACTTTGATAAATCCATAATAATATCTCCTAACTATTTACATGTTTACATGCATCAATTTCCTTAAGTGTGGCCTCTGCCAGTATTATTCCTGAGGATTTCGGTGATATCTTACCAGGTATACCAAGGCTATGCTTATAAGGGATGTTGCATTCCTTTAGATAATTGAAATCAACACCCCCCGGCTTGGATGCCACATCTACTACTACTACATTGCTTGCAAGATTAGACAGTATATCCTCACATACAACAAGGGCAGGTACTGTATTAAAGCAAAAATCAACCTTTGAAAGAATATTCCTGTAAGAGCATGTTTCCTCAAAGGACATAACCTTATATCCGTTTAAGGCAGCCTCTTTTCTCTGAACCGAACGTCTGGCAACTATTATCACATCGGCCCCCCATGAGTACAGTCTTTTTGCAATAGCCTTTGCACATCTTCCATAGCCTGCGACGAGACAGGTACTATTATATATATTTACATTTGACATCAAAGCAGCATCTATTATGGCGCCTTCTGCTGTTGCAACTGCATTTTCTGCGGCAACATAGTCATCCTTCATATAATCAAACACATATGGGGACGCATCTGCCTTTTTAATAAAATCCGATGGAATAATTCCACCGAAAACCATATCAAAGTCACACGCTGCTTCCGATATACTGCCTACTGTAAGCAGGGATTTTCCATTGATAAACTCACCATCCTTTGTAACAGGAACAGGCAAAATAAGCACCTTTGACATATGCTCTCTGGCTGCACATTCTCCCTGTATCAAGCGTTTAAAGCCCACCCCCGATGCACCTGTAATAATCGTTACATTTGAATGTCTTAATATTTCTACATCATAAGGGTCGAAATGAAACACCACTTTATTGTTCTTTGCCAAATGAAGAGACAGATAACAGCTCCTACTGTCACCTCCAACAACATAGAATACGCATCCCTCACCCATCTAAAGCACCACCCATAATATATATATTTTAAGATATGCACATTCTGATTTCTTGTTACATCGAAAACAAATGAAGTACTTTAAATACCGAATCATATAATGAATTATGAGATACAGATATATTCATAAATGCGGGGCTTGTGTCTATTTTATCTTTTTCATTTGTATATATGTAATATGTATCTGTGCAATCATCTGCTTTTATATCCTGGGGCATTACATATTTCTTGTCTGTTTTATTCTCATTACATCCTCTGGCATATTCAATTAGCTTTGAGGAATCCTTCCATTTATATGTTCTATTTCCAGGCCAGCCTGAGCCAAGGAGAGAAAAGACATAGAATTCATCGTTATATTTGAAAGCTCCAACATAGCAATATCCGGCATCACATGTAAAACCTGTTTTGCCGGCAATAACGCCATCCTCCATATGTAGCAAAGCGTTATGATTTGTGCACACAAAGCTTCTTCCCTTTGTCTTTTCACTGAAGGAATACTGACCGGTCTGGCATATTTTTATAAAATCATCTTTCTTTGGTGAAACATATATGCAATATCTCATTATAAGAGCAAGATCTAAGGCTGATGTACCATGAACCTTGTCATTTTTATTGGCATCTAAACCATTTGGAGTAATAAAATATGTATTCGTACAGCCAATTTCCTTTGCTTTTTTATTCATCATGTCAGAAAATGCTTCTGTGCTTCCGCCTATATTTTCGGCTATAACAACAGCAGAATCATTGTGACTTTCAAGCATTAAAGAGTATAGCAGATCCTCCAGTCTGTAAACCTCTCCTTCTTTTACTCCAAGCCTTACCTCCGGCATTTTAGCAGCATAGCCTGAAACCTGTACCTCGTCATCCATTTGCCCACATTCAAGGGCAAGTATACAGGTCATTATTTTTGTTGTACTTGCATTTGGCTTTTTATCATATGCATTTTTATCAAAGAGAACCTCCCCTGTTTTTCCTTCTATCAATACTGCATTTAACGCATATAGCTCGCTTTTATTTAAGTCAAATTTAAAATGATGAATCGGCATAAACAACGATAAATATACGCAAAGGATCCTACAAAATAAGCCCGGTAAACTCATATAATACCCTGAAAGAAATATTCATGATATTATATTAGTTCACCGGGCTCTATAGAACAATTTTTCAATTTCACCTGGGCTTTGTAAAGAAATCGAATTATTCCTCTGATGATACATCAACACTCAGTGTAAAATCAGCCTCCTTCAATGCCTCCTTCTTAAAATCTTCAATCTTATCCTGGCTTATTGTGGGGAGATCATTTGTTGAGGACACACCAAAGCATCGTAGGAACTCCTCCGTTGTTCCGAACATTATTGGTCTTCCCGGAGCATCCAGTCTTCCTACCTCCTGAACAAGATTATATTCAATAAGCTTATTTATGGCGTGAACACAGGAAACGCCCCTTATCGCCTCTATCTCAGGACGTGTTATCGGCTGTTTATATGCTATAATTGATAAAGTTTCCAACACAACATCTGTAAGGGACAGTTTTTTTGGTGTGTTTACTATCTTTGATAGTATACCATAATATTCATTTCTTGTACAAAGTTGCAAAGAGCCGTCAAGATCTATCATCTTTATTCCTCTGTCCTTACTGTTGTAGCTAACTATAATAGCCTGTATCTGCTTACCAAGCTGTTTTTTATCCATCTCAAGGGCAGTGGCAAGTCTGTCTACAGATACCGACTCTCCAATTGAAAACAGTATTGCCTCCACAGCAGACTCAAGATATTCATCACTATACTCCTTGTATACAGTCTCTGTGCCCTGTCCTTCTGCACCGGCTTCATAATTATCAGCAGTGGCTTTTATACTTTTTTGCTCTTCATTTTCCATTATTTTTTCCATAAGTACCTCACGCCCCTATATAGCATCCCTTGAATCAATCATTATTTCTCCAAACATCTCTTCCTGCCTTATTGATATGGCACCTACCTTCATGAGCTCTAACACTGCAAGAAAAGTTGCAATAATATTTGCTCTTGAAGCCTGCATCTCAAGAAGTGTTCTAAAATTGATCCCCGAAAGGCCCCTTACCTGCTCTCTGATTTGAGCCATCTTCTCCTCAATAGGAATCTCTTCTCTTTCTATCTCCTTAAACTTGCTTCGTATAGGATCAACCTTAAAGGCCTGTTTTCTCATTACCGACTTAAATATCTCGTTTAACTTCTCAAGGTTTATGTCTGCCTTGGATATAAGCTCAAATGGGTCAATCTCCTGTTTGATCTGTTTAACCTCAGGTGGTATACTTGAAGACTTGTACAAAACCTTGTTGCCCTCAAGCTCCAAATCCTTAAGCTCATTTGCCGCATACTTGTACATCTTGTACTCTAAAAGACGCCTTACAAGCTCATCTCTTGGGTCATCATCCTCCTCCAAAGCCTCCTCATCCTTAGGAAGCAGCATCTTCGACTTAATCTTAATAAGGGTTGCTGCCATAACAAGGAATTCACTTACAATATCAAGGTCTTCCTCCTCCATATTGTTAACATATTCAAGGTATTGCTCTGTTATTGTTACAATGGGAATATCATATATATTCACTTTATTCTTCTCTATGAGATGTAAAAGAAGATCAAGAGGACCCTCAAACACATTCAGCCTTACATCAATAGCTGCCATAATTATCCAACCTTTAAAAAAATGTCTAAGGCACAAAACGCCTTAGACATTTTAACATAACAAACACATAATATCAAATCTTATATTATTATACAGACCATGCCGCCATTGCCGTCATTTACTATTTTTTCCATAGTGTCCTGAAGCTTCTGCTGGCTTTCTACACCTATTTTACCTGCCTTACCGGAAAGTCCGTCATCCACAAGCTGATGTATTGTCTTGCCAAATATGCTGACATCCCACATGTTATCATCAACACTGTTATCTGATATATATTTCACAAGATCATCCGCCTGCTCCTTCGTACCTACAAGCGGCATTATCTCTGTAGTAATATCTGCCTTAATCATATGAACTGACGGTGCCTTAGCACATATTCTTACTCCAAATTTTCCTCCGGTTTTAATAACCTCAGGGGAATCTAATGTAATATTCTCCCTTGGAGGCATTACAAGACCGTAGCCATTTGTTTCAACCTGCTTTATGGCATGTGCCATGCCCTCACAGCTCTTTTTATTGTCAGCCATACGCTTAAGCTCTGTAATAAATTCATATTCATTCTCAATGCTCTGACCCATCATGTCAGAAAGCATGGCGTAGTAATACTTTGGATATATATCAACCCGTATATGAACCTCTCCATTTGCCATATTCATATTTGTACATATGTATTTTTTTACATAATTGTTTTCAGGATAATCGATCGCCTCTATATCACGCAGACAGTTAACCTGTGATACGATTTTTAATGAATCATCTATAATACAGCTTTTTAATTCACTGTCATCCCTTAAAGCCTCAAGCCACTTTGGAATATCAAAGCACAGTGCTGTAACAGGGAAGCTCATTAGAAGCATTTTTATTATGTATGTGATATCAGAGCTGCCAAGCTCCATAACATTTATAGGAATAACGGTGACACCATATGTCAAAGAAAGCTCCTTTGAAAGTGATATAGCCGACTGCGAGGCGGGTCTGCTGCTGTTAAGCAACATAACAAAGGGTTTGCCTATTTTCTTTAACATATTTACTGTTTTAACCTCAGCCTCCACATATTGATCTCTTGTAAGCTCCCCAAAGCTTCCATCTGTAGTAACTACAATACCAACCGTAGAATGATTATTAATTACCTTATCCGTTCCAATTTCTGCAGCCTTTGAGAAAGGTATCTCATAATCAAACCAGGGAGTTAGCACCATTCTGTCTTTGCCGTCCTCAGTCTGACCCTCGGCACCATCCACCACGTATCCCACACAATCAATCATTTTTACCTTCATATCAATGTTATCACCAACACTGATTGAAACTCCTTCTTTAGGAATAAACTTGGGCTCTGTTGTCATTATGGTTTTCCCGGCAGCAGACTGAGGCAGTTCATCCTGAGCTAACAGGCGATCATTATCACCTTTTATATTTGGAATAACCATTTGATTCATAAAATTCTTTATAAATGAAGATTTTCCTGTTCTGACCGGTCCGACAACACCTATGTATATCTCCCCATTTGTTCTGGCATTGATATCCTTGTATACCTGATATTCTTCCATATTACCTCCCAAAACCGCACATGTCTACATAATACTATTATAGTTAACTATTATGTTTTTTTGTTTTCATATGCACAACCATTATTCTTATATATAGATTATGTAACAGGTCTTTGGAATATGATAAAAATACCACCTTTGAAAATAATAATTCAAAGGTGGTATTAGAATCGTTTTGATGTATTTCTACATCTTTATTTAGTTACTCTGCTCTCTATCTCTTCTTTTTTTGTATATGACTATAAAGCCACATCCACCGAGACAAAGAACAAATGCTATTGCAATCGGTACAACAGGTATGTCATCTCCGGTTACCGGATATCCTTCACCCTCTGTTGTATTTTCTGTTGTAATTTCAGTTGTTGTTTCAGTTGTTGATTTTTCATCAATCATGGTGATTGTAACAACGATATCTTCACCTGCAGCGACCTTTTCATCAGATACAGTAAATGTAATATCCTCAGCAAGCTCATATCCCTTAGGAGCCTTTGTCTCTCTTAAGATGTATGTTTTTCCTACTACAAGAACACGATTTACTTCGTGAATCTTACCATCCGTAATCCACTCATCAATAACATCTCCATCCTCAGACATTATTCTAAGGGTTGCACCCTTTACAGGAGATCCGTCTTCATCAACCTTCTCAAAGCTGTAACGTACCGAAGGTTCAAGCCATGTAATATTACCATTTTCATCAACAGTTGCTGTAACCTGTCCGGATTCAGTATTAAATCCTCCATCAAAGGAAGCAACAATTACATCGCCATTCTCATTCTTTGTAAAGCTTATTGATATCGGTGACTCAGATACATAGCATCCATCAGGTGCCTGAAGCTCTTTGATTGTGTACTCTGTGTCAAGGAATATACCGTCGAACTCAAGAACACCGTTTTTATCCGTTTTCTTCTTTGCTACAAGCACTTCCTTGCCATTCTTATCCATCTTGAAAAGGCCATATACTGAATCAGGAAGCGTAACATCATTATCCTCCTCAGAAACTTTTAAAAGTTTGATATCACTTCTTGGCATATCGTTGATAATTGTATTGTTCTTAACCTTGTTAAGCTTTGCATAAGTACTTGCAGATTCTTCAGTAACATCTACTGTATATACCTCGTCGGAAGGTATATAGCTTCCAACAGTCTTTGTTTCCTTAACAACATATTTTCCGATAGGAAGCTTATCAAATGTTACAATGCCCTTTACGCTCTTCGCCTTAGCAACAGGATGTGCAAAGGCCTTATCAGAAGCCTTGTAAAGAGTAAACTCTACACCGCTTAAAGGTATCGTCTCTTCCGGATTATCTGCACATGATTCCTTATAATAGCCATGCTTAATGAATCTGATATTTCCAAAGATGTATGTGTTTGTAATATCATAGCCATCTATGGCTGTCACATATCCGGCTACAGCCTCCTCTGAAATGGTGTATTTGATAGCCTTTCCATTGCTATACTTGTCAAGATTTTTAAAGCTATACTTCCAGTCATCTGCTGAAGTGACAATTACCCTGTCAACAATGACACCATCTGCAAGAAGATTTACTGTTATGCTGTCCGGTCTGACGTTATCCTTATTGTCCTCATCAACCCATGTCTTTTCGCCGCTTACAGATACCTTCTCATTTTCATGGGTATTTGTAATTACAAAGCCCTGTGACTGGCTTCCGGTTATCACTGCTGAGTAACCTGAAATGCTATCTGACTCAGCTACAGTGTAAACAATATCTTTACCAGCCTTCATCTTATCCAGATTCTTCCATTCATGGTACCAGCTGTTAGCCTCACTGAGTGTAGCACGAGAGCCACTTACAAGAACACCATCTGCATAAAGATCAACAGTAATACTTGAAGGTCTCTTACCATCATTATTACCATTATCGTCCCAAACCTTAAGCACAGAGACGCTGGTCTTTCCAGGTGTATATGTATTTGTAATGGTATAGTCCTCTATGTCAGTCTGATACTCGTTAACTGGTTCCTCAGAAACAGTATACTTAATCTCTACACCATTCTTATACTTTGGCAGATTGCTAAATGTATATACCCAACCATCTGCGGCTGTAACAATTGCGCTGTCTACAGCAACACCATCTGCAAGAAGATTCACTGTTATGCTGTCCGGTCTCTTATTATCCTGATTATTTGCATCATTCCAAATCTTTGAACCTGAAACAGATACCACCTCTGGTTCATACTTATTTGTTATAACAAAGCCATCTGTCATATTGCCTGTAACAAGTGACGTGTAATCCTTTGGTATACCGGATTCCTTAACACTATACTTTATTGCAACGCCTGACTTCATCTCATCCAAATCTGTCCATGTATATGACCACTGATTTGCAGCATTAAGCTCTATTTCAGAGTTATCTACATCAACACCATCTGCAAGGAGTGTTACCTTAATGCTCTTTGGACGCTTTCCATCCTGGTTATTTGCATCATCCCATGACTTCATTACAGATACACTTGTTTTTCCAGGTAGATAAGTATTTGTAATTGTGTATTCAGAATTTGCATTTACGGTTATATCGGCAGTATAATCTGCAACATTAGCCTCTTTAATGGTGTAAACGATAAGTTTTCCATTATTATACTTATCAAGGTTTGTAAACTTAAACTTCCAACCATCTGCCGCAGTTACCGTTCTGCTGTCAACCATTACACCATCAGCAAAAAGGAATACAGTTATTAATGAAGGTCTCTTATTATCCTGATTGTTTGCATCATTCCAAACCTTTGAGCCTGAAATCTGCGTTCTTTCAGGAGTGTGTCTGTTTGTAATAACAAAGCCGTCTGCCATATTACCGGTCACTTCACTGTCATACTTACTTACAACTGTTGTTTCCTTGACAGTGTATTTTATAGTCTGACCATCTTTCATCTCATCAAGATCCGACCATGTATATGACCATGAATTTGATGCATCAAGAGTAATCTCTGAATTTGCTACAACAACGCCATCTGCATAAAGCTCAGCCTTAACACTGTTTGGTCTTAATCCGTCCTGGTTACCTGCATCATTCCAAACCTTTGTTACTGATACGCTGGTCTTGCCAGGTGCGTAGCTGTTTGTGATCGTAAATCCTGTAGATACGTCTCCCTTTATATCCGCGGTGTATTCTAAAATACTTTCCTCAGATACTGTGTAAGCAATAAGCTGACCGTTGTTGTACTTGTCAAGATTATCAAATACAAAGCTCCAGTTGTCAGCAGCTGAAACAGATACGCTGTCTACCTTTACCCCATCGGCCAAAAGATTAACTGTGATACTGTCAGGTCTCTTCCTATCCTGGTTATTTGCATCATCCCAAATCTTCTTACCGGAAACGGATGTCTTTTCAGGTGTATGGCTGTTCTTAATGGTGAATCCATCAGCTGCATTACCTGATATATCAGTTGTATATTCACTAACTGCTTCCTCTGAAACGGAATATTTAATAATGTTGCCATTTTTATACTTCGGCAGTCTGTTAAAGCTAAAGCTCCAAGCATCTGCTTCTGTTACAGTAACGCTGTCAACCTTCTTTCCATCAGCCAGGAGATTAACTGTTATGTCGGAAGGACGCTTTCCATCCTGATTGCCTGCATCATCCCAGGACTTAACTCCTGCAATCTGTGTTGTCTCAGGAACATAGCTGTTTGTAATTGTATAACCTGCACTCATTGAACCGGTAACATTGGATGTATAAGGGGAAATCGTACCGGTCTCTTCTACGGTGTAAGTAATCTTATTTCCTGCCTTATTGATATCAAGTTCTGTCCATGTGTAAGTCCAGTTATTTGCTGCATCAAGAGTAACCTCTGAGCCTGTAACCGGAATGCCGTCTGAAAGAAGCTGAACAGTAACACTTGTCGGTCTCTTTCCATCCTGGTTATCAGCATCGTCCCATTCCTTTACAACTGAGATACTCGTCTTTCCAGGTGTATAGCTGTTTGTGATGGTAAATGTTCCATCCACAGCCTTTCTTATATCTGTACTGTAATTATTAACCGAATCCTCAAGTACAGTATAAACAATAAGATTTCCGTTATTGTATTTTGGAAGATTGTCAAAAGTAAACAGCCAGCCGTCAGCCTCTGTAACTTTCTTGCTGTCAGTCTTCACTCCATCTGCAAAAAGATATACTGTAATATAAGACGGTCTTACATTATCCTGATTGTTACTGTCATCCCATACCTTATTTCCGGATACAGATGTCTTCTCAGTTATATGCTTATTTGTTACCTTAAATCCACCGGCAACGCTTCCTGTTACATCACATGTATATCCTGCTACAGGATTTTCTGTAACTGTATATACTATGGCCTTTCCAGCCTTATACTTTGGAAGGTTGTCAAAGGATGCACTCCAGTTATCTGCTTCAGAAACATTCTTGCTGTCCACTAATACATCATCTGCAAGAAGATTTATCGTCACACTATCAGGTCTTATTCCATCCTGATTATTTGCATCATCCCACAGCTTTGTAATACCTACACGAACGGTCTCAGGAACATGTGTATTTGTAACAGTAAAGCCATCCGTCATGTTGCCGCTTACAGCATCAGTATAACCTGTGGCACTGCTTGTCTCCTCAACGGAATATACAATCTCTGTTCCGTTATTCATCTTTGCAAGCTTACTCCATGTATGTGACCAGTTGTTCGCTGCATCAAGAGTAACCTCAGAGTCCGCTACCGGTGTGCCATCAGCAAGGAGTAAAACCTTAACAGAGTCAGGTCTTATTCCATCCTGATTGTTTGCATCATCCCACACCTTAACGACGGAAACACTTGTTTCAGCAGGGCTGTATTTATTTGTAATTGTAAAGCCATCTGCTGCTGTTCCTGAAATATCTGCACTATAATATTTAATTGCTTCCTCAGAAACTGTATATACAATGGCATTGCCATTTTTGTACTTTGGAAGCTTTGTAAAGCTGAAGCTCCAGTTATCTGCTTCTGTCACAACCTTGCTGTCCACTGCAACATTATCTGCAAGAAGCTTTACTGTAATACTTGATGGTCTCTTTCCATCCTGGTTCTTTCCATCATCCCAAACCTTTGTACCGGATACAGAGGTTGTCTCAGGAGTGTATGAGTTTGTAATTACAAAACCATTTGCCATATCACCGGTAACAGACGGCGTATATGCTGTATCTACGGAGGTTTCCTTTACACTGTACTCAATAACATTTCCGTTCTTCATCTTAGGAAGATCCTTCCATGTATATTTCCAGCTGTTATCTTCATTCAGTGTAACCTCTGAACCAGCTACTAAAACAGTGTCCGCATAAAGTGCTGCCTTAACACTTGCCGGTCTCTTGCCGTCCTGATTATCAGCATCGTCCCATATCTTGCTTACTGATATGTTTGTCTTTAATGGTTCATACTTGTTCGTGATCGTGTATCCATCTACAGATGTTGCATAGTCTTTAACCGGATTCTCTGTTACGGTATATACAATCTGAACACCATTTTTATATTTTGGAAGATTATCAAATGTAAACTGCCAGTTATCCGTATCTTTTACATTCTTGCTGTCAACCTTAACTCCATCTGCCAAAAGATTTACAGTAATTTCTGACGGTCTCTTTCCATCCTGGTTATTACCGTCATCCCATACCTTTGTGCCGCTTACTGAGGTTTTCTCAGGAATATATGTATTTGTAATTAAGTATTCACCATTTGTTCCGACAGAAACGGATGATGTGTAATACTGTGCATATGTCTCAGTAGTACTTTCAGCAATACTATAAGTAATAAGAGTTCCTGCTTCATACTTTGGAAGATTGTCAAATTCAAACTTCCAATCATCTGCAGCAGTCACTGTCTTGCTGTCAATCTTTGTACCATTTTTAAGCAGATTGACTGTTATGCTGCTTGGTCTCTTGCCATCCTGATTGTCCGAATCATTCCAAAGCTTGCTGCCGGATATGGTTGTGGTTTCAGGAGTGTAGCTGTTTGTAACTGTGAAGCCTGTACTCATCGAACCTGTAACGACTGAAGTATAAGGAGAAACACTTCCGGTCTCTTCCACGGTATAAGCAATCTTATTTCCGGACTTATTGATATCAAGTCCTGTCCATGTGTGAGTCCAGTTGTTTGCCTCTTCAAGCGTAACCTCAGAATCTGCAACAGGTGTTCCATCAGCAAGAAGCTGTACCTTTACAGAAGCCGGTCTCTTTCCATCCTGATTATCCTTATCATCCCATGTCTTTACTACCTGAACACTGGTCTTTTTAGGTGAGTAGCTGTTCTTAATATTATAGCCCTCTATGTCGGTAGTATACTCCGGTACAGTATCCTCTGTAATAGAATACTTTATCTCCTTACCAGCTTCATACTTTGGAAGATTCTTGAAGCTGTACTGCCAATTGTCTGAAGCCGTTACTGTCTTGCTGTCAATCTTCACAGTATTTGCATACAGATTTACAACAATACTGTCAGGTCTCTTGTTATCCTGATTTTCGGCATCATCCCATGTTTTTGTTCCGGACACTTCAACTGTCTCAGGTGTATGAGCATTGGTTATATTGTATCCGCTGTATGATGCTGTATATCCGTCTATCGGGTCTTCCTTTACTGAGTATACGATCTTGTTTCCTTCAGCATCAAACTTTGGAAGATCTGTAAAGGAGTACTTCCAATTATCTGCCGCTGTTACTGTCCTGTAATCCTTCTTAACACCATTTTCATAAAGTCTAACAACTATGGATGTAGGTCTGATGCCATCATTGTCATTTGAATCAGACCATGTCTTTGTACCTGATACTGATACAAGGGCTGTATAGCTATTAATAACGGTTACAAGGGCTGTTTTATCTGCCTCAACGGAAGTTGTTGCATCAGCTGCAGATGTACTTGTGTCAACCTTGTATGTCACTGTATACTCATAGCCGTCAATTGCGGCACCCGTCTCAGTTACTGTGTAAGTACCAAGTGGTGCATTGTCTATTATGATGCTTCCTGCCGTAAACTCATCATATGTAAATGTAGTCTTTCCGGTATATTCAGCAGGTCCGCTTACAGTAAATGTAATAGCCTTCTTCTGCTCAGCTGTAAGAAGTGTGTCATTCATATCCCCTGCAAACAGCTTTGTAATCTGAAGCTTACCGGTCTTTACCGTATTTGTAACCTTGGCAGCTGTAACAACACCTTCTTCATTCTTTGTAAGCGTTACTTCACCGGTATAGTTAGCAACCGCGGATTCAACTACAGTGTAATTGATGATATTTCCGTCAGCATCCTTCTTATCAAGATCCGTAAATGTTCCGCTCCAGTTATTGGTGCTGTTTAGAACAAGCTCCTTACCGGAAACCTTTGTAACAGAATTATCTGACCCAATAATAGCAAGTGATACTGTGATACTGTCAGGTCTTACTCCTGCTGCATTGTCACTGTCTGACCACACCTTTTCTACCGGTATGTCAATCTTGCTTTCGACTACCTTTGTGTTCTTGTTTGTAACAGTAATCACACCGTTTACTATACCATTTCCGGATATAGTTGTTGTATAATCCGCATCCGAGAAATCCTCTTCAACAAAATAGTAGAGATAATTGTTCTCAGCATCAGCTACATCAAGAGTAAGCTCATCACTTGTCCAGTTATTATCCTTTCCGAGAACTACGGTCTTTACTAGCTTGTCAGTAGTCTTATCATAAGAAGATGGATTTGTTGATGCATAAATGTTAACCGTAATACTATCAACAGGAATATCCTTAAGGGCATTGCCCTCTGCATCCTTCCACGCCTTCTTTACTGTTATCTTTCTATTCTCAGGCTTATTGCTTACAGGAAGAGTGTAATCATGTGTACCTGATTCAACAAGCACAATATCAGACACATCCCCACTTGATATCTCAGCCGGCTTATTACCTTTTATGGATGATGTGATATTGCTCTTGTATATATATATAGGGTTTGTAAGCTTTGCATATCCCTCAGGAGCTTCAACCTCAACAAGCTTATAATAGAAGTTGTAATAGAGGCTCAAAAGATCAAGTCTACCTTCATCGTTTGTAACACGCTCCTCATTTGCTCCAGGTACCATAAGCTGCCACTCGGTATTGCCAGGATCCGTAGGATCTCCATATCTATAGAGAGCAAACTTAGCACCCGCAAGCTTAATTCCTGTCATTATGGCATCCGTCTTAATGATTGACAGATTGTACTGCTTCGTATCAGTACCCATTGAGGAATCCTGGTCCTTAATGCTTGTATTTGTTGATGATGAATCAGCTGAGCTTGTTGAGCCGAGAATACCAACACTATTCTTAACCGTTGCTGTAAGCCTTCCTGTGTATACAAGTGTATATGTATATACAAGAGTAAGCTTAACCTCATCCGGCATTGTAAGGGTAAGTGTTGACAGCTTCGATGCTGTGTCATCAATATATGTATAGCTGTAGAGACTTGAAGGAACCTCATCTCCTGTCTCAGTATAGTAAAGCTTTAATGAGCCATCCTTAATAAATACATTTTTTACTGATGAAGCACCGCTATAATCATACTTGTCCACAACTGTAATAAATCCTGTTGTTCCAAGGGCTTCGCCCTTTTCATTGATATGGACAGTATACTCTATGCTGTTCGTATCATCATTATATACTCCGGCGGACTTTGAAATGTTTGGTCCAGTTACTGTAACAGAAGCACTGTCTGTTCCGATCTTTGTAGATCCGTTACTTCTTGTAACAGTTGCAGTACAGTTATTCTCAAATACCTTATCAGTGCCTCCAACTACCTGAGAAAGATCCTCTGTAGCCTTTACTGCATAGTAAATCTCAAGCTTAACATTGTCTGACCAGAAGTACAGATTGTTAAATGTGAAGCTAAGCTTATTTCCGGTGTAGGAGAAATTCTCAATGAAGTTGCTGGCACCGGACTGCGCTGTGTTTTTGTTTCCTGCATAGTATGTCGTAATGAACATACCATTACATCTCTCGCCGCCTGTAACAGGTGCAGAATGTGTATCGAAATATGTGCTGTCAAATTCAGTTCCTTCCGGAAGTGTATCTACAATAGATACTGTATCTCCATTTCCAAAAGCAAAATCTTCATTAATTACAAGCTTATATATAAATACATTTCCGGCCTTGTCGTAGCCTACAATACTATTCTTCTCATCTGAGCCATTTGTGTAGCTGTACTTGCCAAGCACCTTACCGTTTGTAATACCGGATACGGTTGTGGAATCGCTGTCACTCTTTGATGAGCCGTTAACTGTAAGTGTACCGGTATTAGTAGCTGTATATTGGGTCTCTGAGCTTACAGTCGTATCGTACGTTACATCCAAATTCAGAGGATCTGATCCACTACTTACAACATCCTTTAGGAAGGTAACCTTATAGCCGGTTATAAATACATTCTCCCCTGTCGGAATGGTTGATGAATCCTCTGTCTCCTGCTCCGGGTGATAATATGTATTACTGTAATCTGCATAAATATATGAAACCTTATAATCCACTCCCTTTGTCAGTCCACCTACCACCAGGCTGTCAATCTGTGATACCAGGAAGTAGTGACGAGGTTTTTCACCAGCTGAAACAGCAACCTTATCTGCATATGTATCGCCTGCTGAAAGCTTGCTAATGCCATAAATACGTGATTTCCATGAAAGCGTGTAGTCACTCTCATTCTCAACTGAATGAACAAATGTTTTTTCAATTACATCAGCTTCAATCACTACAGTGGCATCAGCCTTTTCAGTACGTCCATCTTTTCCAACTGTAACTTCATTATAATATGTATCTCCAAGAGCACCCTTATCAGAAGAATCTGTTGTATATACAAGAACAACCTTGGATTTATTGTCTGTTACCTCGATCTTGTTTGCTCCATCAGAAAGGTAGAGTGTATCACCTTCAAGTACAAAACTTGCAGGAAGTGTAATCTTGCTGCCGCTTGCTACATCATTTACAGCTACATCGCACATCTTTGTATCTGAAAGCTCTACATTATTCTTTTTCAAAATATCTGATACAGCTACACCTGTAAGATCCTTCTTCTTGTCAATGTTTATTGTAATGGTCCAGGTAATGGTATTCTCGTCAGCAGAAAGTACACCTCCCTTGCTTATTGTAGGAAGCGGTGAACCTGAATTGTACCAAACAGAGTTATCTGATACATCGTCATCTGTATTTGTACTATCTGAAACAGCTACACTATTCTTATTATTGATCTCAAGTGAGCCTATGCCATCCGATATGTCAGAGATGACAACATCATAAGTAATAACATATGTATCCCCTGCAGCCAGCTCCGGAAGTGTACCGCTTACTGCGGTATCTCCATTTCCCACATTGCCGGCAGCGCCGCTTACGTAATTCTGTGAGGTTAAGTCCTGTGTAGTCCAGTCGCTCTTTCTGAGAGAACACTTTACATTCTCAATTGTTCTTATAGCGTTTGAACCAAGCTTGCTGTCAAGGGCATTTGACAGCTTGTCCGACAGAGTAATATCTCCATCACTTCCGTACTGACTGCTAACCTCAATAGAGTAGGTGAATACAACCTTGTTGCTGTCCTCATATGCCTTCCTGTCACTATTTGATTTCTTTACAGAAATATCAGTAGCATTATCATCAACATACTTATAGTATTTGTTTGTTTGATCCGTATCGCTTATATCTTCATTGTAGGCCTTGGCAATGTTGTTCTGAGTGAGTTCCACAACATCCTGACCAAGGTCATCTATCTTACTCTTAACCGTATATGTAATAGAGTACGACTCTCTTGATTTCATTTGAGGCAGTGTTCCTGACATAGAGCCTGATGCACTGTCATATGTAATAAGTGATGTCGCATCTGAACCATCCGGTGCAGTAACCTTTATGTCACTTAATATAGAAGAAACTCCGTCTATATTATTTGATACAACATCGGTAAATGTAATATCCTTTCCGTCTGTTCCGTGTGGTGAAGTGACAGAAACCGTATAATCAAAATATATATAGCCATCCATAGGATCTGTAACACGACCCTCTGACGCAGTCTTCTGAACATCAACATCCGGCTTGAAATCTACAGGAACTGTTACAACAACACTGCTTGAAAAACGATTCTCTACCTCGTTCTTGTCGTTGTACTTTGACAGATCCATATCAATCCATGCCTGGAAGTAGGCATTGAGCTCTGCGCCCCCCTCCACTGATTCATAAAAGATTGTTGCTGTGAGCACTCCGTCTATAACGGAATACTTTCCAATCTTATTGCCGGTTCCATCATTTATATCCTTATCAATTATGTTCTCATGAAACTTTATTGCGTCCGGCATCTGATATGTAAACACCGCATCCTGCTGGGAGCTTACAATCTGATTTACGATATCCTCAGGGAATACAATGTCCATAGCCATCTGTATGCTGACTGCCGGCTTGTTCGGATCGCTAGGATCAACAGGAAGCTTTGTAACCGCCCCCGGCTTCGATGAACCGTAAATATTATTCTCCCCATCAGCAATCGTTGCTCCGGTTATGTAATCTTCAAGATTACCCACAACCGCACCAACCTCGGAAAGCACTGCTGTAGCATCAGACATGCTGGCATATATGTCGCTACCTCTGGCCTCCGAAGCACTTGACCAGCTAAAGCTTGATGGTGATACAAGAGTTGTAACCATCAGCACAGCCAGTAACAAGGCTATAACCTTTTTTGTTGTTCTTGACATACCCATTACCTCTCTTTCTTGTATAATTAAGTCTCTAAAACTAATAAATTATAGCATAACACATAGTAATTGTAAACATTTTGTGAACATTTGCGTAATATTTTGTATAAATCTTGCAAGATTTCCTAATTCTACAGTTCACTTTTCCTGTCCCTGTTAAGGAGCTCTGTCAAAGCTTCCTTCGCTGTAAGTCCATTAAACAGCACATTGTTAACTGCCTCAACTATTGGCATATCCACATTATACTTTTTTGCAAGAGCCAGCGTTGCCTTTGCAGAATAAACGCCCTCAACAATCATCTTCACCTCATTCATTGCTTCCTCATAGGTTTTCCCCTGACCTATAAGATATCCGGCATTTCTGTTTCGGCTATGCTTCGATGTACATGTAACTATAAGATCTCCCATTCCGGACAGTCCGGCAAGAGTCTTCACATCGGCGCCCATAGCAAGTCCAAGTCTTAATATCTCAGCCATTCCCCTTGTAATCAGCGCTGCCTTTGTATTATCTCCGAGTCCAAGTCCATCTGATATGCCGGCGGCAAGAGCAATCACATTCTTCACCGAACCACCAAGCTCTATTCCGGTTACATCAGTGCTTGTGTACACTCTGAAGAAATCATTCATAAATGTATTCTGTATGAGTTTTGAAATCTCAAGGCTCTGTGCTCCGGCAACAACTGTTGTGGGAATTCCTCTTCCAACCTCCTCAGCATGGGAAGGACCTGACAAAACGGCAACCTCCGCATTAGGGATTTCCTCTTTTATTATCTCTACAAGTGTATTAAGCGTAGACTCCTCAATTCCTTTACTGACATTGACTATAAGCTGCTTGTCCGCAACAAGGGGCGCTATACTTTTTGCTGTACTTCTGACAAAAGGAGAAGGCACAGCACACACAATCATATCCTGATTTAAAACAGCCAGGGATACGTCTGTTGTGTACTCAATACTTGTGTTCAATATAACCCCCGGAAGTCTGTCTCGTTGCTCATGATATTCCTTAAGCATGGCAACTTCCTTTTCATCTATGGACCAGACAATCACCTTGTGTCCATTTCCGGCTAGCAAATTCGCAAGAGCAGAGCCCCAGCCACCGGCTCCAAGTACTCCTATTTTCATTAAAAACTCCTCCAAAATTTAATACATAACTATAAATATTTTACATCTTTTTGTGCATTTTGGCAATGTGCACACATGAAATTATGTTAATAAAAAGCATGATTTTGTATAGAATTCCCGTCCATGCTTCTTAAATCCTTGCATTTGTCAATTTATATGCTTTGAATGTTTACATAATTATGCATCACATAATATTTATCACATATTTTTTCTCTCAACTGTTTCCCACATAATATGAACTTACACCACTTCATCACACTTCTACTCTCTTGTTTCTATCATCGACAGGCGGATTCCTACTCATTATTATATCCTCGGCATCCCGTCTGTAGTAAAAATGTCAATTGGACATCATATCGAAATTTCGCAAGCATAATATCTGCATAACGGCTTATTGTGAAAAAAAAAGCAGCTATTACAAAACTTGTAATAGCTGCCGCTTTTTATACTCATATCATTGCGAAATCATATGTTGGTGTATCGTCACTTCTTTGAACCAAAGGATAATTTATTCTCTGTTCCCGCTATAAGCCTGCTGATATTCTGCCTATGTCTGAATACTGCCATAGCTGCAATTATACCTGACATTATAATTCCTTCAATCATCATTGCCTTTGATGTGAAATCATAATCCCCTCTAATGGCAAATACAGTGTAAAGTACAAAGAATCCAATCATAATTGTAATAGAACCAACAGATACATATTTTGTCACCGCCACACTGACAATAAATGCAACAAGAAGTATTACAACTAATCTCCAATCCCAAAGACCAATTATCATTCCACTGCCTGCAGCAATTCCTTTTCCTCCCTTGAACTGCATGTAAAATGGAAAATTATGTCCAAGAACAACTCCAAGTCCAGTGTATAATACAAATGTATATATATTACCTATGCCCATCTGTCCAAGTATAATATGTGTAAGTGAGCATGCTATTATTCCTTTCAGGAAATCACCCAAAAAAACAATAAGACCTGCCTTTTTACCAAGCACTCTAAGGGCATTTGTTGTTCCTGAATTTCCGCTTCCGTGTTCTCTTATATCAACGCCTTTCAGTTTTCCATAAATATATGCCGTCTGGATAAGGCCAGCTCCATATCCTCCAACTAAACATATCGCTCTTATTAGAATATCCATTTTAACTATCTTTCCTCTCTCGTATTATAAATTTTAGGGGCGTTCCTCTAAAACCAAAGGAATCACGTATTCTGTTTTCTATATATCTTGTATATGAAAAATGCATAAGCTCCTTATCATTTACAAAAATAACAAAGGTTGGAGGTTTTACCGCCACCTGTGTAATATAGAAAAGCTTTAGGCGTTTGCCCTTGTCAGAAGGTGGCTGTTGCATTGCAACAGCTTCACTCATAATCTCATTGAGCACACCGGTAGCAATTCTAAGAGAGTGATTCTCTATTACAGCATCAATCGTTTCAAACAGCTTTGGAAGCCTCTGTCCTGTCTGTGCTGAAATAAATAAAAGCTCTGCATAAGGCATATAGGAAAGCTTATTTCTTATTTCCTCAGTGAACTTGTAGATAGTCTTATCATTTTTCTCTATTGCATCCCATTTGTTGACCGCAATGATCATTCCCTTTCCTCTTTCATGAGCAATACCTGCAATCTTGGCATCCTGGTCAGTAATGCCTTCCGTCGCATCAATGACAAGCACAGCTACGTTACATCTCTCAACCGCAGAAACAGTTCGAATTATGCTGTATCTTTCTATATCTTCCTTTATCTTGCTTTTTCTTCTAAGGCCGGCAGTATCAATAAATACATACTCCCTGCCATTTCTTACAATCTCAGTGTCAATGGCATCTCTGGTTGTTCCCGCAATGTCAGACACAATCACTCTATCCTCTCCGAGAAGCTTATTTATTATAGATGATTTTCCAACATTTGGCTTACCAATTATCGCTATTCTTGGCCTTTCATCCTCGATCTCTTCCTTGGCAGATTCATCAAAATGAGCTACAACCTCATCTAACATATCACCAATTCCCAGTCTCGATGAGCCTGATATAGGAAACGGATCTCCAAGACCTAAATTATAAAACTCATATACATCCGGCATAAATTTCTCAAAGCTGTCAACCTTATTTACGACAAGAATAATCGGTTTTTTTGACCTTCTAAGCATATCTGCAACCTTAACGTCATCATCCACCATACCCTGTCTTACATCTGTCATAAATAGTATCACATCAGCTGTATCAATAGCTATCTCAGCCTGTTCTCTCATACTCTTTAATATAATGTTATCTGATTCCGGTTCAATTCCTCCTGTGTCAATCAGAGTGAAGTTGTAATCAAGCCAGTTAACATCAGCATATATCCTGTCTCTTGTAACTCCGGGAGTGTCCTGGACAATAGATATCTTCTCTCCTGCAAGAGCGTTGAACAGAGTAGACTTTCCTACATTCGGCCTGCCAACTATGGCAACAATAGGTTTACTCATCTGTCTATTCCTCCACATTTTATTCTCTAACTAATCAATCACCGATAGCTGCATGTATAAACTCAGCACCACTAGATTCTACAATACAAATGTCAACTTGTAAAGCATCCCTCACATCATCTAATGTAGTATCATCCAGGAATTTCGGTTCATCAGCCATCAGTACATTTGACGGAAGTATAAGTCTCCTTCCAAGCTCCTTGCCCTTTAGCTGTTTTATTATATCTCCTCCGGTTAGTAGGCCTGTAACAGTTATTTTATGACCAAAGAAGTCATTTATTATCTTATACAAATGTATCTTAACATTTGGATATTTGCTGTTTATCAGTCCTACAAGATGCTTTATGGAATCATACACCAGAGCACCTGTAGCAATGGATGCCTCATATACTCTGTCATCGCCCTTAAGAGCATCCAATTCTGTCTGAAACTCATCCAGAAGAAGTCTGACCATCCCAACACCATTTTCAAGCTGAATAAATCCGTCATAGCGTTCCGACTCAGGGAAGTCTCTTCCTGCATTGATATACCATTCATCACTTGCCTGCACAAAATGAATACCATACTTCTCGAATGCCTTCTTCTGAAAGCTTTCCACAATATCAATAACCTCGCATGCATCCCTGGATGTGAAAGGTTCCAACTCAAATAAACCATCTCTGTAATCCGTTAAACCTACAGGAACAACAGACACGCTCCCCATTACAGGGGCAAACTGTAACAGGTCTGATAGGGTTCTCTCCAGCTCTTTCCCATCATTTATCCCCTTGCACAGTACTATCTGACCGTTCATTGGGATTTCTGCTTCATAAAACTTTCTGATATGACCTAGAATGCTTCCGGCGAACCTGTTATTAAGCATAGCGCACCTAAGCTCAGGATTTGTTGAGTGGACAGAAATATTTATAGGTGCCAAATGATAATTGATTATTCTGTCAATATCCTTTTCCTTCATATTTGTAAGAGTAATATAATTGCCCTGAAGAAATGAAAGTCTTGAGTCATCATCCTTAAAATAAATAGTATCTCTCATACCCTTAGGATTCTGGTCTATGAAACAGAAAATACACTTATTATAGCAAGACTTGTAGTTGTCCATAAGTGAGTTCTCAAATTCAATGCCCAGGTCCTCATCATAATCCTTTTCTATTTCAAGGAGCCATTCTTCTCCATCCTTCTTTCTGACAAGCAGCTCTATATATTCCTCATTTATCAGATACTGGTAATCAAATATATCCTCAATCGGATGGTCATTTACCGCAACGATACTGTCTCCCGGCTCTATCTCCATCTCCATTGCTATACTGTCATCTAAAACACTTTTTACTATATGCTCCATATCCTTCTCCTATATTTTATAGCATTATCACTGCTCCAAGGTTTCCCCGCAGTCCATTGCTGGCTCTATGAGAAAAGAACATCTCACTGTTGCAGCATGTACACATTCCAGATACATCAATGTTTTCAGGCAAAACTCCAAAATCTACCAGATTATAAAAATTTGCCCTCTGTAAATCAAGCAGATATTTCCCATTTTCCTTGCTAAACACGATATTATTTATCTGTTCCTCGCTGTAAGCTTTTTTAAACATATCAGCAACATCTGAGCTCACCTCATAGCAGGACTTGCATATGGAAGGTCCTATAGCACATATCAAATCCGTAGGATCCGTTCCATACTCGCTGTTAAGTCTTTCTATCATACATTTGCTGATTTTATTAACAGTACCCTTCCAACCGGAATGATTCATGGCAACTACCTTTTTTACCGGGTCATAGAATAATACCGGCACGCAATCCGCATAAAATGTCATAAGGGGGATACCGGGTACATTTGTCATAAGGCCATCAATTTCCAGTATGTCCGATTCCTTTATGATGCCCTTTCCTGCGTCAACCTCAGTTACCTTATATATGTCAGTCTTGTGAACCTGATCGGAAAATACCAGCTTCTCATGGTTATAGCCAACTGCAGCTGCAAAACGTCTGTGATTCTCCATTACATGCTCCGGATTATCACCTCTGTGAAAGCTCAGGTTCATGGAGCCAAGATACCCTTCACTGACGCCTCCAAGTCTTGTTGAAAAAGCATGAACTACACCGGCCTTATCCAGCTTATCAAAGGTAATATAGGTTACACCATTGTTTTTTCTAACATGTGAAGAAGGGACAATATTAAAATGCTTTATCATATATTTAACCAATCCTTTTTTTGTTTTACCATACACTTCCACCGATATAATCAAATGCATTCTCTATATGGTGAATACCGTCCTTAGTTACTGTTACTACATCAAATCTTACCGGCACATTTGTGCCAAGTCCGTTCAGCTTAAGATAAACCAAAGCAACCTTTGAAATCCTACGTTGCTTTTTAATATCAACGGCCTCCTCTGCCATACCCTTTTTGGTATTTGATCTGTACTTTACTTCTATAAATATATAATAGCCGTCTTTTCTTGCAATAATATCGATCTCGCCCTGTGACACGCGAAAGTTACGGCACACTATATTATAGCCTTTATCCATCAGGTACTGTGCCGCCCGGTTTTCATAATCACTTCCTATCTGCCTGCTATTATACATCCACACCTCCAATGCTATACAAACTTTGTTATAAAGGTTCTTCTGTGTATTTCACAAGGGCCAATGCTCTTAATGGCATCTATATGTTCCTTTGTGCCATAGCCCATATTTCTTGCAAAGCCGTACTCAGGATACAATGCGTCATACTCTACCATCATTCTGTCTCTTGTAACCTTTGCCACAATGCTGGCAGCAGCAATTGACGCTGAAAGTGTATCACCCTTAATTATTCCAACCTGGCTAATGTCCACTCCGGGTATATTTACAGCATCATTTAAAAGCATGTCAGGCTTTACAGAAAGCCTGCCTATAGCCTCCCTCATAGCCTCGTAGTCCGCATTTAATATGTTAATTTCGTCAATCACCCTCGGAGATGCCATTCCTACACCTACAGCAACAGCCTTCTCCATAATTTCATCATATAAAAGCTCTCTCTTTTTTGCTGAAAGCTGCTTTGAGTCGTTAAGATAAAGAATGTCACAATCCTTTGGAAGAATTACTGCAGCAGCCACAACAGGACCTGCCAGTGGGCCTCTTCCAACCTCATCTATACCGCAAACATAACCCTTATCCTCATACTTTCTCTCGAACTCAAACATCCTATACATTCTGTTTTTTTCAGCTATGAACGCATCAAGCTTTTTTTTGGCAGACATAACGATCTTCTTTACGCCATCTCTGTCGTCCGTTTCATATTCCGCTATCAGCCCATCAAAATCTGAAATATCTGCACTATCAAACAGCTTTTTAATATCTGATATACTTCCCATACGTCCTCCGCAAAGAAGCCATTGCCATTTGTTGGCAACGGCTTCTAAAAAACATTTATTTAATCTTTCCAAATCCACCTGTAAATCGAAAGACAGCTCTGCCAATAATGTCATCCTTATGAACATTACCTATGGCCTCAAGCCTGCTGTCACGGCTGTTATTACGATTATCTCCAAGAACAAAGTATTCATCCTCACCAAGAACAACCGGCTTTGCGGCCAGTCCTCTTTGGTCTGGGTCTATAACCTCTCTTCCATACACATCACCTTCAAGAGGTTCATCGTTGATATATATGATTCCATTACTGTCAATAAAGATTGTCTCCCCCGGAAGACCTATTACTCTCTTAATAAAGAAGGTTTCCTCGTCCTCCTCATCCGGTGGGAATACAACTACATCAAATCTCTTCGGACTTCCAAATTCATATTCAAGCTTATCTATCCACAGCGTATCTCCACTGTGAAGTGTATTACTCATAGATTCTCCGCTAACCTCGGTACGCTGGCCTACAAATGTGAGAATAATCCAACAAAGAAGCACTACGCCAAGAATGTAAAGGCACAAAAACAGCAAATCCTTTACTATATTGACCTCCTTCTCCTGAGCCGCCCGTTCCTTCTTAGCAAGCTTTTCAGCCTTTCTCTCAGCCTTCTTCTCTGCCTTTATCTGACGTCTTATAGCCTTCTCATCTATATCATCGTTCTCGGCATTGTCATCGCTATCAGGCTTATCCTCGCCCTCTGCGTTATCATCGCTTACTGTCTCGTCAACGCTTTCTGCCTTGTCGTTAGCTTCCGGCTTATCCTCTCCCTGAGCCTCGCCTATGTTATCCGACTTCTTTTTTGCCTTTGGGGCTTTTTTCGGTTTTTTATCCTTTACTTTTCCTGAGTCAACATCGCTTGCCCCAGCAGCATCTGACATAGCATCACCGTCATGCAAATGCTCTGACAATTCATCCTCGCCTGTATCTGTATCTTCAGACTCAGCATTGAGCTTAGATGCCTTCTTTGCCGCCTTCTTTGCTTCCTTTTCCAAGGCCTTTTGGCGTTTTTTCTCGTACTTTGCAATCTCCTTTTCTCTGGCTCTCTTCACCGGATCATCGTCAAAGATGTCATCAAGAGCCTGAGCTACATTCTTCTTCTCTTCGCTCATTTATACTCCTTTAAGGCTTCTCAAGGCTTATCTTTCCAAGCTTACCGCTTCTGAAATCGTCAAGCAGAATGGCTGCCGCCTTCTCATAATCCTGTTCGCCGCCTTTTTTTACACATTGTCTGTTACTTGCAATACCGGATAGTATCTCAACCGGATCCATAGTACCTTCAATTTTATACCTTTGAAGCAAACTATTACAATAGTTTGCAAGCAAAAATTTTATTAATTCAATGGCCACATCCGATATATTAAGGATCTCATCGTTTATTGAACCGATAAAAGCAAGGTTATGTCCAACTCTCTCATCATCGAACTTTGGCCACAATATTCCCGGAGTATCAAGAAGCTCAATATTCTTACTGAGCCTTATCCACTGCTTGCCCTTTGTAACTCCGGGCTTGTTTCCTACCTTAGTGCACGCCTTTTTTGCATAGGAATTGATAAAAGTGGATTTACCTACATTTGGAATTCCAACAATCATAGCTCTGATTGGTCTGTTGATAATTCCTCTCTTCCTGTCTCTTTCAATCTTTTCCTTGCAGGCCTCCTGAACAATTCCATTTATGGATTTCATGCCCATACCGTCTCTGGCATTGATTTTTGCAACAAAAAAACCCTTCTGTCTATAATACTCTTCCCACAGGGCAGTCACGCTGTCATCTGCCAGATCTGTCTTATTTAGAAGAATAAGTCTGTATTTATTTCGTGCAAGCTCATCTATATCTGGATTTTTGCTGCTAAAAGGTATTCTGGAATCAACCAGTTCTATCACTATATCAATTAGCTTAATATCCTCCTGCATCATACGTCTTGCCTTAGTCATATGACCAGGATACCATTGTATATTCATAAATGTACCCCTATTTTACTTTTATTCGTCCTATTATCTCAGTCTTTTTTATATTTCCAACATTTGGATATCTGGAATCCTCGCTGCTGTTAACATTATCCCCAAGAAGGAAATATTCACCATCTCCCAAGGTTATAGAGTCCTCTGCAACTCCCGGAGTATATATATAATCATCTATAGGAGAGTCCACTAAGGGATTGCCATTGATATAAACATTGCCATTTTGTATAAGCACCGTTTCCCCCGGAAGTCCGATCACTCTTTTGATTGTATAATACTTATCCTGATGCTCCACAGAACGAAAGGCCACGATATCGTACCTTTCAGGTTCGCCAAATGTGTATGCAAGCTGATTTACAACAAGCTTTTCCCCGTCCTCTATGGTAGGACTCATGGACGGTCCTACCATATATATATTCTGAAACCCGAAGGATACAAACCCATATCCAAGTATCATCGCTGTAAAGGCAATAACAAGCCATCCGGATATAGACTTTAACGTCTTTACAAGAGACCACTCCTGCCTTCTCTTGCGGCGACGCTCTCTACGTATTCGCTTCATTCTTTCATGTCTTTCACTCATAATACATCCTCTTACAAATATTCTAAAAATGGCTGGAGTATATTACTCCAGCCATCTTTGTGATCATGTTATTAGCTGTATTACTTAACAAGCTCTTTAACCTTTGCTGCCTTACCAACTCTCTCACGTAAGTAGTTAATCTTGGCTCTTCTAACCTTACCTCTTCTAACTACTTCAATCTTCTCAACGAAAGGTGAGTGTACAGGCCATGTCTTCTCAACACCACATCCACTGGAAATCTTTCTTACTGTGAATGTCTCTCTGTTGCTTCCACCCTGTCTCTTGATAACAGTACCCTCGAAAATCTGGATTCTTTCCTTGTTACCTTCCTTAATTCTGTTGTGAACCTTAACAGTATCTCCTACTGAAAATTCATCAACCTTCTCCTTCATCTGAGAAGCCTCAAGATTCTTGATGTAATCCATGTTCATTTTGTGTGACCTCCTTAATATTTTGATGTTCTTACTGCCACACTTTCCAAGCTTAACAGGCACAGAGGACCATCATTTTTTTCACAACTCATTAAATATAACACACCAAATATGTAATTGCAAGCATTTATTTATAAAACATGTCATCCTTACGGACACCGTCTCTCCCGTTGAAAGATAGGAGAGGCATTTTATGATGTCATAATAGAGCACCTCCCTTCTTATGTAATCCGGCGCACCGATACCGGCTTAGGAGACTACCACCCTATCATAGGCGTCATAAATTTGTGTAAAATACACTCGAATAAATGCGCACAATTCTATTCTCTAGCTTAACTCTTATATAAATTTTAAAAAAAGAACAGATTGCTCTGTTCTTACATTTTACTGACTAACGCAAATATATTTTTGTATATTACTATGTCAAACATTGGGTTCGACAAAACGTAGTCAAGTGGAGCTGGGGGGAGTCGAACCCCCGTCCAAAAGCTCATTCACTACAGCTTCTCCCATCACAGTCAGTGTTTTAACATTCCCTCAGCCTATCGCCCACTAACATGCTATAGACCTTAGTAGCTTCATATGTTTTCCTACATCGCAAAGCTTAGATGCAAGAGTTTGCCGAAGATCGACGCCATTCCTAAAGGCTCGGCGTTCCTAAAGGATGACGACTGCCATTAGGCAGCGTATGCTAAATTATCGTTAGCGTTTATTTTTAATCCAGCTTTTTGCGTGGCTCTGGTCCACGGATGGCTTCCATAGCTTCAAAACCCCTGTCGAAACCAGTCAACCCCTGATTATTTATTCAGAAGCTTCTGATGTGTCATCTGCCTCGGTGTCAGCTTCACTGTCATCAGCAAGCTCTTCTGTATCCTCGGCATCTGTTGATGTAGCAGGAAGGAGTCCTTCATATCCACTGTCCTTCCATGTCTCATCTATAAATTCATTAAGGGAATCAGCCTTAACATACTTTGGAATAACTCTGTATACCTGAACACCTATAACACTGCCAAGTATTGCTGCTATAACAACAATAGCTGAGGCAATCGCCAGGTTTTTCTTTATCTTCTGCTTGCGCAGAATCTCTTTTCTATGCTTCTTCTCATACTTCTTCTGATCTACTTTGCTCTGACTCATAGTCCCATTCTCCATACGTAATAAACTATCCTGATACATAACACTATGTCGCACTATATATCATGAACACCTAGGTAGTATAACACATATAAGGATATTTATACAACCATTACTTGTATATCGTACAAATAATTCACAATATATTCACACTCAAATATAACAGTCTGAAATAATACAATATATTATATGTCGCGGCTTCTGCTCTTAAGCTCCCGCTCCATCTCCCGCTTCATATCCTTCTTAGCGATATCTTCCCTCTTATCATACAGCTTTTTACCTCTTGCAAGACCTATCTCCATCTTTACAAGACCGTCTCGTATATATACCTTGAGAGGCATGATGGTGTAGCCCTTAACCTTCTGCTGTCCGATAAGCTTGTTAATCTCATATCTGTGAAGCAGTAGCTTTCTTGTGCGAAGAGGATCCTTGTTGAATATATTCCCCTTTTCATAAGGATTTACATTCATTCTGTACACATACACCTCTCCGTGATCTATTCCAACAAAAGCCTCCTTTATACTACAGTGTCCCTGTCTTATGGACTTAACCTCTGTTCCAACAAGCTCAATTCCCGCCTCAAATTTTTCTTCAATAAAGTACTCATGATACGCTTTTTTATTGTTAGCGATGAGCATGTTTCCTCTTTCCTTTGACAAACCCTTCATCTCCTTTATAGCAGATGGCAAAATCAATCATTTTTGTCATCTTGTCCGCTTTTTTCACTTTAATCTTAACAGTATCACCTATGGTGTACTTCTTTTTCGTCATTTCACCTATCATAGCATATTCTTCCTGGGAAAAATAGTAATAATCATCATACATGTAGGCTACACTGACAAAACCCTCCACAGTGTTTGGAAGCTCCACATACATTCCCTTATTGGTTATTCCCGAAACAAGACCCTCGTAGACTTCACCAATATGCTCAGACATATACTCAACCTTCTTAAGCTTCTCAACCTCTCTCTCGGCCAACTCTGCCCGGCGCTCCTTCTTTGAGTTATCATCACTTACGCGGTCAAGAATTGCACTGTAATGCTCCAGTCTCTTTCCATCCAGCTTCCCATGAATATTTTCCTTTATTATACGATGAATCTGAAGATCCGGGTATCTCCTTATAGGAGAAGTAAAATGGCAATAATATCTTACTGACAGTCCAAAGTGACCTGTGCACTCTGTTGAATACTTTGCCTGCTTCATCGTGCGAAGAGCGATCTTGCTTACAAGATTCTCAAAAGTCTCGCCCTTTATCTTATCAAGAAGCTTCTGAAATTCCATAGGATGAATATTTTCCTTTGACGCCTTGAAATACATGCCAAAGTTTCCAATCAGGTGTCCCAGCTGCTCTACTTTCTCCGGGTCCGGAGCTTCATGAACTCTGTACTCAAATGGAATCTCCTGCCAGAAATAATCTTCAGCTATCGTCTCATTTGCCGCCAGCATAAAGTCCTCAATAATCTGATTTGAACGTCTCTTTTCATACACTCCGATGGCTATTACATTGCCGTCAGTGTCCACCTTAATCTTGGACTCGTCGAAATCGAAATCGATTGAGCCCCTTTTTCTTCTGTTTTCCCTAAGCATATCAGATACATGGAGCATCATGGTAAACATAGGAACAAGCTCCTTATACTTCTCAGTCTCAGCCACATCCTCTTCCTCGAGTATCAGAGACACGCTTGTATAGCTCATTCTTCTGTCCACATTTATTACAGATTCACATATTTTGTGAGAGATTATTCTTCCCTCCTCATCAATATCCATAAGGCAGCTGAGTGCCAGTCTGTCAACACCTTCATTAAGGGAGCAGATTCCATTTGAAAGCTTGTGTGGGAGCATAGGTATCACCTTGTCAATTAAGTAACAGCTTGTACCTCTGTTTAGTGCCTCTCTGTCAAGAGGTGAATTCTCCTTTACATAGTGTGTTACATCGGCAATATGAACACCAAGCTTATAAATATTTCCCTCCTTATATAGAGTAATTGCATCATCAAGATCCTTTGCATCCTCTCCGTCTATGGTTACAGTCTGCAAATGTCTAAGATCCGTTCTGCCTGAAAGCTCAGAAGGAGAAACACTGTCAGGAATACCCTTAAGGCTCTCCATAACATCATCAGGAAAGTCCACCGGAATATCTAAGGCTCTGACTACAGATAACACATCTGTTTCCGGGTCGTTGATGTGACCCAGTATTTCAACTATTCTTCCTTCCGGCGATTTAACCTTATCACCATAGCTGATAATCTCAGCAACAACCTTGTGTCCATCCATGGCACCAAGAGAATTACTCTTTGATATAAATAAATCTCCGTCAATTTTCAGATTGTCCGGAACTACAAATCCAAAATTCCGGTTTTTCTGATATACTCCAACTACTCTTTTGAGGCCACGCTCTAACACCTTAATAACCTGCGCCTCCTGCCTCATACCCTTTGGCTTATCAAGAAGTCTGACAAGCACCTTGTCACCATGAAAGGCACCCTTTGTAAACTTTTCAGGTATATAAAGATCCTCCTTCATATCAGGAACTCTTACAAAACCGAAGCCTCGCTGATTACCAATAAATTCACCTTTATATACTCCCTTACCAAGGCTCTGGTATCTTCCCTTCGTGGTTCTTACAATCATGCCCTCATCAGTCAGCTCATTCAATATATCAAGCAGCACCTGACGTTCATCCTCCGGAACCTGAAGAAATGTGCACATCTCTTTAAATTTCATAGGAGGAAAATTGTCATCACATATGAACTCATATACTGTATTCTTTCTATTCTCATAAAGCTCATTTGTTGTATTATCCATCAATATTCCTTTCCATAATTAAAAATAAAAAATGCTTACATATATATCATATGTAAGCATCAGCGTATTCTTATAAATTAGTTAAAAAGCTTTGAGTCAAGAAGAACAGCAAGCAAGATAAATAATATTACAAGCACTGTTGTTATCTTCTTAAGTATCTCCTGCTTTGAACCGCCCTTGTTCTTGCTCCAATAAGAATTGTCAAAGCCTCCACCGGCTCCTGATATTGAGCTTGTAAGGCTTGCATCCTTTCCTTCCTGTGAAAGAACCACAATCGCTAATACTATACTTATTATTACATAAACTACCATTATTATTGTCTTAACCATATTAACACCTCCGTTTCCGAAAATGGTGTTTCATTTTTACACCAACTTAAAACATAATAACATAGGAGTTACATTTGTTCAACAGGTTTTTTATAAATATAAGTAGAATTATTAAAGCATGTAGCGACTTGTCAAATCAAAGCCATGGTTTAGTGGTCCGCTTCCTTTTCCCAGATCAAGCATGGCGCCTAGAGCTCCGGATATATAGTCCTTTGCAAGCTGCACAGAATCAGCAAGACAATAGCCCTTTGCAAGATTTGAAGCTATTGCGCTTGACAGTGTACACCCGGTTCCATGGGTATTACTGTTGTCTATGCGGAGACTGGAAAACCACCGAATATCCTGCCCGTCATACAGCATATCACTTGAGTCATTGATGCTGTGACCACCCTTAACAAGAACCGCGCACCTGTATCTGTCATATATCATTATGCCGGCTCTTTCCATATCCTCCTTTGAAACGATCCTCATACCGGCAAGTGTCTCAGCCTCCGGAATATTTGGAGTGATAACGGTCGCCAGAGGAAAAAGCTTTTGGGTGAGCATAGTTACTGCACCATCACGAATCAGCTTCGCACCACTAGTTGCAACCATAACAGGGTCTACAACAACATTTTCCGCCCCATACTCTGTCAGCTTATCACAAATGGCATCAATAAGCGCTTCCTCAGATACCATTCCTATCTTTACCGCTTTCGGTCTTATATCAGTAAATACAGCATCTATTTCACACTTCAAAAATTCAGGCGAAGCATTCATGATAGAGGTCACACCTGTTGTATTCTGCGCAGTAAGTGCTGTTATGGCTGTCATGGCATATACTCCATTTGCCTGCATTGTCTTTATATCTGCCTGAATTCCTGCGCCGCCAGAGCTGTCACTTCCGGCTATTGAAAGTACCGGAATAAGTGTATTCCTAATTGGATTAATATTAGCTAGAAGCTCAGAAAAGTCCCGGTAATAGTAATCACTGTCGGCATACAGCTCCTGCTGTTTGTCTGCACTTGACTCATCATATATTCCTACTACTCTAAAGCCAGCCTGTTTTGCTGTATGAGCAGCATGATAGCCGTCCTCAAAGACGTAAGTGCATGATATATCTGAGCCCATGTACTCTGCCGCCTCCAGAAATATTTTAGGTTTCGTTTTACTCTCGCCAACCTCGGAGCAGGTGAAAACTCTGTCTATATATTTCAGAACATCAAGTCTCTTTAGAGCTGCCAGAACATGACACCTGTCTGTTGCAGTAGCTACTGTAACAGGAATATCATTCTTCTTAAGCAGCTTAAGAAATACTGCAACATCTGCCTTCAAGCTTACACTCTCTGCATAAAATCTTCTTATATAATCGTTTATGCCGCTAAGTACCTCGTCCGGAGTCATAGGGAGCTTATACGTATCTCTAATATAGAGTGCTCCCTCCTTCATCGTTTTTGTAAAAAGAACTTTATTTAAGCCGTCCTCCGCCTGAATTCCAAGCTCGGCCAGGTATCGCTGCCCTGCGTGGTCCCACATAGGCATGGAATCCAGAAGAACACCGTCCATATCAAATATTGCGCCCTTTACATCACACACATTTATACTGCTCATATCAACCTCAAAATTACTGTTCTAACATCTTAATTACAGCCTGCTTTAAGCTACCGGTTGCAGCTGTAATATCCTTCTGTCCAAAAATAGCACTGATAACTGCCACTCCGCATATTCCGCTGCCAGTAAGCTGTGCTACATTGTCCTTTGTAATACCGCCGATTGCAATAACCGGAATGGACACCGCCTCACATATGGCTTTTAGTGTCTCATGACTTACATCGTCTGCATCATCCTTTGATCCGGTAGCAAACACAGCACCTACACCCAGGTAATCTGCACCATGTGCCTCAGCAAGTAACGCCTGCTCTACAGTCTGTGCTGAAACGCCCAGTATCTTATCAGGGCCAAGCATGTTCCTAACATCTAAGGCCTCCATATCACTCTGTCCAACATGCACACCATCTGCGTCTATTTCCTTAGCGATGCTTACCTCATCATTTATTACAAATGGGACCTTGTACATCCTGCAAAGCTCCTGTATCTGAATTGCTTCTTCAAGGAACTTCTCTCTGGCAAGATTTTTTTCTCTTAGCTGGATAAATGTTGCACCGCCATCTAACGCCTTCTTTACCTGATCATACAGTGTCTCTTCACCAAGCCAGTATCTGTCTGTGACAGCATACAAAAGTAAATCCTTCTCTACACAATTGCTCATTATATCACCTATCTTATCTCAAACCTTGCGCCACCCTCAAGTGTGTCGCCATCCATATTGTATATAGCATCAATAATTCTGTTTCTGTAAGTTGAATTTCCGTCAGAAGGCTGCATATTGCTATATCCAATCTCTCCTGCAAGTCCCATAACCATTACGGCTGTTGCTGCTGCTTCAAGCTTATTATCCGGATTTGCAATTACATAAGCTGTCATCATGCCTGAAAGCTGGCAGCCTGTACCTGTAATCTTTCCCATTTCAGGACGTCCGTTTCTGATAACGTAGCACCTGTCCTTGTCAGCTACAAGGTCGATTGCACCTGTCACTGCAACGATTGCGCCTGTCTCCTCAGAAAGCTTCTTTACAAATGAAATTGTGCCATCGAGTGTTTCGTCAGTCACCGCATCTGCCACATCAGCATCAACACCCTTTGTGCTTCCTGAGCCAAATGCCAACGTCTTTATCTCAGAGATGTTTCCTCTGATAACGTCAAGCTTTAACTCCTTCATAAGATTTACTGCTGTCTCAGTACGAAGCTTACTTGCTCCTGCACCAACAGGGTCAAGAAGAACTACATGCCCCAGCTCATTTGACTTTCTTCCTGCTGCAAACATTGAAGGAATTGTATTCCTGTTAAGGGTACCTATATTAATATTAAGTCCACCACATATGCTTGTTATATCGTCTACGTCATCGATTTCATCGGACATTATCGGGCTTCCTCCGCATGCCAGTATAACATTTGCCACATCGTTTACTGTTACGTAGTTTGTTATGTTGTGCACAAGTGGCACCTGCTTCCTTACATTCTCTAAACACTCCTTGATCATCTTTTTACTCTCCTTTTCTCTTTTCGTTTTTCTCCAACGAACTAGTAATCTGACAGCTCAAGCACGTAAATTGCTGTAAAAAAGCGGTTATGCATAGAAGCATAACCGCAGAATAATCCTGTCTTACACTATGTCCCTACGTTGGCATTATCCAAATCAGGTTGTGGGTCAAGACGGGCACGTCTACTCTCAGCCTGCTTTCCGCAAGCTCCCCATGTATGTGGTTTAGAATGAGATATCAACCTCGCAAACATGATACCACATTTGTTTTAATTAATCCAGCACAAAAAGGAGACCCCAATTGCGGTCTCCCCATATAGCTTATACAAATCTTACTCTGCATCTACAGGAACATCAGATGTACAGTACATACACTTAACAGCCTTAATGTCTATCTCACCCTTGCAGTAAGGACACTTTCTTGTAAGTGGTGCAGCCTCTTCCTTTTTCTTTCCAATTTCCATAAGTGCATTGATTCCCTTCATAATGACAAATATTACAAATGCCATTATGATAAAATTGATTACAGCAGATATAAATGCACCAAACTCAAGATACTGACCTGTGTGGAATATCTGAATATGTCCGCCTACCTTAGCTCCACCTATACTGTTAATGATTGGTGTTATAAAGCTGTCTGTAAAAGCTGTAACAAGCGACTGGAATGCGCCACCTATGATAACACCAATTGCAAGGCTCATCACATTACCTTTCAGTGCAAACTCTTTAAACTCCTGTAAAAACTTCTTCATTTGTTTTTCCTCCTTGTATTTATAATATAGCCAGATGACAGGACATCTGGCTATATATTTATACAGACACCTCATGTCTGTATTATTTTCTTACTATAAGTGACTTACCTGTCATCTCCTTTGGCTGATCAAGGCCCATAACCTCAAGAAGTGTAGGAACAATATCTGCAAGGCAGCCACCCTCACGAAGCTCCACATCCTGTCCATAGTTGTAAAGTATAAACGGAACAGGATTTGTTGTATGTGCTGTATGTGGAGCACCTGTCTCATAATTGACCATCTGCTCTGCATTTCCATGGTCAGCGCAGATAAAGAGTACGCCGTCAGCCTTGTCAACAGCCTCCACCGCCGCACCAACACATGCATCAACAGTCTCAACTGCCTTAACTGCAGCCGGAATAACGCCTGTATGACCAACCATATCAGGGTTTGCAAAATTAATAATAATCACATCATACTCACCACCAAGTATCGCTGCATTGAGCTTCTCACTAACCTCCGGAGCGCTCATCTCCGGCTGAAGATCATATGTTGCTACTGCCGGTGACTTAACAAGTATTCTGTCCTCACCCTTGTTTGGCTCCTCAACTCCTCCATTGAAGAAGAAGGTTACATGTGCATATTTCTCAGTCTCAGCAAGACGAAGCTGCTTCATGCCAAGTGAAGCAAGGTACTCACCAAAGGTGTTGTCAATCTCTTCCTTCTTAAATGCAACAAGCTTGTTAGGGATCGTCTCGTCATAATCCTTGAAGCATACATACACAAGTGGCATGCGGCCATATGGTCTCTCAAAGCCATCGAAATCGTCTGAACAAAATGCTCTTGTAATCTCGCGGGCTCTATCCGGTCTGAAGTTAAAGAAGATAACCGAATCATTTGGCTTTACAAGTGATACAGGCTTACCATTCTCTGTGATAACAGTTGGAAGTACGAACTCATCATACACTTCCTTGTCATATGACTCCTGCATAGCAGCTACTGCATCCTCAGCAAGGACACCCTCTCCTGTTACAAGTGACTTGTATGCCAACTCCACTCTGTCCCATCTGTTATCTCTATCCATAGCATAATAACGTCCTGACATAGAAGCAATCTTTCCAACACCAATCTCATTCATCTTGGCAACAAGCTCCTCAAGGAAGCCCTTTCCTGATGCAGGAGGTGTGTCTCTTCCATCAAAGAACGGATGAACATATACATTTTCAAAATTCTGCTTCTTGCAAAGCTCAAGTATTGCATAAAGATGTGTGTTGTGGCTATGAACACCACCATCTGAAAGGAGTCCCCAAAGATGAAGATCTGAACCATTCTTCTTGCAGTTATCTATAGCAGCTAGCATCTCCTCATTCTCAAAGAAATCTCCGTCTGCAATAGACTTTGTAATTCTGGTAAGCTCCTGGTAAATTATTCGGCCGGCACCGATATTCATATGTCCAACCTCTGAATTACCCATCTGCCCGTCTGGAAGTCCTACAGGAAGTCCTGATGCATTACCCTTTGCAAAAGGTGCTGTAGCCATAAGCTTGTCCATTACAGGAGTCTTCGCCATCGCTATCGCATTGCCCTCTGTCTTATCACTAAGTCCATAACCATCAAGTACCATTAACACAACTGGCTTCTTACTCATATCTTTTATCTCCTTTTTTCTGTGGCATTCCTGTGTATATGCTTTCACATAGAAAAGCATATATGCAACACATATTTCGCCATATTATCTTGAATCATTCATTAGGATTATACTTTTAATATGCCATTTTTTCAAGGCTTGTAAGCAATATATTTATGTGAAAATTGCTGTTGCCATGAAAATAGGGCTGCCACAAAACGTGACAGCCCTGGGCTATATATTATGATGTAATTTATGATGCACTATTATTTTTTAACAAATGAAACATTTGAAATAGATACTGTGTGCTCGCCAAGTGTATATCCATCAACAAATCCCATTGAGAAGAATACACCTGCACCTGTATCAACTGTTATACCATCAGTAAATACATCATCCTTTGGAGTAATATCTACAGTGATATCCTGAGGAACGCCTGCTGTAAGTACTACATCAGCTCCGCCATGCCAAGCATAGCCTGCTGAAGGAGTCATAACGGCAGCCTTTATAACTCTGTCTACACTTGAAACAACTGTAAACTTAAGTGTGTATGTTGCACCCTGCTCCAGTGCAAGTCCCATCTGCTTAAGCTGAATATTCCAATCAGCCTCACCACAATCTGTAATTGTGTATGTAATAGCTCCATCTGCTGAATCAGCTGTTGCAACTCCCGGAGCTGTGATTGCATTCTCCCATGAAGTGAATGATCCATCCTCACCCTTCTCAAATTTTGGATTTGCAAGGAGGTTCTCGCCTACAGGAACCTCAATCTCCGGAGCAGCAATCTGTGTAAGTACGATGTTGTCAATACAGATTCTGTGCTGAGTTGTGATTGGGGCACCACTTTCACCACCTGCACCAAGTGCGATATTGAAAATACTCTCTGCATCTGTATCACAAGCCATCTGGAACTCTGTAGAAATTGTTACGTACTCCTGATTATCCTGATCGTAAGCATCAAGCTTAACAGTCTTCTGAACATAAGGTGTCCAGTCTTCGTTGCCGGCTGCATCCTTATGAATGCTTCCGTCACGCTGAATTGCATACTCGATTGATCTGGCAATTGAGCTCTTTACATCAAATGATAATGAATACCACTGACCCTTCTCAAGCTTCACATTGTTCTGCTTGAGCTGAATCTTCCAGCTCTGATCTGCAGAATTTTTAATAGTAAAGTCTGCTGCATTATCCTCCTTCTGGCTGTCAACTACAGCAGAAGCATCTGCGCTTCCGTCTACGAATACTTCATAGCCTGAGAAATCAGCTGCGAAATCTCCGTTAAGAAGAAGTGCATCCTCAATAATCTTAACATTGTCAAGAGCAATGCTCTTACAACCTGTAAAGTCAAATACTATTGCTGTGTCAGAAAGCACATCTGCTGTAGTTAACTTGTACTTGTAAACCTTCTTACCTGCCTCAAGTGCTACATCAAAGGTCTGACCTGCTGCACTTACTACCATGCTGCTTCCTTCATCTGCTGTCTCCACCTCAAATGAAAGAACATAATTTACATTTGGTGCAAATGCAAGCTCACCCTGAGAAAGAACAACCTTTCCATCTGCCTTATCTACATGAAGTCTTCTCTTATCCGAAAGACCTGAAACTGCTACAGTCGCGCCGCATTCATTGTCAACAGTCCAGAAGCCAAGTCTGCCTGTTCCTTCCTGGAACTCGCCATTGTAAACAAGATTACCATCTGAAAGGATTGTCTTCTTATCCTCAATAACCTCCTGCTTAAGCTTCTTGATCGTTACATTAGAAATGTGTACTCCTGCAATGCTTCCACGATTACCAAGGTTGAACTCAACTCTACCCATATCATCGCTCTCGCCTGTCATTCTATACTCATACTTGTATGTCTGCTTCTCTGTTGTCATTGTAAATGTTGTATCAGCAAGGTATCTCTGCCATGATCTTGTAGGAGCTGATATATCAACGATTGCCTGTCTTTCCTCATCAGCCCATGCTTCGAAGGAAAGCTCGTATGTAGCACCCTTCTCAACAGGGATGTTTGGCTGAACAAGCTGGATACTGTAATCTACAGTTCCCTCGTCTGTTGTTGTAATGTGAATTGCATTGTTGCTAATTTCTGCTGAACCTTCACCGCCGTTCTGTGCCATGAATATCCAGTTCTCAGCATCGCCAAGGTCTTCCTCCTCGAAGTTGCTGTTTATTACATAGTTTCCGTTCTCATCCGGATCACGGATAATGATCTCTCTAACCGGCTTCTCAACGTCCTCGTTGTACTCTTCCTTCTGATATACTCTTACATAATCAACAGTAAGCTTCTCTGTGTTGATGTAATCAGCATCATCATCCGGATTACCCGGCCAGTTTCCGCCAACTGCAAGGTTAAGAATCACATAGAATGGCTGATCAAATGGTGCAGGATATGTAACCGTTCCCTTGTTTACTGTTGTTGAGTACCAGTCATTTGCCTCGTGAATCTTCTTTCCATCAACGTACCATACAATGCGTCCAGGCTCCCAGTCACATGTAAATACATGATAGCTGTCAGCAAATGTACCACTCTCAAGTGTGTACTTGCCCTGTGACTCTGAATGTGGATTTCCAAAGTGGATTGTTCCATATGTTGTCTCTGTTGCATTTCCGAGAACCTCCATAACATCAATCTCACCACATCTTGGCCACTGTCCGTAAAGGCTCTCATCTGTCGGCATCATCCATGCAGCAGGAAGGTATCCCTTTCCTGTTGGAACTTTAGCTCTGAACTGTACTCTTCCGTACTTGAAATCCTGCTTATTCTGTGTGTTTACACGTCCTGATGTATAGGATATTGTTCCATCATCATTTACTGTCTTCTTTGAGCTGATAACGAGAGCGCCGTCCTTGACCTGAATATTCTCCTCTGAATCAACATATTCCTGAAGCTCATTGTTTACCCAGCCCGGCTCATGTGTTTCAACATTCCAGATGCTTCTGTCAAGCTCTGTTCCATCGAACTCATCATGCCAGAGAAGCTTGTAGCCCTGCTCCTCATATTTATTCTCAATAGTAACATTCTTCTTTACTGTAAGCTTACATGTAGCATACTTACCTGAGCCATCAACCGCCTTTGCTGTAATTACACAGGTACCCGGAGCTACGCCTGTAATGTCACCTGTCTGTGTAACCGTAGCTATCTTTGTATTACTTGATGTCCACTTTACCTTCTTGTTTGTTGCTGTGCCAGGATATACTGCAACTCTTATGGTCTTTGTCTGACCAACCTTTACCGAACCGACACCTGCGCTAAGCTTAACTGCTGTGACAGGCTGCTTTACTACAACCTTACACTTCGCATATTTTCCGCTTCCATCAAGAGCCTTAGCTGTAATATATGCTGTTCCTGCCTTAATGCCCTTTACAACACCCTTAGCTGACACTGTAGCAATCTTGCTGTTGCTTGATGTCCACTTTACTGCCTTGTATGTAGCATTTTTAGGACCAACTGTTGCTTTTAATGTCTTTACACTGCCTTTAAATACGCTCATGGCTGTAGTCTGAAGCTTTACACTACCTACAGGAACTCCCACATGAACATAAAATCTGTAATAAACACTTGGATCGGCAACACTCTTAACTGCTACGATTACCTTGCCTGTCTTAACCGCAGTAAGTAAGCCCTTTGAATCTACCTTTACTATCTTGCTGTCTGATGACTTGTAGGTAACCTTTGTACTGATAGTTCCACTAACAGTAACCTTTGGCTTAAGCTGAAATGTACTTCCCTTCTTAAGAACAAGATGCTTAGATGGCACATTCGTAACCGCAACCGACTTGACGTATGGCTTTGTCGCAGCCTTTACATCAACCGGTACAAGAGTCACCATCATGCATATTACAAGCATCATCGCAATAAGCTGCTTAATTTTTTTCATAACATACTCCTCTCTAAATCTTCTATACGACGTCGTACCTTTATAAAGTGTAATCATGATAACATAGGTAATTTTAATGTTATATCGTTTTTTTGTTTTTTTTATCGCAAATATGATATAATTGATATAATGATTTGACTTTTATTATTTGGCGAAGATTTATTATTACTGACAACTTTCATTTAAACTTTTCGTTACGTATTAGGAGGATGTTATGTACAAAAAAGAAATGTTTTATAGAGAATATATCAGGCGGGAAGAACAGGTTATTAGAGCTCCTTATAATCCGGAGCTTGAATTCTATGCCATCATTAAATCCGGCAATGTAGAAAAAACAAAAGAAATGTGTAAAGCTTCCCCACTTATGAGTAAGGAAGGTCTGGGAGTATTATCTGACAATCCGGTAAATAATATCAGATATCATTTTGTAATTACAACAGCAATTATAGCAAGGTATTGTATTGAAGGAGGCCTTGATGTTGCAAGTGCATACAACTTAAGTGACTTCTATATTCAAACAGCTGACAAAATGAAAAGCATTGAAGAGATTTCAGAATTACACGCATTCATGTGTATCGATTATGCGAAGAAAATGAGGAACCTACGAAAAAACAGCGTCTGTTCAAAACCAATTGCAGAATGCATCGATTATATATATGACAATCTTCATACAAAGCTCACTGTTGACGAGCTTGCAAAAAAAGTAGATTTGTCTCCTACTTACCTGTCAAAGCTCTTCAAGAAGGAAATGGGCGATACAATAAACCACTATATCAGAGCTGTAAAGCTTGAAACTGCCAAGAATATGCTAGTGTACTCTGACTATTCACCTGCCCAGATATCCTCTACCCTTGCATATCCAAGCCAAAGCTATTTTACTGAGCAGTTTCGTATCTATACCGGATATACTCCGGCCAACTATAGAAGCCTTCACTTTAGACAGGCCTTCATCAAATAATTGTTCCAACTTTCTGCCCCTGTCTGACCTGTGTTTCTATATCCAATCCGGAATTATGCGATATATCACCTAAAGGAGCAACACTACCCTTCTGAGTGAGGATAATAATTGTAGAGCCTCCGTATGCGAAGTTGCCCTTCTCCTGGCCTTTATTTACCATGCAGCCCTTCATGTGGGAATTCTCTATTCTTCCAACAAACATGGCACCAACTTCCATGTGGACGATTGTTCCCATCTCCTTTGTCTTTATGAGACAGTACTCACGTGTGTTTTCCTTATAAATCTTATATATATCCGATGCAATAGGATTCACAGTATGATAAAGGCCTTCAATCCTTCTAACATGCGACTGTTTGCCCTCCACATTGTATATGTATCTGTGATAATCATCCACACACAGCCTAAATAGCCACATTGTACCACCCTTGTACCTTGAGGCCAGCCTTTCATCTCTTAAGAGCTCATCCAACGCATATTCAGAATCCTTTATATTGAATGTACACTGATCTGAATCCTCAATATCATAAACCGTAAGCTTACCATCACACGGACTTACAAAGCTGCCTGGCTCTTGGCAAATTGGTCTGCTTCCCACCTTTAACCTTCTCTTAAAAAAATCATTGAAGGACACAAATGTATTCTTTTCACATTCTGACATGTCAATATGATTCTTTCTTACAAACGAAGAAATTAGAACTGCAGAAGGTCTTGTGTCAAGAAGCGCCCCAATTGTCCGTGATACAACTGGTCTGATTAGTACATTTAACGCCACTCTTCCAGGAGCTGTCTTATATAAAATTCTAAGCAGCTTATCCTGAAATGAAACCTTCTGTATGTCCTTGTTCTCACAATATACTGCAGCGCGTTTTTCTCCCATAAACTCCCTCCGCGTATCCTTCACCATAGCATCCTTCTAAAAGAAGGAATATGTATAATATCTCTCCTAATCATATATCTGAATAAAAGCCAAAAAACAGCAATGGCAACTACAACAATCAATCCAATGAGCTCCTTTGTTGTTGGCTTTGGAAATTTAAAATCTGTAATAAACAGGACCAGGGCAATTATCATTATTGCATGTAGCACTATAGGGAAATATTGGCCAAGCAGTGGTGAAGTTACATAGACAATAGGAAGCCCTACAGATATAGCCGTAATTGGCATTCCATGGAAATACTTTCTTCCATCCGGTTCTTCAATAACCTCTGCGTCCTCAAAGTCATTATTCTTCTTTTCCTCCAGAACATTATAAAATGCAAGTCTTATCATTCCTGCAAGACAATAAAGTGCAAGAATAATCATTCCAAATGGAGTATTCATACCTGAAAACCAGCAAAGCACAACCGGGAATACTCCAAAGCTAACCAGATCACACAATGAATCTATCTGAATTCCAAATCTCTTCTCGTCTAATGTCCGGTCTGTTTTCGTTCTGGCAACCCTTCCATCAAATGCATCAAAAAGTCCGGATATGGCAAGGCACAATATACCTATGCTCAGATGACCGCTAAATGTAAAAAACAGCCCTGTAACTGACGACAACAGACTCAAGTACGTTAATACTACCGTATAATTATAAAATCCAACCATGTAACTTACACCCCATTTTCCTTGCATAAATCTAAAAAGTGCAAAAAAGCACACAATACAAAGATGATTATACACAACTTTACGACATTTAACCACATATATTTACAAATATTTTATACAAATAATCCCATTATACTATTCTCAAAGCACAAAATACCCCATCCTATGTATCTGTTTGGATAGATATCCACATTATCAAGCTCCTTTGCACCGCGAATAAGCTGGGCTTTAAGCCTTTCCCCATACATGAATGGGTCATTCCCATTTACGATGCCCCACTGCATCAAAAGGCTGCTGCAGCCTGATACAAAAGCTGCGGAAAGTGACGTTCCATCAGCTGTACTGAACACATCCATTCCCAGGGAAGTTGTAATTCCAACTCCCGGAGCAGCAATATCCGGCTTAATACTGTCATTTGTAGTAAAGCCTCTACCTGAAAATGCAGCAAACCCTCCTGTTATCTGATTATACGCTGCAACCGAAATGATCCTCTTACCTGTGGCTGGTATTGTAAGAGTGCTGTATAAAGATGCCTTGTCAAAGTATATTCTCCCTGTAATAAATGATTCACCGGGCAGATATGCGTCATAGCTTCCACTTATTATTTTCTTAGGATACAATCTGACCTTCCATTTTCCGGGACTGATAAATGTATTTGACTGAAAGAAAATATATATAAGCTGCCTAACTGTACTTGGCGTAGGTGCCTGGTATATACCATACAGGCTAACCCGGGAAAGCCATCTGCCACTTGATATCTGTCCCTCTGTCAGATAAAGTACAGCTTCAAAGGATGGACTATACACAATGACATCATACAAATCAGCATAGTTCTTCCATATTTGCAGTCCGAAATTATTAACTCCCTCTTCAACAACTATGTCCAGGTCTTCAAAGCTGACATTTCCGAGCAAACCATTTGTATGTATTGATTTTGCACCATCATTTCCTGTTCCTGTCACTATACTTACCTTTGCCAGCTGAGAAATTTCATCTATGAATTCTTCAAGAGTACTGCTTCCGTCATGTGCGCCATAGTTATTTCCATAAGAAAGATTGATGACAAGTGGCATTTTTACATTTATTGCATACCTGACAAGGAAATCAAGCCCCATCATGATACTGATTGTATCCGGAATGTTCCTGTCACTTGCCTGTTCAACTACCACAATCGGAGAACCTGTTGCTATACCTGTTCTGTTTCCGGCTACAACAGAACAAACCTCGGTACCATGGGTGGAATATAAGCTCTCTGCTATCTCATTTTGTACTTCCTCCACAAGCAGCTCGTCACGGTTATATATTCTTCCGATTTCGTATCTGTTCGGACTATTGTAATCATACACCTCGTTCTGATCCCAATAAGCTACAACCCTTGTTTTTCCGTCTGTGCTAAACTGGCTGTTTCGAATATCCACCCCACTGTCCATGATACCTACCAGCACGCCTTCCCCATTTAGATTGTAGCTTGCCCTTACATAATCAGAAACACAGGCACTATATTTTTCAAACGAATTATAAGTTTCTCCATAGCTAAAATAGTGTGATTTATCAATATACAGTATTCTCGAATCAGCAACAAGGCTTTCAATGTTATTCTCAAATATATTAATTATTGCATATCCTCCAAGCAAATATATGCAGCGATTCATATATTTTTCTACCAGGTCGTCTATATCACCGGAATATCGTATTATCAGATTCCAGCTGTTATCCTCTCTATTATAACCTATATAAAGGCTTCCCTCGGTACTTACGTCTTTTGAGTCTATAGCAAGCAAAAGCTCGGGATTTATATTTTCCATCTTTTTATTCGCCTTTTTTATCATTTTATTTTACTTAATATCAAACTATGTCGCAAATTGTGTCCATTTTTCGCACATCTTAGAAAGTTTTAGAACTTTTCAACATTATCCACAGATTTATACACATTTTTTTAATGAAACATCGAAATATAGGGGACTTAGCAACATTTTCATCAACAAGGCTTTAAATTTAATCGAAATATCTTGGCTTTGCCGTTTGTTTTCCGACTTATTTCTCATTTGTATTTTTGTATAATCCTATTTGCATTACAGAAAAAAGAAGTGATCATGTGAATTTTCTGACAAATGTCCTGCTTGGGAAGGCAGGTAAAATTACAAACGCAATTGGCTACATTGATACCGGAAACCAGCTTAGGTGCACCATTACAGGCAGGTGTGTATCCATAACCACCTACAAGGTGGCCGCATCTCTCGCAGACCCAAATATGCTCCGGCTGATAGATGCATACATAAAGTCACCCACATCAATATACGATATTGCAGACTATGCGCATTTTGGAATGCATTTAATACCTTATAACACTATATGTTCTACAAACAATTTGATGCTGGCAATGGACATTGACTATATGTTTATCGATGATACATATGTAGAATCCAACCCACTAATTGGTATATGCCGGAATCAGATAAATATATTACATACAGATAAATGCATTCTCCTAAACAAAAAATATATGAAAAGAGGAAAAAGATATGCTAAACACAATAAGAGGCAATGATTTTAAATTTACAGTTGCCACCAACCTATCCATGCTGTCACCAAGAAACACAAGAGATATTTACTACATAGGTGGTACTGATATTCTGCCCGCACCCTTAGCGCCTGTTGAGGAGGCAGCCGTTATTGATGATCTTACAAAATACAATTCTGAGGATGCAAAAAAGATTCTCATTGAAAGGAACCTTAGATTAGTTGTATTTATTGCAAAAAAATTTGATAATACAGGTGTTGGTATAGAGGACTTGATTTCAATAGGAACGATAGGCCTGATCAAGGCAATAAACACTTTTAGAAATGACAAGAACATAAAGCTTGCCACATATGCATCCAGGTGTATTGAAAATGAAATACTTATGTTTCTAAGAAGAAACAGCAGACTAAAAACTGAGATTTCTATAGATGAGCCCTTAAACGTTGATTGGGATGGCAATGAGCTTCTTCTATCTGACATCCTGGGAACTGAAGAAGACGTTGTGTACAAGGATCTTGAAACCGAGGTTGACAGGAGCCTGTTAGACGATGCAATCTCAAAGCTATGTGAAAAAGAAAGAACGATTATTGAGCTTCGATATGGAATTGGCACAATAGGCGGAATTACAAAAACACAAAAGGAGGTTGCAGATATGCTGGGAATATCCCAGTCCTATATCTCAAGACTTGAAAAGAAAATAATCAAAAAACTCAAGCGTGAAATCATGAAGGGCTATTAAAAAAGGGCTGACGCTTATGCGACCAAAAATCGCTAAAGCGTCAGCCTTTTTTTAGTGATGATATCCCTTCATCTTTGTCTTATATTCATCTACCTTACTTCTTAGCTTTCTGTAATCCTTATCCTTGATTTCGCCATGCTCATACAGGCTGTCTGTCAGTCTGTCAAGCTCCTTTAGTGCGTCATGAGCCAGGTCTTTATAATTATTGGACAAATTCATATCAAGCTCTGTTATAGCACTGTTTATCTGCTGCTTAACCCTTCTGCTTAGCATTGTGTTCCCCCTAACATATAACAAAAGCCTGAAACCCCTATTCAGGGATTCAGGCATATCTTAGTGCCGGCTGCGGGACTTGAACCCGCACGATGTTGCCACCAACAGATTTTGAGTCTGCCTCGTCTGCCAATTCCGACAAGCCGGCGCTTACAACATTTGTTATATTAACATATAGGAAATTATGTGTCAACACCAGTCCCTTTAATCCAGTCCGTTATAATATTGTAGACTTATTTTATACGCTTTGCCACAACAACAAATCTTCCATTCTCAGTGTGTGATGCACATGTTGAAAGTGTAATCAACTCATCACCATATTCAGCGCCTAGTCCAATTTCATATGGAGTGCTGTTTTTCACAAACTCAACGTACCGATTAAATTCATCCTCATTTTCAGCATCAAAAAACTGATAGTAATGATAGTGCTCCGTGTCTGCTTCAGCATATATCTGCGATCGAAAGGCTGCAATCACCTCATATGTTCCGCTCTCATACAGGGTGTCGAAGGTTATATACTTATGTTCTTCATAAAATGCCTTATCCTCGTACTTTAGCAGCTCCCGGAACATAATTCCGGATTTCATATTATGTCCATATATAAGTACATTTGCAGTTCTATCCTCAAATGGATTACAGTTCCTATCAATAAACGGCGTACCCGGATCACTCCAATTTCCCTCAAAATCCATATGTATATACTTTTCATTATTCTCAGGTGTGTACATAACAGGATAATCTATCGTCGTATTGTCTATACTTAGCCATCCGGCCAAATCAGGATTCTTTTCATACAGCTTTGCATATTTTTTAAGCATTACAATTTTATCCTCAGAACTACCCTCTTTTTTTATCTGAACCTCTGTTTTCTCATTATCACCGACTATCTGACCATCTTCTTTTACGGTCATGAGTTTTTTTAGGTTATCAAATTCGCTCTGAGCTTTCCACGCCTTGTAATAATAAAAGCCAAGATATCCTCCACTTACCAGAGCTGTAATGAGCAAAGCCACAAAAATAAGATTTATCAGGATATCTTTTTTTTCCTTTTTCTTCTCCATAATTTGAACATCCCTTCAAAACAAAAAACTCTCTGTATACAAATACAAAGAGCTTTTCACATTAGTAATCCGTTCTAGTAATACTTCTTACTTCCCCACAGATTCCTCTTTTTCAGGTCCACATACTCTGAATATGCCTGTTCAAGAATCTGCTTCTCATTTGGAAATTTCAGAAGGTGGTAAGCTTCATGGTACTTATAGTATCCGGAATCCACAAAATATTCCTCTCTCTGAGGCTTGCTGTAATAACTGTCTGCCATCATGAGATACCAATGAACATCCTTATTAACTACATCAAAAGCAGTATTGAAGGTATAATTGCTTTTCCCCACATACTTTATTATAGATGCGCTTACACCTGTCTCCTCCTTCACCTCGCGAAGAGCCGTTTCATCATGCTCCTCACCCTTCTCAACGGTGCCCTTTGGGAGAACCCATCCCTCGTATTTGTTCTTGTAATTTTTGTACAACAACAATACTTTTCCTCTGAAGATTACCACACCTCCACAGCTTGTTGCTTCTAACACCGTAGTTCCTCCTATTATCTGTAGGTGTGTAATTAAACTTGAAATAAGTATAACACATGAAATCATTTTTTCAAGCAAGAATATATGACACGGAAGCTGTTTATAACGGAGTATTATTTGTACATTATTCTATTTTACATTCAAACCTATTTTACCTCGCTGTAATATACATCAAACAGCTGTCTTGCAATATACTTTGCAGAGCTTCCCGTTGAGCTTGCATTTTCAACTATGACGCATACTACAATGTCCGGATCGTCCACATTGGAATAGCCTACAAACCATGAGTGGGAATCCATGTTATCATTGAATTCCGCAGTTCCGGTTTTACCTGCCACACTGTAAGAGCAATCATAAAATGCATCAGCAGCTGTACCATCCTTAGTTACTCCCAGCATAAGATCCTTAACAATTCTGGCTTCTGATGACGAAATAATCTTTCCGTATGTGCTTGGCTTGAAGGTTCTTACCAAATCTCCATCGCAGGATTCTATCCTGTCTATCATATATGGCTTCATCATCACTCCCCCATTTGCAATAGTGCTCATGATCATGGCACTGTGAAGTGGTGTAATCAAAGTTTTACCCTGGCCTATTGCTGTCTGAGGTATCTCGGAATCATCGGAAGCTCCATCCAGCTTAAACTCCGATTTTCTGTAATAGCCCGAATACGGAAGCTCCTTGTTAAACAAAAAGGCCTCACACAGGTCTCTAAAGGACTGCTTATCAAGAGTCATTCCGATATTCGAAAAAGAGGTATTGCAGGACTTTGACAGCGATTCCCACAAATCAACAGTTCCATGAACTGCATAGTCTGAGCAGTGAATCTGAACACCATCAAATACATCCTCACCTTCACATTCATATGAATAGCTGTTGTAATCCGGATTTTCTTTTATATATTCCAGGGCGGTAAGCACCTTAAAGGTTGAGCCCGGTGGATATAAGCCCTGAGTAGCTCTGTTAAGAAGGCATGAACTGTCCGTATTCTGTATTTCCTCCATAACAGTCTCTATGCTATTTGGGTCAAAATCAGGCTTCGATACCATGGCCAGCAGCTTTCCGGTAGAGGGCTCCATTATTACAACTGCGCCATCATTGTATCCAAGTGCATTGTATGCTGCAGTCTGCAGCTTAAGATTAAGTGTACACACAACATTATTTCCGTTACTCTTCTGATTTTTCAGTTTATTATATGTCTGTGTAATAATATTCTGGTTAGATGTCAGTAGATAATATGCAGACTCCATCTCAAGCCCGGCCTGTCCACAGGTATCATATCCAATAGCATGGGCAAATACATTTGCATAAGGATAATATCGATACTCTGCTCCGTCATCACTTACAACCGTCTCTGCAAGAATGCTTCCATCAGAGGATATGATGCTGCCCTTTTTAATCTTCTCACCGTATAAGGACTGTCTGTCGTTATATGAATTGGCTATAAAGGTTCTTGAATCCTTAATCATAAATTTTATTATATATGCAAACATGCACACAAATATGATTACAACAAAATATGTTATAACGAGAACCGGAATATTCTTTTTTTCGTTAGTCTTTTTATCCAAATAGCCATTATTCTCCCCAGAATTCCTCGTCACTGTAGCTGTTTTTTGAGGCTTTACCTGACGAATTTTTCCTGGTCTGCTGTTTATTTCCTTTTTCTCTTTCGTCTGACCGGTTTTCCCTTTTGACATCCTTTTTCGCCTCCTGGACAATTTTTCGTTTGTTCGACATCGCTAACACAGCCTGTTTTTCTGCACGATTCTCAAGGACGCATATTCCCTGAATAATACCAAACATCAAAAGCGTACTAACTACAGAGCTCACGCCACTGCTAATAAGAGGAAGCGTTACTCCTGTGGAAGGAATAAACTTTACTACACCTCCTACATTTAGGAATATCTGGAATATAAAGCATATGGTAAAACCAAATGCAACATTCTTATAAAATGTGTCCCTGATTTTCATGGAAATATTTATAAAATAAATGAAACAGCTAAGATACATAAGAAGGAGGCAGAGACCAAATATAACTCCCAGCTCCTCACATATTGCCGCAAATATAAAATCACTAGTGACAACGGGTATTGAGGTAGGAAGCCCCTGGCAAAGTCCGGTTCCCTCAAAGCCACCTGAACCTATTGCAAACAAGCTCTGAGCAACCTGATACCCACTGTCATCTATATACTGCAAAGGATTGAGCCAGGCATCGATACGAACGGATACGTGGCTAAATCTGTCCTTTAACAATATGTAACCAAGTATGGCTGTTACACTTCCCAATATGCCTCCACCAATCAATATACTATGCTTTCCTGTTGCAACGTACAGCATCAAAATAAATACCATGAAAAATATTACTGCTCCACCTAAATCTGTCTCTGCCACAAGTATTAGCATAAAGATTCCGGCTACAATTATTGTTTTCATCATATCCTTATAATCCTTAGCCTTCATAAATGAGCTTGCAAGGAAGAATACAAAAATAATCTTTACAAGCTCCATAGGCTGCATGGTTATTCCGCCTATGGATATCCAGTTATTTGAACCGTATTTGTCCACTCCCACATTTGGAATAAACACAGTACTTAAAAAGCCTATACCAACTACTGCATAAAGCACACTCCAGTTTCGTATTTGGGGAAGCTTTACAATAAACATTGGAATAAATGCAGTTGCTACCAGCATGATTGTAGCAAACAGAAACTGTTTCTTTGCTAAATCAAAATCAAGTCTTGTAAGCATAACATATCCAATAAGCAACAAAAATGACATATTATTTGTGATAAGTCTGGAGGAGCCCTTGTAAATTGTATGATAGGTTGCCATATAAATAATGGAGACTATCATCTGTACTACATAAAATATAAGTATTTCTGTTTTCCTATAGTGCAGATACATTGTAAAATAACACAGAAAATGAATTACAAATACATAAAAAATCTGCACATTAAGAGCGCGGCGCTTTTTTTCCGGAGATACCGGTTTTAATACAGTAAAACACTTCACCGTATAAAGCACCATAAAAAATATGATCAGATATTTAGCTATTTCACTAAGTATTGTAACCATTTTTTCACCTTCGTTTTAATCTATTCCCTTATAGTAATGCCCTCTTGTAAAGCTCTTTACCGGGTTATTTGTACACGTTCCCTCCACCTTGCCGCCAATATAATCCATAACAGCTTTCATTGAAGCGGCATCCTCAACAGTAAACTCCGCATAATATCCTATTGCATTTCCAAGATTGCTTTCAAACTTATCAATTATGCATGTCGGAACACCATTATATATTACATTTACACAGCTATCGCAATAGCTTCTTGTATAGAAGCTGTTTCCCATCTCATCTGAAATGGTGTTGATATCCATAGTGCCTTCTCCGCAGCCGCCAAAAAAATTGGACCTTATGCAGTTGGCGGCAATCATAACCTTCTGATGCCCGTACAGCTTAAGTATTGTTCTTTCCTTAAGGTTCTGTATCTCATCAAGGGTTAGCTCCTCAGGAGACATAAACACTATTCTGTCTCCCAGCCAGCTTCTATAAAAGCTATGAGCATAATCGTTGTAGCCATATAAGCTGGGTGCTGCAATCACATTACCCTGATAGCCTTCCCGCACCACATAACCAAGCTCATCCATATTTCTTACAACTATGCCATCATACTGTAAAAAATCAGTAGAAAATAGGATATCAAGCTTACTCTGCCTCATAATCTCAGGCAGAGCCAAAAACACATTCAAGCCTGCCTCTGTCAGTTCCTTGATATGCTTTCCCATATTATAATCTACAACCACATTGGATACCCATTTATAATTCTTAACAATATTTACCTGCTCAGCTGTAGTTACAGACACAGTAAAGCCCTGGAACCACTCCTTGTTACAGATACTATCAGGAGCGCAGCCTGCCTTTATATTGCCATCATCCCTTATATACCTTTGAGACAGCTTTTTTTCAAGCAGCTGAAAGGCTTCTCTTCTCATATTGTTCAGCACGCTCATCTGTACAAACACATTTTCACCTAAGTCAACGTTTATGTCCTCAAGTATAAATGGGGTTTCTCCTGTCTTTGACACTTTATCAATTATATTCCGGGCTGTAACCGGCTTTGATGATGCTTTTAAACAGCAAGGTCCTTCAAGCACTACCTTAGTATCATCACCAGACACATGAAGCTCAATTGTAAGCGGTGAGTCAGCTTGCGCTTCAACCCTTGCGCTAACAGGAATTTTTCTTGTATTTTCAATTATTGTGCTGTTTATATTATCAATAAGAGCATTGTTTCTGATTCTGTATACCTGCGCACCTACAGAAATCGATTTAAGAGATTTTGCTTTCAGGAGTATTTTCCCTTTACATTTTCCTGAAACGTTACAGGTAATCTGAGTGCAGTTGTTTTTGCTTCGTATTTCAAGCACATCTCCGGGTGAAACATCCTCGCAGAGAACAACTTCTACAAAAGGAGCTTTCACACTGCTGATCTTTCCTATTTTTAGTCCGTCATGATTTGGTCTATCTGACGCAAGCATATTTCTCCCATTTTTGGTATAATAATAACCTTGACAGAAGCCTCCTCTGTTGTATATATCGAGCAAAAGCTTTTCCTGCCTTTTAGCTTCCTTTTCAGTATCTACTCCACTTAAGTGCATGTCCCTTATTGTCCTATATGCATTTACTGCAGCTGCCACATACTCCGGCTTTTTCATTCTTCCCTCAATTTTAAAGGAATCAATACCTGCATCCATAAGCTCCCCAAGACATCTGAGTGTACACATATCCTTTAGGCTTAATGCATATAAAAAGCTGTCATTTGCATGATATTTCTTTCTGCACGGCTGGGCGCATCTTCCCCTGTTTCCGCTTCTTCCTCCAGCAAAGCTGCTTAGCAGGCATCTGCCGGAATAACAATAACACATTGCCCCATGGACAAAGGTTTCTAATTCGATATCAACTGTGTTTTTTATGGATTTTAATTCTTCCAGAGAAAGCTCTCTTGAAGGCACGATTCTGGTAAAACCATTTTTCTTTAGAAATTCTGCCCCGTAGATGCTGGATACACTCATCTGTGTACTGCAATGAAGTGGCAGATCAGGGAAACACTCAGACAAAGCATAAACTACCCCCACATCCTGAACTATTATGCCATCTACTCCCTCCTTATAGTAGGGAAGGACATAATCCGGGAGTCTGTCAAGCTCTTTATTCATAAGCAACGTATTGATTGCCATATACACCCTAACATCATGCATATGACAATAGTCAATCGTATCAAGTAATTCTTTTTCATCAAAATTGCCTGCAAAGGCTCTTGCACTAAACAGACTTCCACCTAAATACACAGCATCTGCATGTGCATTCACGGCAGCCTGTACCGAAAGAAAATCCCCCGCAGGCGCTAAAATTTCTGATTTATTTAACATTTTTCTCCGCTTCCAGCTTTATGATCTGTCTTTGTAGCTCGCTGATTTTATCTTTATACTCTTCTATCATCTTTTGTGCAGATTCATATTTTATCTGTACCTCTATAACCTCATGTCTCAGATCATAAATCTGCTTATCCTTGTCATCATCCTCTGTAAGCATCTGATTTACCTGATCCTTGGCCTTAAAGTAATCATCTGCAATATTAAGAGCTAAAAGTACATTCTGGTACTCTGCATTAAAGCGTCTGTATGCTTCAGATGACTGACACTCTGCAATCTTTCCATTGATATAAGTTGCCACGTTCTGCAGATACTCCTCGCTCTCCTGTCCACTAAGCGTATACACTTTGTTGTTGATTACTACCTTAATATCATTCTTCTGTGCCATTCCCTTTTCCTCCTATTATTTGTGAATAAGCGCATCCAGACCAAAATGTCTATAACATAGCTCTGTAACCACCCTACCCCTTGGTGTTCTGTTTATAAATCCATTCAAAATAAAATATGGTTCGTATACGTCCTCTATAGTTCCCGGATCCTCGCCAACCGAAGCTGCCAGCGTATCAAGTCCCACCGGACCCCCATCAAACTTTTCTATCATGGTAAGCAATATGTTTCTGTCATTGACATCAAGTCCACTTGAATCCACCTGAAATTTGTCAAGCGCCTGCCTTGCTATATCGTAGTCTATATGTCCATCATGACACACCTGTGAATAATCACGGCATCTCTTTAGCAATCTGTTCGCAAGTCTTGGTGTTCCTCTTGATCTCCTTGCAATCTCCAGAGCACCCTCCTCATCAATATCAACATCTAAAACAGAAGCAGACCTTATTACTATCTCCTTCAAGTCATGATGAGAATAAAATTCCAGCTTATCCACCATACCAAATCTGTCTCTTAGCGGAGCAGAAAGCATTCCAACTCTTGTTGTAGCACCAATGAGTGTAAACTTCGGAAGGTCAAGTCTTATTGATCTGGCTCCGGAGCCCTTTCCTATTACAACATCTATTGCAAAGTCCTCCATAGCAGGATATAGGACCTCCTCAACCTGAGTGCTTAATCGGTGTATTTCATCGATGAATAATATATCATTGTCTGAAAGGTTATTCAATATTGCGGCCAGCTCACCCGGTTTTTCTATGGCAGGTCCGGATGTAATCTTAATATTTACCCCCATCTCATTGGCAACGATCGTTGAAAGGGTCGTCTTTCCAAGTCCCGGAGGGCCATATAACAGAAGATGATCAAGAGGCTCATTTCTTTTTTTTGCTGCCTCTATAAATATGTGCAGATTATCCTTAACCTTCTTTTGGCCGATATACTCCTTCAAATACCTTGGTCTTAAGCTGTATTCACTTTTCTCTTCCTCTAAATCGAAAACCTCAGTTGTAATAATCCTGCTCATATATACTCTTTTCCTACTATATCATCTGTTTTAGTGCAGCCTTAAGAAGCTCCTCCTCACTCATAGCGCCGGCATCCTCGACCTTTCCTATGGCACCTCTTGCCTCAGCTGCAGTGTATCCGAGCGCTGTAAATGCTGCCACAACCTCTGCGTACACACTATCCTTCGCCACCTCTGTGCCGCAAACAGGTGAATCCTTCCACTCATCAATAATATCATCTATCTTAAGCTTATCCTTAAGCTCAAGTATAATTCTGGAAGCACCCTTTGCTCCAATTCCATTTGCCTTTGAAATGGTCTTTGCATCACCTGTAATAACTGCCATTTTGAGTTCATTTACTGAAAGAGTGGACAGAAGAGACATGGCTACCTTTGGTCCTACCCCATTAACTCCGATAAGTATCTTAAAAATATCCATCTCATCAACGCTATAGAATCCAAAAAGACTTAACTCATCCTCGCGTATATGCATATAGGTATAAACCTTCATATCAGAATGCAAGCTCGGCAATATACTCATAAACTGTCCGGAAATTGTTATGTAGTATCCTATACTGCCGCACTCAAGCACTATATAATTATCTCCCACTTCCTCCAGGGATCCTTTAATATATGAAATCATATCGAAATATCCTATTCAAAATAAAAGATATAAACACTGTCGACTCATTGCGTTTTCGCCTTATGTCGCTGAATAAAAGCGTACATCGCCGCATGGCTCATTATATCACAAGTGATGTAAAATGTGAATATATGTTTGCTTTTTTAGCCACTACACACTACTATATTCATATACAAATGACTAGGAAGGATAAAACATGATAACCTACACATTCGAAGAATCTATCAGCATAGGCGGAACCTGTATAACAGATAATCCTGATGATATTCTGTTTTTTGATATTGAAACTACCGGACTTTCTCCGGAAAGGTCCAAGCTCTACCTTATTGGCTATGGTTTTCGATCCGGAAACAAAACTGTTACTGAGCTTATTTTTAACGATGACGGACATTCTGAGAAGGAAATGCTGAGTCACTTTTCAGAAAAGCTTTCCCACTACAAATATCTTGTGTCCTACAACGGAGAGACCTTTGATATTCCATATATGAGATACAAGCTAAAGTCCTATGACATAAAAGATGATGCCCTTTCTATTCAAAGCATTGATGTATACAAAACAACCCGCAAATATAAAAAGCTGCTGGGGCTTGACTGTGTAAAGCAGATTGACGTGGAGATGATTTCAGGCTTTAAGCGCAGCTCATATATATCAGGGGGAGAACTGATAAATGCATATCGGTCATACATAAAATCACGTAGTGAAAAGCTGCTTGCCGACATGCTTACCCATAACCATGACGATATCAGAGGTCTTATGAGCATATGCAATTTTTATAATCTTTCAAGGCTGTCAGATACACATCATCTAACCGGAATTATCAATCAGGCAGACTGTGTTGAATTTACATGCAGCTGTCCTGATATTCCTTGCAGGATTGCCTTTCAAAATGACTATATTTTCTTTGGAGCTCATAAAAACATCATAACGATACGGGCAAAAAAGTATACAGGAACATTGAATCACTATTTTAAGGATTATAAGAACTACTATTATCTTCCCCTTGAAGATATGGCAATACATAAATCCATGGCTGTGTATGTTGATAATGAACATAAGCAGAAAGCTACTAAAGAAACTGCCTATATTGCAAAAGCTTCTTGCTTTCTTTATTCACCAAAAGGCTTTGATGGGGATTTATTCCAGGACACACCAAATAGCAAAACAGCTTACGTGGAGCTCTGCGACAGTCTGCTAAGCACAGGTGATGCTGCAGCAAATTATATATATCTGCTAATACATGAAATACTCAAATAAACAAAAAGCCATAATGACTTAGTTACTAAATCATTATGGCTTATATTCATATCATCCGGTCAGAAAATATTACTCCTCTGTCTCCTCAGCTACTTCTGTCTCCTCAGGAACATACTCTGTCTCCTCAGGAGCTGGAAGAAGTGCCTTTACACTGAGGCTGATCTTCTTGTCTGCAACATTGCACTCAACAACAGCTGCTTCAACTGTATCTCCAACCTTGTACACATCCTCAGGCTTATTTACATGCTCATATGAAATCTGTGAAACATGAAGAAGCGCATCAACACCCGGCTCAAGCTCGATAAACGCGCCAAAGTCAGCCATTCTTGCAACCTTTCCTGTTACAACTGTGCCAGGAGCATACTTCTCATCAGCAGTAAGCCATGGATTTGTATCGTCAAACTTAAGGCTGAGAGCAATCTTCTCACCATCAATGTTCTTGATAAATGCCTTAACGTTATCTCCAACCTTGAGAACTGACTTTGGATCGTCAACTCTTCCCCATGACATCTCTGAGATGTGAAGGAGTCCGTCAGCACCACCAAGATCAATAAATGCACCAAAGCTTGTTACATTCTTTACTGTGCCCTCTACGGTCATTCCAACTTCAATTCTATCAAAGAGCTCCTTTGCAGCCTCAGCCTTTCTTGCAACGATAATCTGCTTTCTGTTACCTATAACTCTTCTCTTCTTTGGCTGGTATTCTGTAAGAATAAACTCAACATCCTGATCAAGATACTTATCAAGGTTCTTCTCATATGTATCTGATACAAGGCTTGCAGGTATGAAAACTCTTGTGTCCTCAAACATAACATTAAGTCCACCGCTTACAACCTGTACAACCTTTCCTACAAGAACCTCTCCTGACTCAAGAGCAGCCTCAAGCTTCTCGTTGGCCTTCTCTGCAGCAACTCTCTTGTATGAAAGAAGCACTGAGCCCTCGCCATCGTTCGTCTTAATTACCTTAGCTGTAATTGTATCATCTACATGTACAAGCTCTGTAAGGTCAGCATTCGGAGTGTTGGTGTACTCATTTCTAGGAATAATTCCGTCTGACTTATAGCTGATATCAACTGTAATCTCATCCGGCTTAACACCAATTACTCTTCCCTCTACTATCTCGCCCGGCTTAATTGTGCCTCTGCTTCCATCGTTCTCTAATAATTCTGCAAAACTTTCGCTCATCCTACCATGAACCTCCTTAATAATTTTGTTTGGGGTAGATGCCCCAGCTGTAATACCTACCCTACTAACGGATTCAAAAGTAGTCAAATCCAAATCAACGAGTGTCTGTATATAGTAAGTATTCTCACATTCTTTTTTGCTAATCTCATATAACTTCTGAGTATTAGAGCTATTTCGACCACCTATCACTATCATAGCATCTACCTTGGATGCTATCTCCCGCGCCTCCCTCTGGCGAACTGACGTAGCATTGCAGATAGTCTTATAAGCAGTAACATTATACAATTTATTTCGAATAATATCAACAATATTATTAAATTTTGTGAAATTAAAAGTAGTCTGGCTGACAATTGCGGCATTGTTCAGTGCCTTTTTCTTCTCCTCATCAAGAGAGGATACAAATGAAACAGCCTCATTTTCTGATCCGATTACAATCGGATTGGAGGTACACCACCCCATAATTCCCACAACCTCAGGGTGACACTTATCACCAATAATAATGACACAATTACCTTTTTCGCATTCCTGCATAACAATATTGTGTATCTTTTTTACGAAGGGACAGGTGGCATCTATAACTGTATTGTTCTGTGCCTCAAGCTGGTCATATATTTTCTTGCCTGCACCGTGAGATCTGATAATCACCTTGCTGTCTGTAACGGCGGAAAGCTCACTGTCATCTTCGATGACCTTTACTCCATGTAAGGACAGGTCCGAAACCACCTCTTCGTTGTGTATAATCTGTCCATAGGTGTATACATTTCCATCATCAGCATGTTCGTAAGCTGTATCTACAGCCCTCTTTACACCAAAACAAAACCCTGCCGTTTTAGCCAATAATACTTCCATAATCATACCATCCCAATTATTACATTCTAGCCCTGGCAAGACTGATTATTCTGTTTGCCACCTCATCTATTCCCATATTTGAACTGTCTACAAGCACAGCATCGTCAGCCTGCTTAAGCGGAGCAGTCTCACGCTCCATATCCTGCTTGTCTCTTGCCACAATATCGCTCTTAATCTTTTCAAGGTCAATATCCTTTTCGCCCTTTGCCATAAGCTCATCATATCTTCTCCTTGCCCTTACATCTGCAGAAGCAGTAAGATACACCTTAAGCTCCGCATCCGGCAATATGTTTGTTCCTATATCTCTGCCATCCATAACAACATCAAATTCCCTGGCAAGATCTCTCTGAAGAGATAACAGCTTTTCCCTCACACAAGGTAGAGCGGAAGACTTTGATGCCATATTGCCGACAGTCTCCGTTCTGAGTCTTCCTGTAACATTCACATCATTTAAATACACCTGCTGTGCATTATTCTCATATTTTATTTGTATTGTAATATCCTTGATGCCATCCTTTACCATTGCCACATCCTCAGGATTTATGTTGCTGTCTATAAGATAAACAGCTATTGATCTGTACATCGCGCCTGTATCAACATATATAAATCCAAGCTCTTTAGCTACCTTCTTTGCTATTGTACTTTTTCCTGCACCTGCAGGTCCATCTATTGCAATATTCATAAGTCTGTCTCCTTTTTTATTTTCATTTTATTCTATACACATCGAAGCCGAAAGTCCAGCAGTATATCCTGTAGACCACGCTACCTGAAGATTAAAGCCTCCTGTTACGGCATCAATATCAAGAACCTCCCCTGCAAAGTATAGTCCTTTTACAAGCTTCGACTCCATTGTCGTCGGATTAATCTCCTTTACATTAACGCCGCCCCTTGTAATTATGGCCTCATCCATACCTCTAAGTCCATCAAAGGTAAGAGAAAAGTGCTTAAGTGTATGAACCAGGAGCTGCCTCTCCTCTCTTGTAACCGAATGAACCTTCTTATAAGGATCTATACCACTTCTTTCAATAACAGTGTCAATCATCTTTATCGGGAGCAAATCCCCAAGCGAATTTCCAAAATCCTTGTTTATATTCTTTTTAAAATCCTTCTGTATACGTGCGTCCAGCATATCAGCATCCATAGCCGGCTTCAAATCTATATAAATATCAAGGCCTTTATCTATATACTTATGTATATATGCAGATGCCTTTATAACAAGCGGACCACTTATACCAAAATGAGTAAATAGCATTTCTCCCTGCTCACGAAACACCTTTTTCTTGCCGCTTGTTATAACAAGAGACACATTCTTAAGAGAAAGTCCCATCATATTGTGACAGCATGCTTCCTTTATGTTAAACGGAACGAGAGAAGGTGAAATATCCTTTATTGTATGCCCTGCGCTGATTGCAAAGTCATATCCATCACCGGTCGAGCCTGTAAGAGGATACGATTTTCCGCCTGTTGTAACAATAACGCAGTCACAGTCAATTGTTCGTTCTTTTTTTTCTTGTTTCGATAAAAGCTTAACACCTGTTACTTTACCATCATCAAATATCAGACCTGTCGCTTCTGTTTCTGTCATGAGATGTATATGATCATTTTTGTTAATCGTACTCTTTAATGTGCCAATAATATCTGACGAGTGATCACTTAACGGAAAAACTCTGTCCCCTCTCTCGATTTTTAGAGGGCAGTGACCTTTCTCAAAAAAATCCATAACCGATTTATTGTCAAAGGAATAATACGAACTGAACATAAACTTGCTGTTTGTTACTACAGCCCTGAAAAAAGACTCATCATCTCCTGCATTTGTAACATTGCATCGTCCTTTCCCTGTAATAAACAGTTTTTTTCCGACTCTGTCATTTTTTTCCAGCAAATATACCTCTGATTGCTTTGCTGCAGTGATAGCTGCCATCATTCCTGCAGCTCCTGCACCTATAATAACAATAGTTTTCTTCATATATTCTCCATAATATGACAAAGAGACAGACACTCCGGCATAAGGAGCACTGCCTCTTTATCAAACATTTATTACCGGCTGTCTCAAATATGGTTTGTTCCAAATATGATATGCCGGTCATCATACATATTAAACAGGATATGCTGTGCTATCCTTATCAACTAATGTCTGGTCAACCTTCTTCTGCTGAGCCTCTCTGTACTTGAAGAAGTCCGTTGCAACCTGTGGGAACAGTGCATATGTGAGCACATCCTCATCCTGCTGCTTGTACTGAATCATTTCCTTCTCAATCTTGTCAAGCTCATTCTCAATTAAGTCAGCCGGACGGCATGTAATTGGCTCTTCATCACCAATAACCTTCTTCTTAACCTCCGGATCAACAGGCTTTACTGACTGGCCATACTCGCCACGTACAAGAGCCTTTGACTCCTTTGTACACATCTTGTATCTCTCGCCTGTTACAACGTTTAATACAGCCTGTGTACCAACAATCTGACTTGATGGTGTAACAAGAGGTGGCTCACCATAGTCCTTTCGAACTCTAGGCACTTCCTCAAGAACCTCCTCAAACTTATCCTCAGCTCCCATCTCCTTAAGCTGTGATACAAGGTTTGAAAGCATTCCTCCAGGCACCTGGTAAAGAAGAGTCTTTACATTGACGCCGAGTACCTTTGGATTTAACAGACCGCTTGCAATCCACTCTTCTCTCATAGGTCTGAAGTAATCAGCTATCTCAGCGAGAAGAAGCTGGTCAAATCCAGGGTCATACTCTGTGCCCTCGAAGGTCTTAGCCATAACCTCTGTTGCAGGCTGGCTTGTTCCGAGAGCAAGAGGTGAAATTGCTGTATCAATAACATCACAGCCGGCCTCAACTGCCTTTAAGTATGTCATTGAAGCAACTCCTGATGTGTAATGTGTATGAAGCTGGATTGGAAGCTTTGAACCATCCTTAAGAGCCTGAACAAGCTCTGTAGCCTTTGCCGGAACGAGAAGACCTGCCATATCCTTAATACAGATTGAATCTGCACCCATATCCTCAATTCTCTTAGCCATATCCTTCCAATACTCAAGAGTATATGCATCTCCTAATGTATATGAAAGAGCAACCTGTGCATGTCCCTTTTCCTTGTTACAAGCACTAACTGCAGTCTGAAGGTTTCTAAGGTCATTCAGACAATCAAATATTCTGATGATGTCAATACCATTGGCAATTGACTTCTGAACAAAGTACTCTACTACATCATCTGCATAGTGACGATATCCGAGAATATTCTGTCCTCTGAAAAGCATCTGAAGCTTTGTATTTTTGAATCCATCTCTAAGCTTTCTAAGTCTCTCCCATGGATCCTCCTTAAGGAATCTAAGTGATGCATCAAATGTTGCACCGCCCCAGCACTCTACTGAATGATAACCTACCTTATCCATCTTCTCGACGATAGGAAGCATCTGCTCTGTTGTCATACGAGTAGCTATAAGTGACTGATGTGCATCACGAAGTACTGTTTCCGTAATCTTTATCGGTTTCTTATCTGCCATTATTTTGTCCTCCTATAAATTATCCTACAGTCCCTTACTGTAGATTGTTGAACTCGATATTATATACCAAATATTGCAAGGAAGGTACCGGCTGCTACTGCAGTACCGATAACACCTGCTACGTTTGGTCCCATAGCATTCATCAGAAGGAAGTTTGTCGGATCATACTCAGCTCCAACCTTCTGTGATACTCTGGCTGCCATTGGAACTGCTGATACACCAGCTGATCCGATAAGCGGATTAACCTTACCCTTTGTTGCCCAGCACATCAGCTTACCGAACAATACTCCAGCCGCTGTTCCGATTGCAAATGCAATAAGTCCGAGAAGAACAATCTTAAGTGTACTCATCTTTAAGAATGCCTCTGCGCTAGTTGATGCACCTACTGATGTACCAAGTAAGATTACTACAATGTACATAAGTGCATTTGATGCGGTCTCTGTCAGCTGCTTAACAACGCCGCACTCTCTGAAAAGATTACCAAGCATAAGCATACCAACAAGTGGAGCTGTTGTTGGAAGTATCATAACAACAACAAGTGTAACTACTATAGGGAAGAGAATCTTCTCAATCTTTGTTACAGGTCTGAGCTGTGGCATCTTTACCAGTCTTTCCTTCTTTGTTGTAAGTAGCTTCATTATAGGTGGCTGAATAACAGGTACAAGTGACATATAAGAATATGCTGCAACTGCTATAGGTCCAAGAAGTGTGCCACCCATACCAAGCTTACCGGCCAGGTAGATTGATGTAGGGCCATCAGCACCACCGATAATTGATATAGCAGCAGCCTCCTTGCCGTTGAAGCCCATAAGGAATGCAAAGAAATATGCTGAATAAATACCAAACTGTGCTGCTGCTCCAAGCAGGAAGCTCTTCGGGTTCGCAATAAGCGGACCAAAGTCTGTCATGGCACCAACACCCATGAATATAAGTGAAGGCAATATACTCCACTCATCAAGCAAGTAAAAATAATGTAATAAGCCGCCCTCTGCCATAATATCTGGGAACATGTTTACAAGAAACATACCAAATGAGATTGGAACAAGGAGAAGTGGCTCAAAGCCTCTTCCGATTGCAAGATACATGAAAACAAATGCTATAAGAATCATAACATAGTTTTTCCAGTCAAGACTTGCGAAACCGGTCTGATTGGCTAAATTTGTCAAAACGTCAACTATTGTGCTGCCCATTTAGTTGTTTCCTCCTATAAGATTTATTTAGAATCAATTGTGTGATTCCAATTTTAGTTTCTGTGACAAGTAACTTAGTTGAGAGTTGCAAGAGTATCTCCTGACTCAACCATAGCGCCTGTAGCTACATCAATACTTGCAACAGTACCATCTTCCGGAGCAACAACCTCGTTTTCCATCTTCATAGCCTCAAGGATAAGGATAACCTGTCCCTTCTTTACTGCATCTCCAACCTTTGCCTTAACATCAAGGATCTTTCCAGGCATTGGTGATGAAACCTTAATACTTCCAGCATTGCCTGATGCAGCCGGCTTTGCTGCCGGTGCAGGTGCTGCAGCTGCCGGTGCTGCGGCTACTGGTGCAGGAGCTGCTGCTACCGGTGCAGCGCCGCCTGATAACTCTTCTACAGATACATCATAAGATGTGCCATTTACTGTGATTCTATAATTCTTCATAACAAATATCCTCCTATATTATCTCTTATTTCTTCTTCTTGGTCTAACAACAAGCTTATCATTGCTTGGATAGTTTACACGAACACGTGTCTGTCCGCCCTGTGCAGCCATGACTGCAGCCGTAATAACTGCAACTAACTCACTGTCATCCATCACACTTTCACCTGTCGCTGTATTTACAATATCAACTATACCGGAAGCCGGAGCAGTCTTACTCTCTTCTTCCTTAACTGCATCGGATGCAGCCTTAGCCTTTGCCTCTGCCTTTGCCTTCTCGGCCTTTCTCTTTTCTATTGTCTCCTTATCAAAAAGGATAGGTACAAATTTCAAAAGAGAAATTATGAATGAGATGAATATAAGAGTTACAAATACGATACCCATTCCTATAACAGTATTTGCACCGGCTGACTTCATCTTATCCTTCATTGTCTGGTTAGCTGCAACCTCAAATTCAGAAATCTTGTATGGATACATGCCATTCTGATGAAGTGCTTCTTCAAGCTCATCACCGCTCTGTCCCAGCTGATTTTCGTAACTGAACTTGAAATAGTCATACTGAACACTATTGTCCACAAATGTACACTTTATAATAGCTTCGCTGTCTGCACAATTTGCATATATGCTTACTACAACCTTGTCATCAATCTCCTCAAACTTGTAATCCGACTTGAATGATATAAACTTTCCATAATCATTCTCTAAAGTAGAAAAGACCTTCAGACCATCTGATACAGTCTCGTCAATCTGACCTCCATTTGCATCTGAATCAGTATAAAAGTTATATACCTCTTCCATCTGAGCAATGCTAATCAGCTGCTCAGCCTGAGTCTGAGCCATGTAAACAAGCTCTTCAGGATCATAGTCAAATGCAACCTTCTTGTCTGAGGAATTACAACCTGCAAGTGCAAATGTAACAGCTAACAGAGAAACTATCAACAATAATTTCTTCTTTATTATCTTTTCCATTAAGTTGTCTCTCCTTTATATTGTTCCGTGCTTTTTGAAAGGCTTTTCCTCACTCTTTGAGAAGAGCATATCAAATGCTGCGATAACTCTCTTTCTTGTAGCATCAGGCTCGATTATGTCATCAACATAACCTCTTCTTGCTGCTGAAACAGCACCTGAAAGTGCCTCTGTATACTCTGCTTTCTTCTCCTTGATGAAAGCAAGCTTATCATCTGCGGCAGCAATCTCATCATCATACATAATCTTAACTGCCATCTCAGGATCCATTGTTCCGATAACTGCATTTGGCCATGCAAATACCATATCAGCTCCGATAGCCTTTGAGCACATTACTGTGTAAGCAGTTCCATAAGCCTTGTCAAGCATTACTGTTACCTTTGGTACCGTTGCATTTGCATATGCATATGTGAGCTTTGCCACTGCCTTGGAGATTGTCTTCTCCTCCTTGATTGTAGCCTCAAAGCCCTTAATGTTTACAAGTGTAAGAACAGGAATGCCAAATGCATCACAGAACTTAACAAAATCCTCTGCCTTATATGCACCGGCTGTAGTCATAACATCCTTCTGGTTTCCTACCACGCCTACTGTCTCACCATTTAACTTAATGAAAGCAGTTACAACGTCTGCAGCAAAATCCTTCTTAAGCTCGAATACAAACTCATCATCTGTGATATCTGCAATAACAGACTTAACATCTCCTGCCTTTGAAGCAAGATCAGGTATAATTCTGTTTACATCATCCTCACATACAGCACCATCTCCATCATCCTCGTTGTTAGCAGGAAGAATGCTGACAAGGGTTCTGATTGAACCAAGAAGCTCAGCCTCAGTATCGTATACTGCATCAACATTTGCTGTATTTGCAGCAACATAATCAGCAGCAGCTGTATCGAGCTTGTCCACACGATTCTCGTCAAGAGTATTTGGGCTGTTAACAAAAAGCTTAGCACCCTCTCTTGTCATAAATGTAAAGTCAGTAAGATTTGGCATAACTGCAGCACCGCCACCACATGTACCAAATATCGCTGTAATCTGTGGTACAACTCCTGAAGCAAGAGTCTGCTTTAAGTATATCTCACCGAATGCATTAAGTGCATCTGTTGCCTCCTGAAGTCTAAGACCTGCACAATCCACAAGTCCTATAACAGGTGCACCCATCTTCATTGCCATGTCATAAAGGTTTGCAATCTTCTTTGCATGCATCTCTCCAATAGAACCACCGAGTACCTTTGCGTCCTGGCTGTAAACATAAACTAAATTACCATCGATAACTCCGTATCCGGTTATTACACCATCTTTTGGAGTATCCTTGTCCTGAATGTTGAAATCTGTATTTCTAGCAGTAACATATGCACCGATTTCAACAAAACTTGAGTCATCAAGTAACATTGAAATTCTGTCACTTGCTGACAAGCTTGGTGTGTTGCTCATTTTTAGCCCTCCGTTAAATTTATTTTAGGACATATAGTCCAATTTTCGCCGAGTTTAATTGTAAAGCCTTTTACGTATTAATTCAAGTGAAAAATACAAAAGGGAATCCTGTGTTTGCTGTCCTCTTTGACAGTATACCCAAAATTCCCTTTAATAATCTTATCATGCATATTCTCTTCTTATCCGTATCCTTAATTAGTCCTTAAGAACCTCTCTGTTTCTGTAAAGGTAATCAATAAGTGATACAATTGTAAGTATGAGCGAAGCATATATCAATATAATATCTATAATCCTAAACGCCTTGATACTGGCAATAAGGAAGCAGACCATAACCATCTGAAGCGCTGTCTTTATCTTTCCGAGCCAGCCTGCCGCAATAACTACTCCCTTTTCTGCTGCAACCAATCTGAAGCCGCTTATTATAAAATCTCTTGAAATTATAATAATTATTATCCAGGCCGGTATCTTGCCCATATCCGAAAGCGCTATGAGAGCAGAACATACAAGCAGCTTGTCTGCCAGAGGATCCATAAATTTCCCGAAATTAGTAACAAGATTTCTCTTTCTGGCAATTTGTCCGTCCAGCATATCAGTAAGCGACGCAGCAATAAAGATTCCAAGTGCCACCCACTTTGACCACGGCTGTTCAATATATAAAAATACTAAAAAGAACGGAATCATAATTGCTCTCAATACTGTTAATTTGTTTGGAAGATTCATTCTACTAACTCTCCTGTCAAATCATATTCATTTCCTTCTGTTATTCTGACGTCCACAAATGAGCCGGAAATAAGCTCATACGGAGAGCTGACAAACACCATTCCATCAACTCCCGGTGCATCTCTGTAGGTTCTCCCTACATACACATCATCCTGTATCAGGTATCCTTCTATAAGCACCTTTTGAACCGTACCTACAAGGGTCTGATTCTTATCATACGAAATCTCCTGCTGAAGCTCCATAATCTCATCCCGCCAATGATTAGCCTGAGACTCCTCAACCTGATTGTCAAAGCCTGCCGCAGGAGTTCCTTCCTCAGGAGAATAAGTGAATACGCCCAGCCTGTCAAATTCCTGGCTGTTTACAAATTCCATAAGCTCCTGGTGAAGTTCCTCTGTTTCCCCTGGGAAGCCTGAAATAAGGGTTGTCCTTATTGCAATATCCGGCATACTTTGTCTGAGCTTTGCAACCAAAAACTCAATATCTTCCCGACTTGTACGTCTTCCCATCTTCTTTAGAATTTCATTTTCTGAGTGCTGTATAGGAATGTCTATATAATGGCAAACCTTAGGATTCTCTGCCATCTTTGAGATAAGTTCATCTGTTATCTCCTCAGGATAACAATATAGAAGCCTGATCCATTCAATACCATCTATGGAGCTGAGCTTGTCAAGCAGCTCAGGCAGCTTCTTCTCACCATAAAGATCTGTGCCGTACAATGTAGTCTCCTGTGCTACAAGCACAAGCTCCTTTATGCCATCAGCTGACATCCTTTCGGCAGAAGCCACCAGCTCCTCCATCGGTACACTTCTGTATCTTCCCCTTATGTGGGGTATTATACAATAAGTACAGAGCTTATTACAACCTTCTGCAATCTTTAAATATGCCATGGCTCCATTTGTTGTGACAATTCTTTCCTTTACAGCTTTTGGTGTATAGTTTATATCATCCACCACTGTTTTTTCTGAAGAATCTATAGCCTTAACGATTTTATCATAGTTTGTGGCACCTAGTATGACATCAATCTCCGGAAGCTCTGACAAAATATCATCCTTATATCTTTGAGAGAGACATCCTGCTACAATAAGTTTTTTTAGCTTACCCTGTTTTTTTAGCTGTCCCATCTCAATAATGGTATTAATGCTCTCCTCCTGGGCATCCTTTATAAATGCACAGGTATTTATTATGACAGCCTCTGCCTCATTTTCATCATTTGTAATTTCATGCCCTGCCGCGTTTAAAAGGCCCAGCATATGCTCGCTGTCTACCAGGTTTTTGTCACATCCAAGTGATATAAGTAATACTTTCATGTAATCTCCATCTTAATCGATATTTATTGACTCAACACAGTTATACATAAGCATAGCTATTGTCATTGGACCTACTCCACCCGGAACAGGTGTGATAGCTCCTGCAATCTCTTTCACTGAATCAAAGTCCACATCACCGCACAGCTTATTATTCGCATCTCTGTGAATACCTACATCAATAACCGTTGCGCCCTCCTTTACATATGAGGCATCTATCATCTTAGGTCTGCCTACAGCGGCGACAAGAATATCCGCCCGCTTACATACTTCCTTTAAATTCTGTGTTCTTGAATGACATATTGTAACAGTACCGTTCTCACGGAGCAGCAGCATACCCATAGGCTTTCCTACTATGTTGCTTCTTCCTATTACAACGCACTCCTTTCCTGCAATATCAATATTTGAACGCTTAAGAAGCTGAATTACTCCCGCAGGTGTACAGGATACAAAGCCCGGCTGTCCTATACTAAGTGCACCTACACTGGCAGGATGAAAGCCGTCCACGTCCTTTTTAGGGGAAATACCCTTAATTATCTTGTCCTCATCAATATGATCAGGCAGAGGAAGCTGAACAAGTATTCCATTTACCCTATCATCGTTATTAAGCTTGTCAACAAGAGTAAGAAGCTCTTCTTCTGTAGTTTCAGAAGGGAGCTCGTAAGCAAGTGATTCTATTCCGATATACTCACATGCCTTCTTTTTGTTTCCCACATAAACGGAGGATGCAGGATCATTGCCTACCTGAATAACTGCCAGACATATATCTACTCCCTGTTCCTTAAGATTAGCTACCTTTTCCTTTAGCTCATCCTTTATCTCTTTTGAGATTGCTTTTCCATCTATCAATTTATACATTTTATCTCTCCTAGAACAATCCTACAATCTTACCATCGTCATCAACATATATCTTCTCCGCAGCAGGAACCTTTGGAAGTCCCGGCATAGTCATAATTGTGCCTGTAATTGCAACTACAAAGCCTGCGCCGGCACTTACATACACCTCACGAATATTGATATCAAAATCTGTAGGTCTTCCAAGCTTGTTTGGATCGTCTGAAAGGGAATACTGATTCTTTGCCATACATACCGGGAAGTTTCCAAATCCCATATCCTCAATCTTTGCAATAGCCTTTGCTGCCTCTGAGCTATATGTTACATTTGATGCACCGTATATTTCTGTTGCAATACACTTTATCTTATCCTTAATCGAGAGCTCGTCATCGTAAAGAACCTTGAAGTTGCTCTTTTTATTCTCAAGGGTATTTAATACTGCATTACACAGCTCAATGCCACCTTTACCTCCCTGCTCCCATACGTTTGCAAGAGCGAAGTCACAATCCCTCTCCTCGCAGAACTGCTTAACAAAATCAAGCTCTGCCTGGCTGTCTGTAACAAATCTGTTAAGTGTTACAACAACCGGAACACCATACTTCTGAAGGTTCTCTATATGCTTCTCAAGGTTTACAATACCTGCCTTTAATGCATCAAGATTTTCTGCAGCAAGATCTGATTTTGCAACTCCGCCGTTATACTTAAGAGCCTTTACAGTAGCAACAAGTACTACCGCATCCGGCTTAAGATTATTCATACGACACTTTATATCAAAGAACTTCTCTGCTCCAAGATCCGCGCCGAATCCGGCCTCCGTGATTACATAATCAGCAAGCTTAAGAGCTGTCTTTGTAGCCATGACACTGTTGCAGCCATGGGCAATATTGGCAAATGGACCACCATGTACAATTGCAGGTGTGTGCTCGAGTGTCTGTATAAGGTTAGGCTTAATTGCGTCCTTTAAAAGCGCCGCCATAGCACCTACAGCGCCCAGATCCTTTGCAGTTACAGGCTCATTGTCCATATTGTAGGCAACAATTATTCTTCCAAGTCTGTCCTGCAGATCCTTCATGTCACTGGCAAGACAAAGAATCGCCATAATCTCTGATGCAACAGTAATTACAAAGCCATCCTCTCTCGGAACGCCATCAACACGCTTTCCAAGTCCTACAACAATATTTCGAAGGGCTCTGTCATTCATGTCAAGACATCTCTTGAATACTATTCTGTTAACATCAATCCTAAGCGCATTTCCCTGATGAATATGATTGTCCATCATGGCCGCAAGTAGATTGTTTGCCGACGTAATAGCATGAAAATCACCGGTGAAATGAAGGTTAAGATCCTCCATAGGAACAACCTGTGCATATCCACCGCCGGCCGCACCGCCCTTGATTCCAAAGCAAGGTCCAAGGGAAGGCTCACGAAGAGCAATTACAGCCTTCTTTCCAAGCTGACCCATAGCCTCTCCAAGTCCAACTGTAATCGTCGTTTTTCCCTCTCCTGCAGGAGTAGGGTTAATTGCTGTTACGAGAATAAGCTTTCCATTTGGATTGTTCTCAACTCTTTTAATAAGATCATCCGAAAGCTTTGCTTTGTATTTGCCATACAAATCCAGGTCATCCTCTGATATACCAAGCTTTGCTGCAACCTCTCTGATATGAACCATTTCCGCCTTCTGAGCAATTTCGATATCTGTCATCATGTCTCTTTCCTCCATATTAAGCATTGTTGTCTATATACTCATCAAACTGCTCCTGTGTCATAAGAATACTTCTTGCCTTTGTTCCAACCTCAGGTCCTACAACTCCGGCTGCAGTTAACTGATCCATAATTCTTGCGGCTCTGTTAAAGCCTATTTTGAAGGTCCTCTGTAGCATACCTATAGAAGCCTTTTCTTTTTCAATAATAAATCTTCCTGCTTCAACAAAATACTCATCTCTGTCATTTCCCGAAGAAGCTCCCACAGCTCCGCTTGAGCCTCCTCCGGATGATATGGAGTTTGCCACATCATCGTCATATGTTCCAACTCCATTATTCTTCTTTAAAAACTCAACTACGCTTGTAACCTCATCATCTGAAATAAATGCGCCCTGTACTCTGACGGGCTTTGGAAATCCTGTTGGATAAAAGAGCATATCTCCCTTACCAAGAAGTTTTTCTGCTCCTACCATATCCAGTATTGTGCGTGAATCAACGCCAGAAGATACGGCAAATGCTATTCTGGATGGTACATTCGCCTTAATAAGACCTGTTATTACATCAACTGACGGTCTCTGTGTAGCAATGACCAAATGTATTCCGGCTGCTCTTGCAAGCTGGGAGAGCCTTACAATGGCATCCTCCACCTCACCATGTGCTACCATCATAAGATCTGCAAGCTCATCAACTATCACAACAATCTGCGGTAGCTTTGACAGCTTGTCTTTATCTGCCCCTGAGTCAACAGCTCCCTGAACCTTATCGTTGTAGCCCTGAATGTTTCTTACACTATGCTCCGCAAACAGCTGGTATCTTCTTGTCATCTCCATGACTGCCCAGTTCAGCGCTCCGGCTGCTTTCTTAGGATCTGTAACAACAGGAATAAGAAGATGTGGAATTCCATTGTAGCAGGCAAGCTCGACCATCTTAGGATCAATCATGATAAGCTTCACTTCCTCAGGAGTCGCCTTATATAAAATACTCATAATAAGTGTGTTTATACACACAGACTTTCCTGAGCCTGTGGCACCGGCAATAAGAAGGTGAGGCATCTTTGCTATATCCGTTGCAATAACCTGTCCACTAATATCCTTTCCCACAGCAAATGCAAGCTTTGTTTTTAAATTTTTAAAGTTGTCTGATTCAATCAGCTCTCTAAAGGATACAACTGAATTCTCTTTGTTTGGAACCTCGATGCCTATCGCTGCTTTACCCGGAATAGGTGCCTCTATACGAATATCGGAGGCAGCAAGATTAAGCTTAATATCATCTGCAAGACTTAATATCTTACTTACCTTTACACCCTGCTCCGGCTGCATCTCAAATCTTGTTACAGCAGGGCCACAGCTGTAATTCGTTATAGTAACATTTACGCCAAAGGTCTCAAGAGTATTCTTAAGCTTTATGGCAGTCTCCCTTACATGGGCATCCCTGTTAGTGGTATTGTTTTTTGAAGGCATGCTAAGAAGCGCCGGTGTTGGGAACTTATACTTACGACTTTCATTGTAGGTCTTACCTGTAACAGTAGTGCCCTCCCTTCCGGCAGTGCTCTTCTTCACACGGGAGCTGGTGACTTGCATATCACCGGCCTCATCCGGCTTGTAGTCAGATACACTTTCAGGATGAATATTTCCATTTATTGCTCCGGCCAGAATATCTTCATCCGGAGTCTCAACATATACAGGATTTGCATATTCCTCACTGTCCTTAAGTACGATCTTCTCAACATCATTGCTGAAATCATCATAAGATTCCTCTTCATTTATATTTATGGTAACATTCGTTGCTGCTATGGAATCTGAGGCAAGCTCATGAACATCTTCATTATAAAAGAAATCTTTTCTTGCCGGTTTTGCCTGTGGTGTCTTTTCTGACACTGTCAAAGCCGCCCTATCGGTCCTGACATTGTCATCTGCGCCACTGTTACTTCCATATACCGTAAGACTGGCCATGGACGGTTTTGCGCGTTTTCTCGCATTCATACCATCTTCATACTCATCAACCTCTTTAGGGTTGTTTCTTACTCGTGGTCTACTTCTGTCTGAAGCATCTTCATCATACAACTCGTCCTCATCATCATATTCCCTGCCGTCACGCACTCTCGCCACAAGCTTCTTTATTTCTTCGATAAGAGATATCTCTGTAATAAGGATGAACATTATTACAGCAAGAATGAACATTACTATACATGCACCAGGCACACCAAGAAGTGTCCTGAATGCAAAAAACAAGCCACCACAGATCACGCCGCCTCCGGCATGATTCTTATATCCATCCAGATAAAGAACCTTTACTGATTCAAAATCAGAAGAATATATAGCCTGAAACAGCATGGATACAAGTATCAGTACTATGCCGAAATATACTACCTTTTTTACAACCTTCTTATTAAAATCATTTGAAATGAGGAAGGCCGCAGACACAAAAAGATACACGGGGAAGAAATACTGACAGAATCCGAGGATGCCAAAGAAGAATCCCGAAATAGTGCTTCCCACAATTCCGCATATATTAAAGTTAGCCAAAAGCATAAAAACAGAAAATGCAAATATTGCGATGAGTATTATCTCGCTTCGTAGCTGCTTCTGTCTTTCAAGCTCCTGTTTTCTTGCCCTCTTAGCTGCAGCAGAATTTGCCCTTGTATTAGAAGCGTTTTTTACAGAACTGCTTCTGTTACCTGATACTCTTGTGCTTGATGCACTGCTCCTTGACTTTGAAGATGTATTATTTTTTGTGGATTTTCTACTACCGGATGCTGTTTTTGCAGCCGGTCTTTTCTTTCCAGAAGCCATATTTTTCCTCTTCTTCCATTATTCTAAAAGATAATAACAATATCTAATGAATTTTACTATCATTTGTACAATTAATCAAGTACAGCATTTTTTCGATGTTCACAAATAAAGCCCCGTGGCTTGCCTTAAGTGATAAAAAAATAAGCCATCCCAAATGGGATGGCTCCATATAGCTTAAAGGTTAATGCGGTTGTTTTTACCACCATATTTTCTTCCTATTCTGACAATACCTCCATCTGCCATGGTTACGACCTGATGGTTGTAGCTTTTTATGTAGTCTCTGTTTACTATAGCCGAGGCATGACACCTCACAAAATTATTAGGCAGCTCTGCTTCAATCTCACTAAGCGGTCTGTATTCATAATAAATATCATGCTTGTCTTTTGTTTTTGTGGCTGTATAGTACTTTGTAACACGGTTCTCTATCTTTATATACATTATGTTTCTACAGTCGAGCACGCTTACCGTTCTGTCATAGTGAACCTTGATGTATTTCTTTTTTTCTCGCTCTGTATTATTCTCAATATACCCCTGAAGAAATGATACAAGTCTGCCGTCATGTATCCCCTTAAGCATACAGTTAATATGTCTGGCATCATAAATATCAAGCTCATTTGGTATCTTTTGTGTATAAAACAGTATACTGCACGATGGTACAGCCTCATTTATCTGTTTTGCAAGCTTCACACCATTTTTCCCATTTGGGTATGACAGCTCAGTAATGAACATATCACAGTCAAATTTTCCATCATCGATATCAAGTACTACCATCTCATAATTGTACGGAACAAATGTCACACTCTTGTCATACTCTGCAAGCTGTTTTACCTGAGTGTTTAACAGGTATATTGTTCTGCGAGTTTCATCCTCATTGACATCACATACTCCTATCCTCATGCAGATAATTCCTCCCCTCATTATCTATACGCATCTCCGCCTCATATTTATACATGGAATTTATCGAAATATGTATACGTATTCAATTGTTACCAAACGCTAATAAAGCTAAAGTAATATGTTTTTTAGACAATGAAAACAGTCTCCAAAACAATTCATTGTCTATTTTGCATTTTATATTGTCTAATAGTCAACATGCATAAATACTAATATGTTATATATTGTAATTTGTTATTTTTTTGTTGAAATTGTATTGTAAAGCCTCTAATTTTGTATTACATTCTTATTGTTGGACAGAACATGAAAATAAGTTTTTTATGCTCTGCCTGACATGGCAGCATAATTGAGGGGGATTGCAACATGAAGTATCGAACACGTCCTGGGAGGGACATTTGCTCCTTGGAGGAGCTTTTCGTAAAACATCTGGGTCTAACTGTGCCTATAGTGCCTCAGACCTCTTCTTATTCCAACAAGCACACATTTAATCGCATTTTTTTCGCACAACCGACTGATAATATTGATGATATCGATATGGTTTTAAGCTTTTCAATATTTGACGAAAGCAAATATGATGAGTTAAGAAAAGAGGCATTGTCGGCTACCTCACCTCTTTACTATATAATTCACCCGGATGAGAATTATCTTACAGGTACAAAGCTAAATGTTCTTTTTTCAAATCTTGCAAACAAGAATTATACAGGCAAGGAGCAGCCTCCCGCTATAAGGTTTCTGCTTAATGCCATCGACTATAGGAAGCTGTGCAACAGAATATCGTTACTGATAGAAAATAAGGTAAAAGAGCATAAACAATTTGCAACAGAGATTGAGTCATACATAAGCAGCATACTTGCTCTTGACAGCATTCTCACAGATTACTGCTCCATATTCAAATGTAACACTCCGGAAGAATACATCTCTGTCTTTTTACTGTACGCACTGTTTGACGAGATAAACTTTGATGTTTACGCAAAAGCTTTTTCTACGGAAAAGGATAATGTCCAAAACCAAACAAATGAGGATATAAACAATCCTCATTTTCAAAAAATCATGAATGATATAAGGCAGAATAACAGACTGCAGAAGCTTTCAACATGTGTTCTTATCGTGCTTAATACAATAATGATGTTCATTATGTTATTTGTAGTTACAAGTGTAAAAAAGATTGTAAATACAGATGATAATTCAGAATCTTTTTTCTATGTAACCATGCTTTGTATGTCCATCATACTTACAGTGCTTCGAATTATACCCTTTTTATTACATCAGAGACACGCCGAGCTGGTTTTATTTCTTGAGCACTCTATTATGCCGGAAGAACAAGCAACCTTCCGTGTAAGTTATAACAGGTTTCAGAATTGCTCATCTTCAAGCATAAGGATACAAAACAACAGAAATATGATAGCATTATTATTCGTATTGTTTTGTATTTTTTACATAATATTATCATTTATGAACAATAGCTTTCCTATTCTTGTAGGACTAATTGCAGCTACATTAGCCGCTTTTCTTGTAATTGATAACACTGTACATGATTTTTATTCCTACAGGAGATATGACAAGAGATTTTCATCAAAGACTGAGGGAAAAGGCTCATCGTCTATTTCCGGTCTAGCAAAGATGTGCAGATGGGATTACGACACTCAAATGGATGAATTTAAGTACACAGAATACAACAGGCCCACCAATTATAGCGTTGATTGTATAAGACATATATATAATCAGGTGGTTGATTACTCCTCGTATACATGGAGAACTCTAACTGTATTCATATTAACAATATCATCTATAGGGGTATTTTCCGCAATAATGAAGATGACTAATGTTGCACCCGGATATTTCAAAATCCCAAATTGTTTTACAGACAGCTCTGTCTACGCTATTATTATTGTGGCTACCGGAATACTAAACATACTGACACTGCTTGTTGCCGGATATCACTTTCAAAAGATTGCCGAATTCTCCTATTTTTCCGGCAGCTCTTACCCTGACAGCGCTAAATCTTTAACATTGTTCAGGCGTAATATTTACTCCGGCAACGTTCCGGATTCATCAATCGCCAGAGGCTTATATAACTACAATTTTTATTTGTTTGAGAAAAATACCCCTATTGAGGATATATATCCACAAGATGACCGCTACCTTATATCTCATATTATCTATCAAAAGACACAGCTTATTAAGGTCGTCTCATTATGCCTTATAATCTCCTATTTTTGCTTTGCGGTATGGCACACAGGCTGTCTTGAAAATGCTTTTGCCATTTTAGTGTTTATTGTACTGTGTATACTATTCACATACATAATATATCCAATATGGAAAGAAAAAAGAGTAAAGAAGGAAATAAAAAGACAGATCACATATAACAAAGACATATAGAGAAAAAACAGATTATGCTGGTACATACCTATGTACTATACATAATCTGTTTTTTCATAATAATAGCAAAGCTCCGACAAGCTTATCTGCTACATTACAAGTACAATATCATTTGTATCCTCAAGCTTGTCTGCCGGAATATAATTCGATTTGAGCTTTTCGCCATTTAAAGTAAGGCTCTCATATCCGCTCTCATGTCCATTCGGATTCAATACCTTGATTGAAAGCTTCTTTCCACGGAATACCTTCTCTATCTCAAACTCTTTCCAATCTGATGGTACAGAAGGCGCTATCTTTATACCCTTGAAATCAGGTCTCATACCCATGATACCCTCAACACATCCAACCATACAAGTAGACGCTGTACCTGTAAGCCAGTGAACATGAGCTCTTCCCTCAAATGGGCTTCCAACTGATTCAGTAAACTGTCCATGGCAATACGGCTCAAGCTTTCTAATCTCAGCTTTATCATTCATTGAAGCAGGTGAGCTTTCGTTGAAATATTCAAAGGCTCTGTTTCCATGTCCCATAAGCGCCTCAGCAAGTATGATCCATCCCTGTGGTTGTGAGAATATACCGGCATTCTCCTTTGTTCCTCCATTAAAAAGAAGCATAAGAGCACCATCAAAGGCATGCTCCTTATATGGTGGATACATAAGTCTTACTCCATATTGTGTGTTGAGCTCTCTATGTACTGATTCAAGAGCAAGCTCGGACTGTTTTCTTGTTGCAAGGCCACTGATTACTGACCATGACTGTGGATTAAGCCACATATTTGCCTCAGGATCATGCTTTGAGCCGATAACCTGTCCGCCCTCCTTGTAGCCTCTGATATATCTGTCATCCTCCCAGCACTTTTCCTGGATGGTGTTACCCATCTCATACTGGATCTTGTTAATGTAGTCAATATACCCTGTATCCTTCTTTATTTCTGCAAAGTTCTTTATTACAGTCATTGCATAGTAAAGCTGCATGGCAACGAATGATGATTCACCGCGCTTTCCAAGTCTTAAACAGTCATTCCAGTCTGCAAAAAGTCCTGCAGGCATACCATTATCCCCAAGTCTGTTCATAGAGAAGTCAATTGCTCTCTTTAAGTGCTCGTACACTGTTCCTTCACCCTTATTAGCAAACGGAATAACCTCATCTATAAAATCGATATTTCCTGACTCAGCAATATACTTATATACGGTCGGGAATAACCAAAGTGCATCATCTGCACGATATGCCGGATGTCCTGTCTCCCTCACATAAGATGCATCATCCGGTGTGTCCTCATGTCCTGCATTATGTGTGAACTTAACAAGTGGAAGTCCGCCACCATTGTCAACCTGTGCTGAAAGCATAAATCTGATTTTTTCAAGAGCCATCTCAGGAGCAAGATGGATAATACCCTGAATATCCTGGACAGTGTCTCTGTAGCCATATCCATTTCTAAGACCACAATATGAAAATGATGCTGCTCTGGACCATATAAAGGTCATAAAGCACTGGTATGCATTCCATGTATTTACCATCTCATTAAATGACTCGCTTGGAGTATGAACCTGGAAATTCTCAAGCTTTGAATGCCAGTATTCAACGAGCTCAGAAAGCTCCTTGTCACAGGCAGCTTTACAGTCGTCATAACCAGCCAGCACCGCATTTGCCTCATCATTATCCTTCATACCCACAATAAAGGCAAAATCCTTTGACTCACCCGGTGCAAGGGTAAACTTTGTCATGAGACTACCACAGGAATTACCGTTGTAGCTGAGCTTATTTCCCAAATCACCATTTAAAACTCCTACAGGGTCTCCATATCCGTGATATCTTCCAACAAACTCCTCCTTATCGCCACAATATGAGGATACATCACTTCCTTTGAGTGCAAAGAATCTTTTGTTTGCCTTGCTGCCATTAATCTCTGCCTTCTCCACATTCTCATTGATAACCTGAAGAATCTTATTATTATCCATAAAGTATGTTCTGCCGATAAACAATGTATACTGGAGATTTACCTGATCCTGCTCATAATTGCAATCATTTGTGAACTCACAATAACCTGTTACCGAAAGATTTCTTGGTGTATCAGAATTATTTGTAACCTTTACCTTCCACACCTCGTGAGTTTTTCCAAGCGGAACATAATAAAGCACCTCAGACTTAATGCCTGAATAGTCAGCATACATCTTTGTATATGCTGTACCGTGATGGCACTCGCTTTTGTACTCAGAAAGATCCTTTCCAACAGGCTGCCATGATGCTGACCAGAAATCCTTTGAATCGTCATCACGAAGATATACATATCTGCCCGGCTGGTCAAAGCTGTTAAACACATATCTTAAAATTCTTCCATTTGCGCCGGACTTCTCAAAGCTGTATCCTCCTGCATTGTTCGAAATAATAGCACCGTACTCCGGAGAACCAAGATAATTAGCCCATGGTGCAGGTGTATCCGGTCTGTCAATTACATACTCTCTGTTTTTCCCGTCAAAATAACCGTATCTCATTTACATCCCCCTAAATAATAATTACATTAAGCATCCCGGGGAAGAATCCCCGGAACGCCCGATTGATACTATTTTACGTCCTTAAGGCTGAGGCTTATTCTTCCGGCTCTCTCATCAATCTTAATAACCTTAACCTCTACCTCATCACCTACATTAACTACATCCTCCACCTTATTTACTCTCTTATCCGAAAGCTTTGATATGTGAATAAGACCATCCTTATTAGGTGCCAACGAAACAATTGCTCCACAGTCAATAACCTTTACAACCTTACCTGTGTAGTTCTGTCCAACCTCAAGTGGCTCCACAATCATATTGATCATGTTGATTGCCTTGTCCATCATATCAGGATCTACGCCACAAATTGAGATTCTTCCCTCATCATCGATATCGATCTTAACACCGGTCTCCTCGATGATTGTGTTTATTGTCTTACCTCTCTGACCAATAACCTCACCAATCTTCTCAGGATCAATCTTAATCTGCTTGATCTTAGGTGCGTACTCATTGACCTCAGGTCTCGGAGCTGCAATAGCAGGCTTCATACATGTCTCCATAATGAAAAGTCTCGCTTCACGTGTTCTTGCAATCGCCTCCTCTACAATCGGTCTTGTAAGTCCGTGAATCTTGATATCCATCTGAATAGCTGTAATACCCTCTGTTGTACCGGTTACCTTGAAATCCATATCTCCAAAGAAATCCTCAAGGCCCTGGATATCTGTAAGTACAACATAGTCATCATCTGTGTCTCCTGTAACAAGACCACATGAAATACCGGCAACCATAGCCTTAATAGGAACTCCGGCAGCCATAAGTGACATACATGATGAACATGTTGATGCCATTGATGTTGAACCGTTTGACTCAAATGTCTCTGATACAGTTCTGATTGCATATGGGAACTCATCCTCACTTGGAATTACTGGAAGAAGGGCTCTCTCAGCAAGTGCTCCGTGACCAATCTCTCTACGTCCCGGTCCTCTTGAAACCTTTGTCTCACCTACTGAATATGCTGGGAAATTATAGTGATGCATATATCTCTTTTCTGTAACGTTCTCATCAAGTCCGTCAACTCTCTGAACCTCTGAAAGTGGTGCAAGAGTACATACATTACATATCTGTGTCTGACCTCTTGTAAACATAGCTGATCCATGGACTCTAGGAATGATGTCAACCTCTGCTGAAAGTGGTCTGATCTGGTTAATGGCACGTCCATCCGGTCTCTTGTGATCCTTGAGAATCATCTTTCTTACCGTCTTCTTCTGATACTGATATATAGCGTCAGGGAGAACTGCAAGCCACTCATCGTTACCTGCAAATGCCTCTTCAAGCTTTTCTGTTACCTGTCTGATGTTCTCCTCGCGAACCTGCTTCTCATCTGTAAATACAGCCTCCTCCATAGCTGCAGGTGGAACAATCTCCTTAATTGCTGCAAAGAGCTCCTCAGGAACTGCACAGCTTACATATGAATGCTTTGGCTTTCCAACCTCTGCAACAATCTTATTGATAAATGCGATAATATCCTGATTGATATCATGAGCCATATATATTGCCTCAAGCATCTTTGCCTCAGGAACAATATTCGCTCCCGCCTCAATCATAATAACCTTCTGTGATGTTGAAGCTACAGTAAGCTTAAGATCTCCTTCATCCCACTGCTTCTGTGTAGGGTTTACAATAAACTCTCCATCAATCAGTCCCACCTGTGTCATCGCACATGGTCCGTCAAACGGAACATCTGAAATACATGTTGCAATAGATGAACCGAGCATAGCTACAAGCTCCGGTCTGCACTCAGGATCAACAGCCATAACAAGGTTGTTAAGTGTCACATCATTTCTATAGTCCTTTGGGAAAAGTGGTCTCATAGGCCTGTCGATAACTCTTGAAGTAAGAACTGCATTCTCAGATGCCTTACCCTCTCTCTTGTTAAAACCACCCGGAATCTTACCTACTGAATACAACTTCTCCTCATACTCTACACTAAGTGGAAAGAAGTCAATGCCATCCCTTGGCTTCTCTGATGCTGTACACGTAGAAAGCACTGTTGTATCACCATACTTAATAAAAGCAGCGCCATTTGCCTGTGCAGCTACCCTGCCTACATCTACTGCAAGCATTCTTCCGGCGATTTCCATCTGGTATCTCTTGAATTCCTTACTCATTTCTCTATCTCCTTGATATTAATTTGTATTGTGGAAGACGTCGAAACAACTATAAATCCCACCATATAAGATGATATTTATAGAAGTCTCGATATGTCTTTCCACAATCCATATAATTTTATCATATATAACTATAAAAAACAATAAAAAAAGGGCGATGAACACATAACAAAAAGGACCATGAACATGCCAAATATTCACGGTCCTTATCATTGTTACTCTGTTATAACAAACAATATTGTTATAAGAAGCAATATTACTTTCTAAGTCCAAGGCTCTCGATAAGCTTTCTGTAGCTCTCAATATCCTTATCCTTGAGGTATGCAAGAAGGTTTCTTCTCTGACCAACCATCTTAAGAAGACCACGGTTTGAGTGATGATCCTTTGGATTAGCCTTAAAATGTGCATTGAGGTCATTGATTCTTGCTGTAAGAAGTGCAATCTGTACCTCTGTTGAACCTGTGTCATTTGCATCCTTGCCGTACTTAGCGATAATTTCCTGCTTCTGCTCTTTTGTTATCATGATAACAATCCTCCTAAATAAATAATATACATGGCTGACACCGGGCAAAAGGTTGAGGTTTCCTCAAACTAAGCGTCAGCTGACCTATGCAAGAATAACATAGTTATATGCTTTTGTAAATACTTTTTTTAATCTGCCACCTCATATTGAAGGAAGGCATAGTGAAGTCTCGTTCCTTCCATGATATTTTCCGGAAGCAAAGCCCTTGCAACAAGCTTTACCTCACCACCTATATCATTCTCGTCAACAAGATTTGCGTAATCTCCATCGATTGATTTTACTATATAATATTTTTCCATAAAAGTTCTCCTATCCTCTTTTGTCTTTTCTATGTATGGTAGCCTATATCTTTTGAAAATACAACCCCTGCTCTAATGGTGTAATAATAATAAAATGAGGCACATACTACTGTTCCTGTGAACTACCCATTGTCTAAAGCCAATGGGCCTCATGCTTGATCGACCTCTTCAAATAAAACAATCTCCTTCTATTTGCCTTTATTTTGCAAAATTATTATCACAAGAGCCCCATTTGAAATTGTTTTTCTACAAATATTTCTCCATGTGTGGTATAGTATTATTCGGTTCGATACAAAACTGCAACGCCAATCGTAACACCTAACACATATAGGCTGCAAACATACAATAAAAAGCGAAAGTATGTTGCTGTTCTTTAAGTGACACATTTGGCAAAAGTATGGCAGTAAGTCTGATCAAAAAAGTTTACTAAGGAGGTTCAATATGGCAGGCTCAACCATAGGTAATAAATTTAAAATAACAACATGGGGAGAATCCCACGGAAAAGCCTTGGGTGTAGTAGTCGACGGCTGTCCTGCAGGACTTTGTCTTTGCGAGGACGATATACAAGCATATCTCAACAGAAGAAGACCGGGATTTTCACAATTTTCTACTCCTAGAAAGGAGTCTGATTCTGTAGAAATACTATCGGGAATATTCGAAGGAAAAACAACAGGAACACCAATTTCCATGATGGTATTAAACACATCACAAAGATCCGGCGATTATGGTGACATTGCGACATACTACAGACCGGGTCATGCCGATTATACATATGACGAAAAATATGGTTTTAGGGATTATAGAGGTGGCGGACGCTCATCCGGAAGAGAAACTATAGGAAGAGTTGCGGCAGGCGCTATTGCCATAAAGATATTGGAGGAGCTCGGAATCACCTTCACAACATATGTATCTTCTATCGGTGATGTTCATATAAACTACGATAACTTCAACAAGGAATATATAGGTCAGAACGACCTTGGAATGCCTGACAGCGAAGCCTACGAAAAGGCATCTACTCTCTTGTCAGACTGTATGGCTGAAAATGATTCCATTGGTTCAAGCGTAGAATGCGTGATTAACGGCATGCCTGTGGGTATAGGTGAGCCTGTATTTGACAAGCTTGACGCATGTCTTGCAAAGGCGCTTATGTCCATAGGCGCTGTAAAGGCTGTAGAGATAGGTGATGGTATACAGGTATCAGAAAACAGAGGCTCATATGACAATGACTGCTTTGTTATGAAAAATGGAGAGGTATCAAAGGAAACAAACCACGCCGGAGGTATACTCGGAGGAATGAGTGATGGCTCTGATATAGTTCTGAAGGCTCATTTTAAAGCTACTCCATCTATCGCCAGCACCCAGAGAACTGTTAACAAATCAGGAGAGAACATAGAAGTTTCCATAAGAGGGCGTCATGACCCTATTATCGGTCCTCGTGCAGTTGTGGTTGTGGAATCAATGGCTGCAATTACAATTCTTGATCTTCTGTTTGATAATATGTCATCCAGAATGGATAAGATTAAGGACTTTTACTCAAAGTAAGGTACCTTTGGTGAATATTATATTATGATTATAGTTAGCTGTAATCAATAAAAAAGGATTTCGAGAAACACTTAAGCTTTCTCGAAATCCTTTCTCAATATTCCTTAATAGTTTGTCTGTCTTCTATTTCGTCTTCTGCGGTCTGTTTATTATATAAAGCCCAACTCCGACAATAAGACCGCCACCAATAATATTACCTATTGTTACAGGCAAAAGATTTGTTCCAAAGAAATTCCCTACTGTAAGCTGACTATGTATCTGATCTAATGTATATCCATAGAGCTCACAGGCCTTTTCTGCATACGCATTGTTTTTTGCGGCCATCATGCCTGCCGGAATATAATACATATTCGCTACGCAGTGCTCGAAGCCAGAAATAACAAATATCATAATAGGGAAAAAGCATGCAAACAGCTTTCCAATAACATCCTTTGCCGATGATGCCATCAGCACAGCAATACATACAAGAACATTGCACATAATACCGGACATGAGAGCCTTGTCAAAGGAAAGTCCGGTCTTACCCATAGCCACCTTTATTGTATATGCTCCCAAAGCTCCTGCTGAGCTGTCAAACTGTCCGCTTCCATAAACCAAAGCAGCAGTTATAATCGACCCAAGCATATTGCTTAAATATACAACAACCCAGTTTTTAAGCATTGCAACAAGCTTTATTCTGCCATCTACAACAGCTGCAAGCATCATGCAGTTTCCTGTAAACAGTTCTGCGCCTATTATAGATAGCATCATAAGTCCTACTGGGAATATGCATCCCGCAACAAGCTTCGCCACCCCGAGATTATCTACAGTATGTACCGCCAGATTGGAGCCTTCAGCACCAATAGCAATAAACATACCTGCAAAAATTCCCATCATTATCATCTTTACCAGCTTAAGGTTAGCCTTATTTACTTCGGTATTCAAATTATTCTCTATTATCTGAGCCGGTGTAAAGTAATTGGTTTCCATAAAAATTTTCTCCTTGTGTCTTATTGAATCGTATTATTTAAGAACGTGGATATGCCTTTGCATACTCGTCCTTAAGTCGTGTCTGTTTATCTGTCAGATATATCTGTGTAGTAGCTATATCTACATGTCCCAGCATCTCCTGTACTGATCTTATATCTGCGCCATTTTTAAGCATATGGGAGGCAAAGGAATGCCTTATCATATGTGGTGTAATATCTTTGTCAATACCGGCTTTATCAGCATAATACTTAATTATCTTCCAAAAGCCCTGTCTAGTCATCGGAGCTCCCTTACAGTTAAAAAACAGAAAGTCACTTCCAGCACTCATTCCATCTCTGACCTCAGCTATGTAGCGGCTAAGGGCCCTCTGTGCCACATCAGCAACCGGAACGGTTCTGGTCTTATTCCCATCCCGACACTCTATAAACCCTAGCTTCATGTTCACATCCGTAAGCTTTAGGGTTACAAGCTCGGTAACCCTGATTCCTGTAGCATACAAAAGCTCCAACATAGCCTTATCTCTTACTTCCTTTGGAGAGTTACCTGACGGCTGGTCAAGAAGCCGGTTTATTTCTCCAATAGTAAGTGTCTCCGGTGCCTTTTTTACAATCTTAGGCGGCTTTATTTGGCAAGCAGGATCAGACTTAACGATATTCTCTTTCGTTAAAAATGAATAGAATGACTTTATGGACGCAATATTCCTGGATATTGTGGCCATGGACATGCCATTCTTCTCCATATCAAGTATATACGAATTAATATATGTTTCATTCACCTCGTCTATCCTTGATATACCCTTGCCATTAAAGTATCTGACAAACTTTTCAAGGTCCCTCCTATACGAAGCAATCGTATTCTCACTTGATTTTTTTACTTTTCTCAAATATTCAATATATTTGTCTACGTACTGTTCCAACACCTTATCCCCTTAGTTATGTATACTAAATATCATTATAAATATATTTTTAAGAAAATCAAACACATTTTTTACGTGTAAAATCAAGGATTTCAGGCTTTTTTCAATAAAATACAAAATAAGGTGTAAGTGATAATTATGTATACTACATATTGACATAATTTTTTCTATTTCAATTTCACATTTTTTTAACAAAGGGTGTATTATTTACAAAATTCCTTGTTTTAAATTATGTGATAGATCATTTTCTATTGCTTTATAATACATCTGTATGCGTAATATGCTATCAGAGTTTTTGAATCCACAATACTGCCCGCCTTTATCAGCTCTTCTATCTGACAAATATCAAACTCCTCAGACTCAATAAATTCATTGTCATCAAAAGACTTCTCTCCTATGCTTTCTACCTCTCCCCAAAATATATTGGTCATCTCGTCACTGGTTCCAATAGCCAGCACAGCTCTTGTAATAAAATGTGGCTGTCTGCAGATATATCCTGTCTCCTCGGCAAGCTCCCTGAGCGCAGCCTCAGCAGGAGACTCTCCCTCATCTATAAAACCGGCTGGGGCTTCATAGGTTATATCATCTACAGAATTTCTGTACTGTTTTATGAGTACGAGCCTACCCTCCTCAGTAACCGGGAGTATGCATGAGCCCTCACCATGCTTCACAAGGTCATATACCACTTCCCTACCATCAGGCAGTATAAGGTAATCATTGTACACTTCAAAGACATGTGCCTTATATGCCAGTTCCTGTTTTCTTCTAATATACTTTTCCACTTTTCTCCTCCAAATGTAAAATAAAAGGGCCTGCAGATTTCTCTACAAACCCTTTCACTCTTGGCAATAACCCTTTACAGGTTCTCACCTTACTTTGCGTATTCCGTTACGCGTGACTCTCTAATAATATTAACCTTAATCTGTCCAGGATATTCAAGCTCATTTTCAATCTGCTTTGCAATATCCCTAGCCAGCAATACCATATCAGAATCGCTTACATGTTCAGGAACAACCATCACACGAATTTCTCTACCTGCCTGAATAGCAAATGTCTTATCTACACCCTTATGTGAATTAGCAATCTCCTCTAATTTCTTAAGTCTTGTAGTATAAGTCTCTAAGGTCTCTCTTCTTGCTCCCGGTCTTGCAGCAGAAATTGTATCTGCAGCCTGTACCAAAAGTGCTATCAATGATTCAGGCTCTACATCACCATGATGCGATTCAACTGAATTGATAACAACAGCTGATTCCTTGTATCTTCTACATAAATCAGCTCCAATCTGAACGTGCGAGCCTTCCATCTCATGATCAAGGGACTTGCCTATATCATGAAGTAAACCGGCACGCTTAGCGACCTTAATATCCACACCTATCTCTCCGGCCAACAAACCACACAACTGAGCTACCTCAATAGAATGCTTCAGCGCGTTCTGTCCATAGCTTGTTCTAAACTTCAACTTACCAAGAAGTCTTATAAGCTCAGGATGAATTCCATGTATTCCAACCTCAAGAGTAGCAGCTTCGCCTTCTTCACGCATCATGGCTTCAACTTCCTTCTGCGCCTTCTCCACCATCTCTTCAATTCTGGCCGGATGGATTCTTCCATCAACTATAAGCTTTTCAAGTGCAATTCTTGCCACCTCACGTCTAACAGGATCAAAGCTTGATAATATAACAGCTTCCGGCGTATCATCTATAATAAGATCAACCCCGGTAAGTGTTTCAAGAGTACGAATATTTCTACCCTCTCTACCAATTATCCTTCCCTTCATCTCATCGTTAGGCAACTGAACTAGTGAAATAGTTGTCTCTGAGATATGATCAACTGCACATCTCTGTATGGCATTGACAACATACTCCTTAGCCTTCTTGTTCGCTTCTTCTTTAGCTCTGGTTTCTAATTCCTTGACCATAACTGCTGTTTCATGTTTTACTTCATCTTCAACAGTTTTTAATAAGTATTCCTTTGCTTGTTCAGAGGTAAGTCCTGAAATTCTTTCAAGTTCCTGTAAACGTTTTGCCTGCAACTCTTCAACCTTAGCCTTCTGCTTATCAAGAGCGCTTTCTCTTCCGGCGAGACTGGCTTCCTTCTTCTCTACAGCTTCAGTCTTCTTGTCAAGATTCTCCTCACGTGCGAGAATACGCTTCTCCATACGTGATAACTCCCCACGTCTGTCCTTCACTTCCTTTTCAAGGTCATTGCGTGTTTTAAGAGATTCTTCCTTTGCCTCGAGCAATATCTCACGCTTCTTGGCTTCGGCGGTCTTCTGAGCCTCGTCAATAATCTCTCTTGCCTGTACTTCAGCCTTGCCAACCTTAGCTTCTGCTATATTCTTACGATATGCTATAGCAATAAACCATGTGGCAACAATAGCGGCTACAAACAAGACAATGATAAAAACTATTGTCAACGGTCCCACAGGAGCACCTCCTTATTAAGTTTTCATTGTACAAGAATACAACTATTCTAGTGTAATATCTTTGAATAATTATGTCAAGTAATATAACCAAATATGGTATAATTTTTTTACCATAGTACACTAAAGACTGCCTGTTATCTCATCTATACATGTGTCAACCAGACGGTAATCGTAGCCCTTTCTGTACATATACATCTTAGCCTTGTCGCGCTTGTCCGAAAGCTCAGAAACAGTGTATCGTCTTGTAAGAATCGATGTAATAAGACTTCTTTCGTCGGGAAGCTCAGCTTCTGTTAGGGCTCTGTCAATATCATGAGGTAATATACCCTTACTCATAAGCTCACTTCTTATGATTCTGGCTGACTTTCTTCCTATGTGGCATCTAATATAGCTGCATGCATATCTGTAATCATCTATATATCCGTAGGACTTCAGCTTATCTACAGTAGCTTCCACGATATCTGCATCATAATATAAGGCTTCCAGCTTCCTTCTGATATCCTGTTCGCACTTATCAGAAAAACTTATAGAATTCACGGCCTTATTCATAGCTCTCTTATACAGATAATCCCGTCTGAACTGAGTAATCATCTCGTCCTCCACCGGCTCACCAACCCTAAGCTTAAGCCTCCTAATATCAGAGGAATACACAGGTGCGTATGGTTCATAATCTATGTATAAGCAAAACCTTTTATCATCTATTCTACGTATATCCGTAACTACCATACTACTGCACCTTTTTAGTCCTCATCCATGCCTTCAACTGCCGCATCCGCGTTGTTTCCTGAGACTCCAAGTGCAGCTCTTACCTTATTCTCAATCTCCATGCACACCGCTTCATTGTTCTCAAGAAACAGCTTGGCATTCTCACGTCCCTGTCCTATCTTGTTGCCGTTGTAAGCATACCATGCACCGGACTTGTCAATAATATCGTTGGACACGGCAAGGTCAAGTATATCCCCAACCTTGGATATTCCCTTGCCAAATACAATATCAAACTCCGCCTCCTTAAACGGTGGAGCAACCTTATTCTTAACAACCTTAACCCTTGTTCTGTTGCCCACAATCTCACCGCCCTGACGCAGGGTGTCAATCTTCCTTACGTCAAGTCTAACTGAGGCGTAGAACTTAAGGGCACGGCCTCCTGTTGTAACCTCCGGATTGCCGAATACAACGCCAACCTTCTCACGAAGCTGATTGATGAATATTACAACGCAGTTCGTCTTGCTCACAACTGCCGTAAGCTTTCTAAGAGCCTGAGACATAAGTCTGGCATGAAGTCCCATATGTGAATCTCCCATGTCTCCATCTATCTCTGCCTTAGGAACAAGTGCTGCAACAGAATCCACTATAACTACATCAACTGCGCCGGATCTTACCATAGTCTCCGTAATCTCCAGAGCCTGTTCTCCGCAATCAGGCTGTGATATGTAAAGATCATCGATATCTACTCCTATATTCTTGGCGTATGTAGGGTCAAGTGCATGCTCCGCATCTATAAATCCGGCAATACCGCCTCTCTTCTGTATCTCGGCAACTATATGAAGAGCAACCGTCGTCTTACCACTTGACTCCGGGCCAAACACCTCTATAATACGTCCTCTCGGCACGCCTCCAAGTCCAAGTGCAACATCAAGACTTAAAGATCCTGTAGGAATAACCTCAATATTCATATTCGCACCTGAATCTCCAAGCTTCATAACTGAGCCCTTACCATACTGCTTCTCTATCTGTGCAATCGCTGCATCAAGAGCCTTCTTCTTATCATCAACATTAATACCTGTACTGTTAGCCATATACGCTCCTCCTAAACATATGTTCGACTGATGATATTATACTATATAATTATCACCATTTTGTCAATAACCAATTATTTTTATTCACACTATCATAACATGTGCACACTTTTTTACTCACGCAAAAAAGGCACAGAAATAGTGTATATTTTTTTCTGTCAGGGTAAAATATATCTATGCAACCGGGAATCATCATAAGAAACAAAGATATAAAGATTTTCCGATATAAACCGGATTTTCACACACGAATTACATAACTGAAACTGATTATATCACACTTTACATAAAAATAGTATTATTATAAAATATTTTTATATTTTATTTCAGGTATATGTATTAGGAGTAGGCTTATGAGTACGGTTGGTATAGTCTGTGAATATAATCCATTTCACAAGGGACATCAGTACCAGATAAATATGGCTTTGGAAAAAAGCGGTGCTGACAGTGTTGTCTGCTTTATGAGCGGTAATTTTCTTCAAAGAGGAGTACCTGCGCTGGCTGACAAATATACAAGGGCTCACATTGCCCTAAGGGAAGGTGTGGCTGCTGTTTTTGAGATTCCGTTTGTTTACGCAACCTCCAGCGCCAGAGACTACGCGTATGCTGCTGTCGCACTTATGAATAAGCTCAGGTGTATTGACTACATTTCCTTCGGAGCAGAAACAAACAATCTTGAGCTGCTTAAGTTCATTGCTCATATAACGATTAACGAGCCGGAGGCTGTATCAAAGGATATCAATCAGCTTGTTTCAAGCGGATTATCCTACGGCAGGGCCAGAGCAACAGCTATTTGCTCCTATATCAAAAATGGTACATTTGAAGAGAAGGACTCCGCTTTATTGCATGACTTTAATGTGAATGAGCTTGATGATATTCTCGCCAGTCCAAACAATATTTTGGCTATCGAGTACTTAGCTGCCCTTGAAAAAACAGAATCCTCCATAAAGCCTGTTTTAATCCCAAGAGCTATCGCCCACTACAACAGCACATCAACACGCAATGACATATGCTCTGCCACTGCTATAAGGGAAAAGCTGAAGAAAGAGGATATTTCCTTTTTAAGTCGCCACGTTCCAGCTTCGTGCTACGATATTTTAAAAGATGCCTACAAAAAAACCTTTCCGGTCTTTGACGATTCTCTGTCACAGCTTCTATCCGGTGCCAGGCTTATGGGACTTAGAACGGATGTTGTGGATATGGATAATGATCTGGCGGGCAGGTTTTCAAAGCTTGACATCAATATGTCCTATAATGAGACGGCTCTAAAGCTCAAGTGCAGGAATTACACACTTACGCATATACAGAGGGCTCTTCTCCATTACATTTTTCAGCTCACCCCAGATATTTACAGTTTCTTTAAGGAACATGGAACAATATATTATGCAAGACTCCTCGGTATGAGACTTGACAAACGGCACATTGTAAATCGTATAAAAAAGTGTACTGACATTCCAATAATAACAAAAACTGCAAGGGCCAATGACATCCTTGATTATCCGGCTGACATTATGTTTTCCTTTGACACCCGCGCACAGCTGGTATACAGCAATATAGTTTACAACAAATATGGTGAGAACATACCGGATGACTTCAGGCAAAAACCAAACATAGTCCGTTAAATGCTTCATATAATTATGTATGAAGCATTTTCTTTTTTTATTATCAACAACCGTATTTATTCTTTTAGCTTGTGCAAACTCAAGTATAATCTCGGAGGGCTGCAGGTCAGGAATTTACCTGTGGTACAACAGTATAATTCCTGTAATACTGCCCTTTATGCTTATTTCAGCCATTATACTGGAAAGGATAAGCACATACAATATAAATACAAATACAGCTGTAAGCACAGCCCTAATAATCGGACTTATGTGCGGTTTTCCCACAGGCACAATCGTTATATCTCATTTTTATAAAAAGGGGATTCTAAAAAGAAATACAGCACAATGTATGCTGCCTGTCTGCAACAATGTAAGTCCGATGTTTCTATATGCGTATATATACCGGGGCTATCTGTCCTTAGACTATACGATGGCTTTTGTCGCTTTGTACATATATATTCCTCAGCTTATATATATGCTTACGGCACTGTCTGCACAAAAGCTCCTACCCGGTATATTTGGATATAGAAAAAGAAGAATAAGCTCATATTCCGTGGAAGGTGAAGCTGCATGCTGCAACAATGAAAAGGGCAGCGAAGGCTCCAAGGACAGCCCTCTTACAGGTATCGTAACAAACATTTCCATTATTGGAATATATATTGTCATATTCTCCATAATAACAATGCTTATACAAAATTATCTAAAGGGAACCTTTTGGAGCATAATTGCCGCTTATATGGAGATAAGTAAGGGAATACCTATTCTTTTTGAGCTCAGCTTAGATGGCAAAATAAAAACAGCCCTCATTCTGTCACTCACTTCCTTTGGCGGACTGTCCGCACTCTTTCAAAGTCGCGAGCTGATAAAAGAATCAAGGCTGTCTTTTATAAGATACATAGCTGATAAGCTTATATGCTCTATACTGTCCTATACAGCTGTTTTACTGTTTATACATTAGATGTACTACTCATCAAGGAACTCATCATCGTCTTCCTCATCATCATAGTCATCTTCATCGTCATAATCATAGTCATCATCTGCATCGTTATCCTGAGTATACTCTGTTTTTCCGTATACATTATACTCATTGTCTGCAAATGCTGAATCATCGCCATACTGCTGTGGCTGCTCAGGTACACCTGCCATCTGGGAAATGCTCATATCAAGCTCTGCCATATTGTTTGAAACTAACGCAGCATTCTCCTCAAGTGATCTGATAAGATTCTCGTAGTTTGCTCTCTCAGCCTGAAGTGTAGCATTGATGTACTGGCTTATCTCTGTGAGCTTGTCCTTTGAGTAATACATAGAACCGGTTCTTACTTCCTGAGCATCTGCATTTGCCTCTGCGATAATCTGATCAGCCTGGCTTCTTGCCATCTCAAGAATCTCATTCGCTCTAATATTCGCAAGCTCAACAATCTGGCTCTGATCTACAAGTCTGTTGGCCTCAGCAACGGACTCTGTAATGATCGAATCAGCCCTTGCTCTTGCATCTGCAAGAATGGCTTCCTTGTTTCTCATAATCTTCTTGCATCTCTCTATTTCATTTGGGAGCTTAAGCTTAAGCTCGCCAACCATCTGCTCCAAATCTTCCTTTGGCACAATAATCTTACTGGATGATAATGGCTGATACTTACAGTTATCAATAAATATCTCGATCTCACTGATCATCTCTTCAATACCTTTTCTTGCCATGTTTTTTTCCTCCTAATCATCTAACGCAGAAAATGTTTATATAACCTTCTAAGTAAAACCAAGTCTTATTTAGAGTATTTTTCTATAAGTGCATCCCTGACCTGCTTGGGAACGAATTCGCCCACATCCACGCCAAAGCTTGCATATTCCTTTACAATACTCGAACTCAGGTATGAATATTGAATATTGGTAGTCAAAAATACGGTGTCAATATCCGGGGCAACCTGTCTGTTGCTCTGTGCTATCTGAAGCTCATATTCAAAATCAGTTACAGCACGAAGTCCTCTGACAATAACCTTTATATCATTCTGTCTTGCATAATCAACAAGCAAACCGCCAAATCCAATAACCCTTACATTTGGTATGTCCGAAACTACATTCTTTAACATATTAACACGTTCTTCTAAAGAAAACAATGGACATTTTGACGTATTATTTAGAACACCCACTACAAGCTCATCAAACATAAGTGCTGATCTTCTTATGATATCAAGATGTCCCAATGTAACCGGATCGAAGCTTCCGGGATAAATAGCTCTACTCATCATCCACTCTCCTGCATATAAATGTGTGCTTATTTGTCTTGTACGTCTTAACCTTATATGCCTCAAGGCCCAAACTGTCAAGATAATCAAAATCTGTACTTTGATCAGATTCAACAATAACTGTTGTATTCTCATCTAATACGGAAGATTGTGCAAGTCTTGTTAACACGTTCTTTTCAAGAAGCTTTCCGTATGGGGGATCCATAAAGATAATATCGAAGGCTTCCTTCTGCCTCTCAAGCGTATCAATAGCTGCAACTGCATCTTGAGATATTACCCGGGCCCTCTTGCTAAGCTTTGTGAAATCAAGATTCTTATTAATGCAGGCAACTGCTTTTCTTGAATTCTCCACAAATACTGCTCTTTCCGCACCGCGGCTAAGAGCCTCAATACCAATAGCCCCGCTTCCGCTGAATATATCAAGAAAACTGCATCCGGGAATATACGGATTTATCATATTAAATAAAGTCTCTTTTATCCGGTCTGTTGTAGGCCTTGTATCATTAGAATCCACTGTGACAAGCTTTAAGCTCCTTGCACTTCCTGCAATAACCCTCATCCTTATAACACCTTACCTTTTTTAATCTTCTGATAATAACATGACATCAGACAAAATACAACAGCAAAGTTATTATTGTATTTAATTACCGAGCATCTGTTTTTTTACATATTTTGCTGTATCTGTCAAATCATTATCCGTAAATCCGGAGACAGCAGAGCTGTCAGATCTTATCAGCGCCGAGGTTTCATTCTTATTGCAAAGGCTCCAGGATGCATAGCTCAGATTGTTTTCGTTTATAAGCTTGAACCACTCATCTGATGAGCTGTAATCAATTGCTCCATTTCCCGATGCATCACAGAGACTGAACTCACTTACAAATATTGGGAGGTTGTTCGAAAGGGCAGTCGTAACCTTGCTCCTTATGTTCTCCTTGTGAGTAGCTGCATAAAAATGAACTGCATACATAATATTATCATAGCCTGTTATTGGGTTATTTGATGCAATATCTACATCCTGGCTCCAATTTGGAGTTCCGACTATAATGATCGCATCCTTGTCATTTTGTCTGATAACAGGAATAACCTGCTCGGCGTATGATTTTATGCTGTCCCAGGTTGTTCCACCATTTGGCTCATTACATATCTCGTAAAGTACGTTCCCATAATCTGCATATTTTTTTGAAACAGTATTGAAAAAGTCCTTGGACTCGTCTGTGTACTTATTTGGGTCGTTGTCGTTTAATATATGCCAATCCACGATCACATACATTCCAAGCTCTGTGGCTGAATTTACTCCGGTATCTACAAGCTTCATTATGTCATCCTTATTTCCGCCGCTACAATAACCATAAGAGTCGCCTGTATCCGTATACATAGCGATACGTACAAGGTTGGCACTCCAATCATCCCTTATGGATTTGAAGGCATCCTTATTCACGTAGTCAGGAAACCATGTTATGCCATGTGTGCTAACGCCCTTAAGCTGCATTTTGTCACCATTTTTATCAACAATATTTGTACCTGACACACTGAGCTTTCCATGAGCATCAAATGGTGTCTTTCCGTCTGTATCCGGCTTTTCCTGCTTTGCCGCCTCAGTTTTTTCCTCAGTCACTTCTTCTGTTTTAGCTTCCTCTTTACCTTCAGTGTCCTTTGCTTCAGTCTGAAAATCATCACCTGTATACAACACGCCATCAATAAAAAGCTTGTAGTCTAAAACAGTAAGGTCATCTGCCGATATGTTATATCCGATATTTATGCTGGAATTTGCCGGAATTTCCTTGTTGTAACTAACCGGAGTAATTGTTATATCCTTACCTTCAATCTCCTTGTTTCCGTTCCATATCTGTTCAATTTCAGGCTCACTCTTATATGTAACAACAAGTGTCCAGTCAGCTGCTGCCTTACCGCTGTTATTGTATATATCTATGTTCTCTGTAGCGCAGCTCTTGCCTCCGGCCTCCCATGTGTTTTCATGGCCAATTTTTACACGATATGCTCCTGTACTTTTCTCCGTATCCTTTGACGGAGCTTCCTCCTCAGGCTTATTATCATCCTGAACTTGTTTTTCTGATGTAGTCTCCTTATTTTCACCAATGGCTGAATGATCATCAGTCTCCTGCCCTACAGTCTCACTTCCGCCACGCTCTTTGTCCTTATTTTGAGTTATGAGCATAACCCCCATGACGCTTACAGCCACAAGCAAAACAACTATTATTATGCTCATAATCAATGTTTTTTTGTTCTTCATAATTACCCCTTTTCTGTCAATTACGACCTTTGTTTTCTCCTATAAGACTCTTAAGCTTCTTAATAGAATGTTTATCTGCATCAATATTACCATATCTTACAGATTTGTATAGTATATTTATTTCTTCTACATCTCCAAGCCCCTGACTGCTTATTTTATCCTGTATATCATCACATGTCATATACTCATTAAGCCTGATTTCTCTGCCATATCTTTTTATCTCATTCTTATAGCATTTTCGGAATCTCTCTTCAGGTGTAGAGACTGTTTTCTTTATCATCTCCGGTTTTTTATCTATATGCTCTATTGTTACCGAAACTCCGCTACTTTTTGAATCCTTATTAACAATGTAATACCTTTTTTGCATAAGATACCATACTGCTTTCTTAATAAGCTTTGCAGCAATAGCTATCAGCAGTATTCCAAACAATGCCAAAAGCAACACCATTAGAACATTTGCAAGCATGCTTGTATCATTGCCATCAGCTGCCACGGCATTTAAAAAAGCATCCTTCAATATATCTTCATTGTTCCTTGTTTTTGAAAAGAGCCTTTCAAGCAGATTCATGATGAACAACATTACAAATGTAAGTCCTCTTCCCAAATATGTGGCAGCAAGCATTATCATACGGCCCACAGCTGCCGTAAGCCCTGTCACACCTGAAATAAGCATGACAACCAGCATACCGGTCATCACTGCAGCCACAAGCCTTGTATTTGTTTTCAGCATTGTATTTACTGATATTCCATCCATATTATGAGTCTGTGACATATATTTGCATACACCGTCTACATAAAGTCTTGCCAGCGACATCATAAGCATAATAATGAGTATTACATATGCGCTGTTTTCAAGGCCCTTTTCACCGGAAAGGAGTCCAAACAAATAGAATATCACGCAAAACAGCATGCCTGCCCATGGAACCGAATCAAGATATGGAGTTGTTATCACACTTCCAGCCTGCTTAAGTGAGCCGGTAAGCAGAAAGGCTGTAATAAGCACAACCCAGAAAAGTCTAATCACAAATGCATAGGGCATAATCAGCGTGACAGCTGCCATAGCAATATGCACGCCTGTAAGTATCATCCTGTTTTCAACATTATCCCTCAGTATGTAAGAAACACAAAATAGTATTGCAAGGGTTATTGTCTGTCCCATGTCAACGTTCTGCTTTGCAAATATAATCGTAAAATACACCATTACAATATAAGCAAATGCCATCTCATAGCCACATCTCAGTATAACCCTGAGGTATTCAAGCCCTTGTTTCATCAAATGCCACCTCCAACTTATGAATGTACGATCTGCTTATATCCACCTTTGCTCCGGGATAGTTCGGGACAATCATATACACCCCGGCACCATCTCTGCTCAGCCTGTCCATATCGGCTATAATATCAGCCTTGCAATAGGATGACACTACAACATAGAACACCTCTTGGTCTTTCTTACGAAGCACATTATCAACGCACAAGGAAAATTTACCGCTCTCTTTCTTTTTTGTCAGTCTTGCAAGCTGCTTGTCTATTGCAAGCATATGCTCACGGGTGGCTCCATAGGAAATATATACATCCTTTCCGGTGATAACGTCCTCCCCATTTGTTGCAAAGGAAGTAGGAATTCCCTTTGAAGAAAAGAATGCGGCAATTGTTCCGGCCAGTTCAATGAGATATTCCTGCAGTTCATCCTGCCTTATCATTGTATGAGTATCCATATTGAGCATTACACACACTCTCTGCTCAGCTTCCTTTTCGAACACATTAACAGCAAGGTCTCCGGTTCTGGCAGAGGCCTTCCAGTTAATACTTTTCATGGGATCTCCGACTACATAGCTCCTAATCCCCTTAAATGTATATGGGTCATCAATAAGTCCCTTATGTGCACTCATCTCACCTATCATCTGATGACACATTGCATCAATGCTCTTTAGCTTTCTTCTGGCAGGGAGCACATATATGTATGAGGTGTCAGGTAAAGCCCTGGCATAGCTGTGTGTCATAAAAAGATCCATGGCAATTATGCTAACCTTAGAGAGCCTGTAATAACCCCTTTTACTTGATGTAAATTCCAGTCTTCTTGTTATCTTCTCATGGGATAGAATAGAAAACCCATCGTGTCTGTGATAATTATCCGTTAACGCACAATTGTCATCATCCACGAATCTGAAGGTTCTTGAAGTTGAAAACTTCACATGAAAAGCAGTTAACGGAAGCCATTTGTCATTGTATACGACCTCTGTGATATGTCCCTTGTTTCCTGCGTATATGTACTCCTCATCAAAGCCCAGCTCCAACTTAAGTGCATCCATCCACCTTTTTCTATACACATACTCCTGTATGCAATATATTGTTATACAAATAAAAATAGCAATAATGATTCTCATATTGTATGTATTATTTTCCCCATTCTTCCACAGGAACCTTTACGCCGGATATTATATCATTCATAATATCAAGCACATCCTTGTAAGCGCCCAGACCTCCATACGAAAAGCATCTGTGTCCAAGTGCATATGGTGCCAAATATTTTGCATCCTCAGGAGTAACATAATCCCTTCCACTTATAGCTGCATATGCCATAGAAAGTCTCATAAGCATCAAAACACCTCTTGTGCTCACACCGTAGGACAGGCGCTTATCTTGTCTTGTTGCCACAGCTATGTCAAGTATATATCTTTTTACAGAATCCTTTACACTAACCTTTGACAGCTTATTCCTGATATTTATTATATCCTGCAGATCACATACCTTTTCTATATTGTCATGTGAAGCAGCTCCGGCAAAAAGCTTCATAACGCCAATCTCATTCTCATAGGATAAATCGCCCATGCTGAGCTTTAATGCAAATCTGTCAAGCTGCGCCTCAGGAAGCGGATATGTTCCTACAGACTCAATACTGTTTTGTGTTGCAATAACAAAGAAGGGTTCATCTTGCTGATAGCTTGTACCATCTATGGTAACCTGTTTTTCCTCCATTGCCTCAAGAAGGCTTGACTGAGTTCTTGGTGTGGCACGGTTTATCTCATCTGCCAACAGAACATTTGAAAATACAGGTCCCTTTATAAGCTGAAACTCTGACAGCTTTCTGTTATAAATATTCATTCCTGTAATGTCTGACGGCATAAGATCCGGTGTAAACTGAACTCTCTTAAAGGTTCCATCTATACTGTGTGCAATGCCTCTTGCCAGCTTGGTTTTTCCTGTACCCGGTCTGTCCTCAATAAGAACATGTCCTCCGGAAAACAGGGCCGAAAGGACCAGCCTTATTGTTTCCTCGTTTCCAATAATTATCTTTGACACATTTGACACAATGCCGTCTGCTATTTTCTTCACTTCCATTATATCCATAATCATTTCCCCGTTGCTTTTCCCTTTTATCTATAGTACCGGTGAGAAATATGCCATATCCCCATTTACGCTATATGAGGCATTCTCACATATATCCTTATATTTGGCGTAAACACTCTGAGCTGCTTTAAGCATGTCAGCGTGGTTGTATATATCTCCCACCTTGAACATAATATCGCCGCTCTGCCTTACTCCAAAGAAATCTCCCGGGCCCCTCATCTTAAGATCCTCCCCAGCAATAAAAAAACCATCGTTGGACTTCTCAAGAACGGACAGTCTTTCCATTGTTGCCTTATCCTTTTTTCCGCTCATAAAAATGCAATAGGACTGAAGATTTCCTCTTCCGACACGACCTCTCAGCTGATGAAGCTGTGCAAGGCCGAATCTTTCCGCGTTTTCTACCATCATTACGGTAGCATTTGGATTGTTTATTCCGACCTCTATAACTGTTGTTGAAACAAGGATGCTTATTTCTCCCTTGTAAAAATCATCAAGAATTTTATTCTTTTCTGCAGCCTTCATTCTGCCATGAAGACATGTAACAGATATTTGTGCTCCGTATTCCTTCTTTATAGCCTCCTTAAGCTCCTCCGTATACTCTATTACATTTGAAACCGAATCAAGAGCTTCACTGGCCTCCACCATAGGGCATACGATATATACCTGATGACCCTTTGAAACCTCCCTGACTATAAACCCTCTGGCAGTCTTTCTGAAGCTGTCATCCACAACACAGTTTTTTATTGGTATTCGTCCCTTAGGAAGCTCATCTATAACGGAAATATCAAGATCTCCATACATAATAATTGCCAGGGTTCTGGGAATTGGAGTAGCGCTCATAACGAGTGTATGAGGCATCTCGCCCTTTTCTGACAGTTTCTGTCTCTGCCTTACTCCAAATCTGTGCTGCTCATCTGTAACAACAAGTCCCAGATTGTTATACTCAACCTTATCCTGAATAAGTGCATGTGTACCTATTACAACAGATATTTCTCCCTCTTTTATAAGCTGATACATTGCCCTCTTGTCCTTGGCAGTCATTGAACCGGTAAGCAGGCCGACTCTGATATTATATGGCTCAAATCTTTCCTTAAGCTCATTATAATGCTGAACAGCAAGCACCTCCGTTGGAGCCATAAGGACTCCCTGATAACCGCATTTTGATGCAGCAAACAAAGATACAGCAGCTACTATCGTCTTTCCTGAGCCTACATCCCCCTGTATAAGCCTGTTCATAACATGCTCAGAATTCATGTCTGAGAGCACATCCCTGACAGCCTCCATCTGCGCACCTGTCAAGGTAAAGCTAAGTCCGTTTATAAATTCATATACATCTCTGTCACATGATATTTTGCATCTGTTTTCCAGATACACGGAGTCCTCCTTTATGCTGTGAAGCCCGCAAATAAATCTGAAAAACTCATCAAAGGCAATTCTCTTTATTGCCTTTTTCAGATGCTGCTCATCCAGAGGAAAATGAACAGTTCTTACCGCATCGGAAATACCCAAAATATCATATTCCTTAAGCGCATCATCAGGAAGATATTCAGGTATGCTGTCTATAACAGGCATTGCAGCCTTGACAGCCTTTTGTATAGTCTTTGATGTAATACCTGCAGTGACGGTATATACAGGCTGCCACACATGGGTAAGCTCTCCATATTTTTCCGGTGTATAGTATTCCGGCTGGGTCATTGTGAGCATGCCATTTTTTATTGCTACCTCACCTACAAATACGAATTCCTGTCCAATATGGAAAAAATATCGCAAAAAAGGACAATTAAACCACGTAAGCTTAATTGTCCCTGAGTAATCCCTTGCATATAAGATAACAACTGAAAGACCATGAATCTTTCTGACCTCCGCTCTGCTGTTTATTACTGCTCTTACAGACTGGCGCGTGCCGGGTGAAAGCTCCTTAATACAGACAGGATCCTCATAGGTGACATAGGTTCTGGGATAGTAAGTGAGCAAATCCTGCACTGTATTGATCCCAAGCCTTACAAACGACTCCATCGTCTTATCACCAACACCTTTTATTGATTTTACCGAATCGGTCAGAATCATACTATCACCTCAAACGTAGGTTTTCACTCGCCATGGCGGCGAGTATATCAGTGTTCTTATATTACGATTATTATAATACTTTATCTACTCTACTGAAATAATGTAGTAATAAATTGGCTGTCCACCATAGTAAACCTGAACATCCACATCCGGGAAGGTCTCCTCCACGCGGGCAGAAAGCTCATTTGCCGCATTCTCATCTACATCCTCTCCATAATAAATGCTGATAATCTCAGCATCCTCATCAACACACTCAGAAATGAGCTCGAAGGTTACCTGTGAAATATCGTCTCCTACGCTGCAAAGCCCCTTGTCACCGATACCCATAATATCTCCCTCCTTGATGCTCTTTCCATCTATGGAGGTATCCCTCACTGAATATGTTACCTGACCGCTCTTAACATTCTTTACAGCAGACTTCATGGCAGACTTATTCTGGTCTACAGATACTGTTGAATCAAAGGCTATCATCGCACTGATTCCCTGAGGTGCATTGGCTGTAGGAATTACTATAATATTCTTATCCTCACACAGGCTTGCCGCCTGGTTCGCTGCTAAAACCACATTCTTGTTGTTTGGAAGCACAAATATATTCTCTGCACGAACCTTGTCTATTGCGTTGAGCATATCCTCTGTACTTGGGTTCATAGTCTGACCACCCTCAATTACAAAATCTGCTCCAAGCTCACCAAAAAGACTCTTTAAGCCATCTCCCATAGATACGGTGATAAAGCCATATTTCTTATCCGGTGCCTTCTTTTCCTGTTTCTTCTCTTCCTCCTGCTTTGCTGCAGCTTCTCTGTCCTCCTGACTCACAACTCTTTCGTTGTGCTCAAGGCGCATATTGTCTACCTTCATGTTTGACAGATAGCCAAGAGTAAGGCCCTTTTCAAATGCCTGTCCGGGATGATTGGTGTGCACATGAATCTTTACAATATCGTCAAGTGATACACATACTATAGAATCACCTATAGACTCAAGGAACTGCTTCAGCTCCTCCTCTTCCTTCTCACCGTATGGCTTCTCAAGATTTATAATAAACTCTGTACAATATCCAAACTTGATATCCGCAGTAGAGATCTCGTTATTTCCTGCTCCTGCTGTTGATTTTTTTACGTTCGCCTTTCCTGTATTGCTGCTAAGCTCAACACTCACTCTGCCCATAATACAGTCAACAACGCCCTTAAGAACCTCCATAAGTCCCTGTCCGCCGGAATCTACAACCCCGGCCTCCTTGAGAACCGGAAGCATATCAGGTGTTGATGCAAGAACCTGATTTCCATACTCTATAATCTCATCACAAAACTGTGACAGAGGCATATTCGCATCCGCACACTCCTTTGCTTTTGTGGCAACGCCCTTGGCAACTGTTAATATTGTTCCCTCCTTAGGCTTCATAACTGCCTTGTACGCAGTCTCCACTGCCTTTGAAAAAGCATCCGATATAATATGAACATCTATTACCTTGCAATCCTGGACGACCTTACTGAAGCCTCTTAAAAGCTGTGAAAGAATAACACCTGAGTTACCTCTTGCACCTCTAAGGGATCCAGTTGACATGGCCTTGGCAATCGCTTTCATGTCAGGCGGTGCAGCTTCAACCTCCTTAACTGCAGCAAGTATGGTCAGTGTCATATTCGTTCCTGTATCTCCGTCAGGAACAGGAAACACATTGAGTTCGTTTATATATTCTTTATTTTTATCCAGATTATTGGCACCGGCAATAAATGCCTTTTTCAGTGCAAGTGCATCTATAGTATTTTTCACCGTACTATTTCCTCCATACTAATCCATCACTTTTACGTCTTCAACAAACACGTTGATCTGACTAACCTTAAATGATGTGAAATCTTCTACTTTATACTTGATTGACTGCATAAGATTGTCCGTTACAGCCTTTATACTTACTCCATATGCAACAACGATATGAAGCTCTATTACGATATCTCCGTTCTCATCAAAATGTACATTGACACCCTTTGATACGTTATCTCTTTTCAGCTGTTTTACGATACCGTCCTTCACACTCACGATACCCATTCCAACTATACCAAAACAATCAAGCGCGGTAAGACCTGCTACCTGTGCAACAACATTCTCATCTATACTTACCTTTCCAATATTACCATTGATATACTCTCTCATGTCTAACTCCTTTCTATCTGAGTTATTTACATAGTTATTTACTGATTATACCATACTCTGTATAAATTTCAAGGAAACGTAAACAACCCTTTTTTACATTTTTGGAATAAAATAAATTTTTTGCTTGCATATATATAAAGTATCTGCTATTATATGTCTTGTTGTGAACTTAGAAGGCAAGTTAGTTTATTCGTTGAAGGAGGTGCTATTATGGCAAAATGTTCAATTTGTGATAAAGGTGCTCATTTCGGTATCAAAGTGAGCCACTCTCATAGAAGAGCAAACAAGATGTGGAAGTCAAATGTTAAGGCTGTTAAGGCAGTTGTTGATGGGACTCCAAAGAAGATTTATGTTTGCACATCTTGCTTAAGATCTGGCAAGGTTGAGCGTGCATAGTTTTGCATAATATCACCGATTCAGTTCTATAAAAATGAAAAAGAGCAATAATCCATTATCCGGATTGTTGCTCTTTTCTTTTTATTCTCCATTTTTCTATCGGCAGGAAAATATATATGACAGTAAAAGAAGTATTACAATTACAAGAAACTCCACAAATCCACTTATAAAATATCCTAATACTACACCAACTGCAATAAAGAAAAAAGCAACTCCACTAAACCTTCTCCAAATAAAAATCACCGCCATAATGATTTATTATCATTATATGTGGTGATCCTGTAATTTATACTATTCCTCCACTGCTGTTTGTGCCATCTCATCGATTGCACTGTCAACAGCCTGCTCCTCCTCGCTCTTGTCCTTCTTAAAGAGACTTACAACCTTATCAATAACCTCCGGTGCCATATCGATTATCTTTGTAACAGCATCCTGATTTTTTAGATTTACAAGTCTTGTTGTTCCGCCGGATATAACGAGAACTGCAGACGGGCTCATCTTCGCGCCTATTCCTCCTGCAGCCTTATTGCCATCTGTCTTATTAAAGGCGCCTGCAGCCATTCCAAAGTTAACATCTAACAGAGGAATAATAATTGTATCTCCTACATAAACAGGCTCCCCAACTACCGACTTTGAGGAAATAAAACCATCCATACTCTTATACATGGTGCTAAGTGTGCCTTCAATGTTCATATTTGACATATCTAGTTACCTCCCTTTATTTTCTTAAACCTTTTTATTGTTATTCTGACATTCTTGTTTAATATAAATCTCAGACAATGTACGACTATCGAAATAAGCCTGATTCTGCCCTTAATATACACATCACCGGTTAATACCTTTTCCTGAAAGTCAGGAGTTATATCAATATTGTCATAATATATCGGAAACAATACGCTCATATATGCCATATGCATACCTGTGCTTGCCGGATCTCCTGTGCCATATAACAGCTTCCCCCTCAGCTTTTGAGGCTTGAAGGATTTTAGTATGGCAATGATTGCCTTTTTAGCAAGGCGAATTGTTTCCTTTGTGCGGACATTGTTATAGAGCTTTAAGTAGTTATCCTTTTTCTTCTTAAGCTCTAAGGCAGAAGCCTTTAAAGACGTTACCTTATCTGTTGCAGCTTTAAAAAGTCTGTCTATATTCTTTCCTATTCTCGTAAAAAAATTCTGTTTTTGTTCCTGAAGCTCTTCATCCTCAAGCAGAAAGCTTTTATCATCATCATCTGCCCACGACAGGTCTTCTTCCTTTGGACCTGAAAAATCTTTGGCTGCTTCGTCAAGAGACATGTCATCTTTAGAAGCTTTAATAGCTATTTCCTGTTTCTCTATTTCCTGTGCCGGTCCGTCATCGATGTTTTGTCTGTCTTTTCTTTTAACATGTGGGCCTTGCTTATTGTTGCCATATAAGGTTCCGCCAAAAAGCCTTAGCTTATAATCAAGTCCGTCTGTATCGTAAACCAGCTTGAAGCAAAGAACAAATCCCAGCCACCTGACTGTAAGCTTGGCAAATATGTTTTCGTCCTTTTGTGCAAAGGCTTTATATCGGAAGGGTGCTAAAAGGGCAAGAAGAACAAGAAATAATGCAAGTCCAACCAAGGAAAGCACTACTATGAGCAATATTTTCATAATCAATAATACTATATGCATGCTCCATCCCCTTAACCATAAGTACTACTGAGGTGAGAAAAATGCCTCCACATCAACAGTACCGGTTTTTTTATATATATCATCAATTATATCTCTGACAAGCCTTATTGCCTGCCTTTTCCCAGGTGCAGCTCCAACAATATGTATGGCATCCCTGACATCATCATACACCTTCTGTTTCAATTCTGATATCTCATAAACCTCAAGTATGCCATCATGAAATAGTGGAAGTGTCACCACATAGATGCCAGGCACATATTTATTTATCTCATGAAACCTTCTAATATGACGAACCATGCGAATTATCTGCCTGTCCTTCGCAGCTCCCACATAGAACTTATCATCAATGACCATCTCACATCACCTGTTCATTCATATATAATACTATTCTTCCATCATCTGCTTTATTACAATGTAATCTGCAAGAAGCTCGCTGCTTTCCCTGCATCTTGTAAGTGAGCCTGTAATGTATTCCTTTATCTCATCTGTTGTATTGAAGAATACCGGAATATTTGAAAGTATCTTAGCCATAATCGCCCTGTTTACTGTCATTGAATTATCTTCAAAAAGCTTTGCAAACTTATCTGCAAGCATCTCCTTGCAGGCTGCAATGTAATCAGACTCCACAGTAAGGACTGCTGCCATAGCTACACTGTCAATATCTACAAACATACTTCCGGAAAGAAGCTTGTCTGTTACCTCAAGCTTTCTGTAGGATTCTTCAAGCCCATTTGCCGCAATCTCCTCACCATAGCTGTTTGTTATTTCATATATTGCCGACTCAAGCATAAGCTTGTGCTCGCCTGCCAGCTCCTGCTCTCCAACTATCGTTTCAATAAGCATAAATGCATCCTCAAGCTCACCATCTGCCCCCGAAGCTGCCTTACCAATTACACTAATGGCAGTGTTACAGGAATCTGACACTTTATCCTTTGAAGATATGGCAAGCAGCATGGCATACAGATCATTTACAAGCTCAATAATAAGCATGTATTCAGTCACAACAGAATTGAGAAAATCTGCGCTTTTATCAAGGACAGCTGAGAGCTCCATATATTTCTCATAGGTCAGCTCTGTATATTCGCCATTCTTTAATATAGAAAGAGCTTCAAAGAGCTCCGGATACTCTGTTTCAAAGCCCTCCGGAAGTCTGATAAGAGCTGTTCCTTCCACCATCTCAATAAACTGGTCCAGGGATTCCTTCTCCACTCCCTTGTATATATCAAGCGTATCTCCAAGGATATCGTAAAATCTGTTCTTTGTCATTCTGACAGGAATCTGTCCGATAATTGACTGAAGCTTTGAGTTGATTGCAACCTTGTCGGAATCTGCAAACACAAACTTGAAAACCTCATCTGCAAACACTGCCGGATCAATTGCCGATAGCTCCTCCCTCAGTGCGTCTGTCATATTCTCATCAAACTGATACTCTTTTCTGTTCAGTATATATTCATATGTTTCAAATGCATCTGTGTATGCTGTGAGTACTCTCATCTTTCCCGTGATTGCAGCTCTCACCTCTCTGATGCTGCTGATATCAGCTTCATCAACAGTTTCTGTGCTTCCGGCTATATATTTGTTTATAAGGCTGTCCAGCACGGACTGGCAATGTTTTATATATGAATCCTTCGGCTCATCTCCCTCAAGATGCATATCCATCAAAGTAAGATAGTTCAGTGTAAACTTATGACACGCATATTCAAAATCGGCTTTAAAGGCAGCGTCCGCAAAGCATACAAGATTCTTGTCCAAATCCTTTCCTCTTTCTATGTCGGTTATAAGCTTTTTCTCTTCATTGTACATTTCTAATACCTCAATATTCGTTTGTTTATTAATATGATAATACACTATATGACGTCAAATGTCATTTCCAAACGTAATTTTGTCTGTTATGAGTGTGTATGTGTAAACAAATGGTCCTGACAATACTCCTTATTTCCGGAGCATTTTGAGCAATATCTGAAGCTCAGGTCAGGAAAATCTGCGTCTGTTCTTCCACATACAACACATTTGTGTCTTATATTCTCCCTGCTTACGCTTTTTACCTGCTTTGCATAGTTTCTTCTCCTTTTTATCTGCTTTGGAGAGAAACGTCTTATATTCTTCGTGCTAAGATAGAACACAACAAAGCTTATCAGGGACATAGCAATATTCACTCTTCCCATAAAGCTCTCGCCTATGAAATAGTAAGCAACCATAACAAGATACAGTATAGACAGGTACTTCATCTTAATCGGAATAATCATGGCATACAGAACGCTCATATCCGGATAGCAGGCAGCTATTGCCAGGAAGATTGACAGCATAATGTAGTATGTGGATGCAAATACAATAATTGTATCTGCACGGTAATTATAATGAAACACATATACACACAAAATGTGTGCAAGCATCATTCCAACAGTTGTAAATATCACTGAACTGAAAATATAAAGATTATAAAGGAACGTGCCTATCGTTCTTTCAAGCAGTGTTCCTATGCTGTAATAAAAGAACAGCATAACGAAGGTAAAAATGCTTACTCCAAAGGATGGGGGCGTAATTACCCAGGTCACCAGTCTCCATATCTGACCTTTCATTACCATGGCAGGATCTAAGGTAAGCATAAATAATACCTCAGGTTTAAACATAAAAAGCAGATATCCAATACCATACCCTATAATGATATATAAAGTAAGATTACTTATTGAATATCTGCCAAATTTTCTCTGTAACACATTAACTATATTCATAAAATGTCTCCTTAAATACTTAGCTGATTTCTTGCTTAAAAATTATATAATATAAGGAAACACTTTACAATACGATAATAATTAAGATTATATAATCTTTTCGGTGTATTTCTACAGCCGTTTTTCTATAACACTGCTATTTTCTATAGTCCACATATCTGATTTCAAGTCCGGCCATAACCGGCAGCTTATACAGCTCTGAATTGTTTCTGAACAGCTCATCCGGTGATGCCCCTGTGTTTTTGAGAATATCTTCAAAGGTATCCTCCTCCTGAACGGTGTATACAAGATACTCCTCCTCCATCATAACCGGGATACACACCTCATCACCCGGCTGCATATTGTATACATTTATATATGGGTTGGCAGAAATTATGTCTGACAGGCGTACCTTATACATCTTAGAAAGCTTATATAATGTGTCGCCCTTCTTTACAACATGAATTACGCCATTACATTTATCAAAGTTCATCATACTCTCCAAACGCTTTTTATTTATGATATTCAAATCCCTAACATAGGTTCAGGCTGCGGCTCGTTAACTTTTTATAAAAATATTGTATTTTCTCAATGTCTACACTATAATAAAGTAGCTTTAAAGGCGATTTTGTCGAAATATTGACTAGTGAAAATTTTTTTTAGAATTGGAAGGTTATTATGTATACATTAGGAATTGATATCGGATCCACAACAGTAAAGGTTGCAGTACTTGGAAATGAAAATGAAATTCTCTTTTCCGACTACAAAAGACATTTTGCAAACATCAAGGAAACTCTGCAGGAGCTTGTTATTGAGGCTTCAGAGGCTCTTGGAGATATAATGGTTCATCCTTGTATTACAGGCTCCGGTGGTCTGGCGCTTGCTCAGCTCATAGGCGTACCCTTTACTCAGGAGGTAGTCTGTGTATCCGAGGCACTTCAGGATTATGCTCCACATACAGATGTGGCAATTGAGCTTGGAGGAGAGGATGCCAAAATCATTTATTTTACAAATGGAATTGAACAGCGTATGAACGGTGTATGCGCCGGTGGTACAGGTTCATTTATTGACCAGATGGCTACTCTTCTTCAGACAGATGCCACCGGTCTCAACGAATATGCCAAAAGCTACGATACTATTTATCCTATTGCTGCAAGATGCGGCGTATTTGCAAAGACTGATATACAACCCCTTATTAATGAGGGTGCAACAAAGCCTAACCTTGCTGCTTCTATTTTTCAGGCAGTTGTTAACCAGACAATATCCGGACTTGCCTGTGGTAAGCCTATAAAGGGTAATGTTGCATTTCTTGGTGGTCCGCTTCACTTTCTTCCGGAGCTTAAGAATGCGTTTATAAGAACTCTTAATCTTACGGGGGATGCCATTATAGATCCGGGGCACTCTCACCTTTTTGCCGCTGTGGGCGCTGCCATGGCTTCAAAAAAGGATATTTCCATGTCCCTTTCAAGGCTAACCGAGCTTCTTAGCCAGGAGCTTAATCTGTCATCAGGAGTGGAGCGTCTCGAGCCACTTTTCGGCAGTGAGGAGGAGTACGAGAACTTTAAGAAGGCACACAATCAGTTTGCTGTAAAGCGCGGTGACCTTGCAACCTACAAGGGTAACTGCTTTATAGGTGTGGATGCAGGCTCAACAACCACAAAGGTTGCTCTTGTTGGAGCAAACGGTGAGCTTCTCTATGATTTCTACAGCAGTAATAACGGAAGCCCGCTAAACACAACAATCAGAGCTATCAAGGACATATACAGCAAGCTTCCTGAGGGTGCTGTCATTGCAGGCTCATGCTCCACCGGTTATGGTGAGGCTCTTATTAAGCAGGCATTGTCTCTGGATTTTGGTGAGGTTGAAACAATTGCCCATTACACTGCTGCCGCATTTTTTGATCCACTTGTTGACTGTATCCTGGATATAGGCGGTCAGGACATGAAATGTATAAAGATAAAGAACGGAGTTGTAGACAGTGTTATGCTTAACGAAGCTTGCTCTTCAGGCTGTGGCTCCTTCATTGAAACATTTGCAAAATCACTTAATTATGATATTGCTGATTTTGCAAGGATAGCCGTAACAGCTCAGACTCCTATTGACCTTGGCTCAAGATGTACGGTTTTCATGAATTCAAAGGTTAAACAGGCACAAAAGGAAGGCGCCTCTGTTGCAGATATATCCGCAGGACTTGCGTATTCTGTAATTAAGAATGCCCTTCTTAAGGTTATAAAGCTCACGGACCCTAAGGAGCTGGGCGAGCATATTGTTGTTCAGGGTGGTACCTTCTACAATGACGCTGTACTTAAGAGCTTTGAGGTCATATCGGGAAGGGAGGCTGTAAGACCTGACATTTCAGGTATTATGGGAGCCTTTGGTGCTGCTCTTATTGCAAAGAACAAATACAAGGATGGCTTCAAGACCTCCATGCTTCCAATCGAGGAGATAAGAAAGCTTACATATGAAAGCTCTATGACAAGATGTAAGGGCTGTACAAACAATTGTCTCCTTACTATTAATAAATTCTCAAATGGAAAGAGATTCATCACCGGAAACAGATGCGAAAAGGGTGTCGGTCTGAAGAAAAACTCAGACAACATCCCGAATTTGTTTGAATACAAGCTTGAAAGAATATTTCACTATACTTCTCTTTCACCGGAGGAGGCAACAAGAGGTGTAATCGGTGTTCCTCGTGTGCTTAACATGTACGAGAATTATCCATTCTGGCACACCTTCCTTACAAAGCTTGGTTTTTCTGTAGTTCTCTCGCCAAAGTCATCAAGAGATATCTACAGCCTTGGAATTGAGTCCATCCCTAGTGAATCAGAATGCTACCCTGCTAAGATATCACACGGACATGTTATGTGGCTACTCAAGAATGGAATAAAATCAATCTTCTATCCTTGTGTTCCATATGAAATGAATGAGACCCCGGAGGCAAACAACCACTACAACTGTCCTATCGTTGCATCATATGCAGAAAATATAAAGAATAATATGGAGGAGCTTAAGGATGACTCCATTACCTTCATGCGACCTTTCGTTGCTCTCGACAATGAGGATGCCCTTGTGAAAAGACTTCACAGAGAGTTTGTAAAGCACTATGACATCACCATGGATGAAATAGCCGTTGCAGTCAGAGCGGCCTACGAGGAAGCAGAAAAAGTAAAACAGGATGTAAGGGAAAAGGGCGAGGAAACCCTACGCTATATCAACGACAACGACATGCTGGGTATCGTATTAGCAGGACGCCCATACCATCTTGATCCGGAAATAAATCATGGACTTCCTGAGCTTATTACATCCTATAAGATTGCTGTGTTTACAGAGGACTCTATCGCTCATCTTGGGCAGGTAGAAAGACCACTTATCGTATCTGACCAGTGGATGTATCACTCAAGACTATACAAGGCAGCTAACTATGTTAAGACCTGTGATAACCTTGAGCTTATCCAGCTCAACTCCTTCGGCTGCGGACTTGACGCCGTCACAACGGATTGTGTCAATGACATACTTACAAAGTCAGGAAAAATATACACGGTACTTAAGATCGATGAGGTAAGCAACCTTGGTGCTGCCAGAATCCGTATCAGATCACTAATAAGCGCCGTAAACTCAAGAAAAGAACAGAACTACAAGACCTGTCCTTCAAGCAGCGCAATAAACAGAATCGAATTTACGAAGGAGATGAAGAAGGACTACACTGTTCTCGCACCGCAGATGTCCCCTATTCACTTTGACCTGTTGGCTCCAGCCTTCAGGTGTATGGGTATTAACATTGAGATACTGCCTGATGCCACCAAGGAAACGATCGATGTAGGTCTTAAATATGTTAACAATGATGCCTGCTATCCATCTCTTATTGTTGTAGGTCAGATGATGAGTGCTATTACATCAGGTAAATATGACGTTGACAGACTGGCAGTAATCATGAGTCAGACAGGAGGCGGTTGCCGTGCAACGAACTATGTGGGCTTTATCAGACGTGCCCTTTCCAAAGCAGGCTACGGACAGATTCCAGTTATATCACTGTCCGCCCAGGGCTTTGAGAAAAACTCAGGCTTTAAGATCAATTACAAGGTATTAAAGCGTGCTATGCAGGCACTTGTATATGGTGATGTTTTTATGCGCTGTCTGTACAGGACAAGACCATATGAGAAAACACCAGGATCAGCAAATGCCCTTCACGAGAAGTGGAAAAAGATATGTATAGAGAGTCTTTCAAAGACAGGAAGCAATTCCGCATTTAAGAAGAATATTGAGGGTATTGTAAAAGACTTTGACAATCTCCCACTTCTTGATATTAAGAAACCAAGAGTAGGCATCGTTGGTGAGATTCTGGTTAAGTTCCTTCCTTCAGCCAACAATCACCTTGTTGACTTACTTGAGGCAGAAGGAGCTGAAGCAGTTATGCCAGATCTCCTTGATTTCTTCCTGTACTGCTTCTACAACAACAACTACCAGTATGAGTTCCTTGGTAAGACTCACAAGAGTGCCATGGTCAGCAATGCCGCTATCTGGTTCCTTGAAAACCTTAGAAAACCAGCGAAGGAGGCTCTTGAAAAGAGCAAACGATTTGAGGCACCAGCTAAGATTGAAAAGCTTGCTGAGTATGCCAAGCCTATCGTTTCAATCGGAAATCAGAACGGTGAAGGCTGGTTCCTTACAGGTGAGATGATCGAGCTGATAAAGAGCGGCGCTCCTAACATTGTATGTGCGCAGCCATTTGCCTGTCTTCCAAACCACATTGTGGGCAAGGGAGTTATCAAGCATCTCCGTGAGGCTTATCCGCAGTCAAACATCGTTGCTGTAGACTATGATCCGGGTGCTTCCGAGGTTAACCAGGTAAACAGAATCAAGCTTATGCTTGCTGCTGCAGTAAAGAACATGAATTCAGACAAAAAGTAGATATATATTTTCGTGTGTCACCGGGGACAGGTTCCTTGACACATTCTCCTGCCGCAAGTGTGTCACCGGGGACAGGTTCCTTGACACATTCAAAGCTGCCGGGGCTTGATTGACATAGTTTGTATGCACGAATGAGAAATGAGACACAGGGGGATTCAACAAATCGGTAGCGTAAACGACCTCGCTTCGCCGCTTCTTGCTAAGGCGGGAGCGGGCAAAGCCCTTATGCCCGCGGGAGCCGCATGCAGATAGAAGCAAGGCGAAGGGAGGGTAGTTGAGCGTGATTGTTGAACCCCTCTGTGTCTCATTTCTCATTCGTGCATCCAGACTATGCCAATCAAGCCCCGGCAGCTTTGAATGTGTCAGGGAACCTGTCCCCGGTGACACACTTGCGGCAGGAGAATGTGTCAAGGAACCTGTCCCCGGTGACACACTTTTTATAGCCTGTATTCCTTTTTGCTACAATTCGCGAAGAGCTTCTCGTCAAGACGTCTCTGAATCTGGGATCTCATGTATCGGACTCCCATCTTCTTCTCTGCCGCCTCCTGAGCCAGCTTTCTCTTTGCTTCAGTCGACAGACGAACCTTAACGCCATAATCCTTGGAGATGCTTTCTATAGGGCTCATATTCTTGCTGCAAAGTATAGCGTAGAAATCATCACCACTCATCTCCTGAAGCTGGACTATATTGTTAATACGACCGGCAATCTCGGTTCTCACATTTGCGTATGTGGTGAGATCCTCCTGAGTAAATATACTTCCATAGCCACAGAACTCCTCATCACTGCCTGAGGCTGTAAAACCGATTACTCTGTTTTTGTTTACCGCTTCTGACTTTTCCTTTACCATTGTGTCAAAGGATCCGAGGAACACAAAGCTTACGCCTGACGTATCAATATCTGTAGTTTTTCCACCCTCTCCCTTAAAGTGAGCCATATCTCCTTCCATAAGCTTTAACAGCTCATTTTGTATTATGTAGCTGTAATGTCTTTCATCCGCATCCTCAAACATCTTGTCCGCTTCGTCAAGTACGATAATCAGATGCCCCTTCATCTCATCCGGCACCCCATCAAAGAGATTTTCCACCTTCATATTGCCCTTCCAGCCTGTTCCTGTAATTGAAGTAGCATTGTGTATTACTATGTTTGGGTAGATTTTTGAAAGCTGTCTGAATATCTCTGTCTTACCGCTTCCGGTTGGACCGGCAAATACGATGTTCTGCCTTCTTCCGTGTACATGATTCCAAAGGAGCATAGCTGCCGCCTTTTTCGCCTCATCCTGACCATATACACTGTCATTAAGATAGTTGTATATTCCCGCAGGAGTCTTCAGTATGGCCTCGTATTCTTCTTCAAAAGGAAGTCCATCCTCCCAGAATTCAAATCCACAATTTTTTTCCTTCGTTGATTCTCCTGTGGATTTACCTGACGACATGGACCTTGGCCAATCACAAGGAATACGCGACTGGTCTGTGTTAAGATAAGCTTCATATAAGGCCTTACCGATAATCTCCGCACTTTCGTCTGTCATATCAATATTCTCAATGGCCGTTATGAGGAGCTGCTTTACAGTCTCACTGCTCTTACCAAGCCACGTATTTCCTATCTCCTTGATCTGGTTCAGCATCCTGTAGTATTCTGCGTCACTTACATTATCGTACCGGCCCTCCTTGACATTCTTGGTAAATATCACTGCCGGATTCGTAATATATCGATCCCTATACCCCTTTGAAACGGATCTGATAAGCTCTGTGTATAACGCCTTCATATCTGTAATATTCATAAATATCACGCTCCTTCTCTCTTATTTGTTTACAGTTTATCAACTATTTTATTTTCCCTCGTAAAAACTACGCAAAGAGAATATAAAAGAGTGGCAATCCATTTTGCCACTCTTATTTGGTACCCTATTTATCTTTTCTTCATCCGGCTTTTCATAACCGCTCTATGTTGTTCTTCCTCAAATTCTATGTCAAAAGCCCGCTTCATCTCCTCAAGCTCAAAAGGATCTGTGTCATACTCTTCTATATTAGGATGAGCCCTGTCTGAGCTGTTGAAAAACTTTGTAAAGTATTCCGGGCAGTCCTTTGGTGCCACGGTGTTAAAGGCTTTAAACTGTGACAGGCTGTCACCTCTCACATCACTCTTATACCACCTTACAGCCTCCTCCATCCCCGGATATACTGAGCATGAAGAATCTCTGTTAAAAGAATCTATTTCGTATGCATTGGCCTCAAATATTCCGGAAAAACATACAACCCCTATTTCACAGTTGTTCTTTATTTCTACCTCCACTTCATCCCTTAATATGTTTTTACCGATAAGATATACTCCTCCTCCGTATTCATTATCTATCCACAATGGAATAAACACATCAAAGTATTTTGTGTTGTTTTTTTGGCTGTTTATCTCGCTTTTTAGCCTGTCACACTCCTCATAGTATGCTTCCCAGCTAATAAAGCCCCCCGGAATTGCGCTGCCGCCTAAGTGTCCGTCAAATATGCTTGTCCCCTGATAGGCTATATATGCATCCATAAGCTCTAAGCTGTGCTCCTTCTTTCTTGGAGCTCTGTACACACCGGTTTCAACAGAAAATCCGGCATCATAAAGAAGCGTTTTTATCTCTACATTTATAATCTCCTCCTGCACCCTGCCTGTAATATCATCAATCAGGCTTGAGCTAAAGATGTCACATACGCATCTATCAAAGGTATCACAGCTGCTTTTTGAAAGAGCCAGCAGCCTTTCAAGCTTGTCTGCAGCCCTTCTGAGACCATTAAATACATCCTCACCAAAGGCATATGTTCCCAGCTGCTGAAAGTGCTTCATGTCCTCCCTGCTAAACATATACTTACTATTATCAAGCACAAATGTAATGAAGCCTCTTATGTAATCGCCCTTTGTAATACAGCCGTACTCTAAATCTCTGTGAAGAGAGGTAAGCTGAACATAAGGATTTTTCTTTTCCCCCTCAAACTCAAATGACGCTAAGACCTCATTTGCAAGACTTATGAGCGCCTTAATATCCACATCAAGCTTAAAGCCTGACTTCAGTTCATCATAAACAGCGTTAAGTGTAAGCTTCCTGCCAAGAGTCTTTTCTGCCTCCTTCATAAACAAAGGAAGAGACTTAATATTATCTGTCTGTTTTGACAGGTTCTTATCTGTAATAAGGGCGTGAACCAAAAGCTTTGAGAGCTTCCCCTTACTAAGCGGTGTATCACACAGGCAAAATAACTCCTCCTTAAGCCTGAGCCGCAGGCTATTTTCTCGCTCCCCCTTGATATAACCATATATGAAGGAGCGTTCCATATTGTCGTGATAGTCCATGCCTATCTGATTGTAAAAATCATCCCTAAGTCCTGACATGGCCTACACCTCTTCTCTTATATCACTTATTCTTATAAGCTGCTTTTTAAGGACGGTGTACGATTTTATAAATTTATCCACATTCACATATAGTGATACTCCTCTTCTGCATAAAAATACATCAATCATACCCTCAACCAGCTCATCAAATATCTTAAAAGGATATCCCAGCTCCGTGGTATACACCATCTCTCTGAGCTTAATATACCTTTCACAGAAAACATCCTTGTCAACAAAGCTTTTTCGAAAATTCTCCTCACTTTTCCTGTATCGCCTTTGAGTTTCCTCATCAAAATAATTCTCATCGAAATAAGTCTCTTCCTCAGCAAGCTCATGTAGAGCCTCTGAGATTTCCTCGTCAGACATAAGATTATCCAATGCTTCATCTATCCACTTTTCATACTGCTCCTGCTGGGCAAAGCAATTCTTCTCTATCCCCGATTCCATAACCGGTGTAAGAGTCTCCTTAATATTTGCTCCTGTAAGTGACTCATAGGCAAGGGTAAAAAGGTCAAACATCCCTCCCCTGGCGCCATAATAAGTCTCCTCCCACAGCTCCATGTATTTTTCCTGTTCAGACCGCAGTGCAAAAGATCTCACCTGACGGGAATGACTTACAAGCTGCTGAAATGTATCCTTAAATGGCCATATGAACATGTCTCCTACCCAATCCATATCACTTATCATCAGCCTCATAATACAGAAGAGATAGTCCGTCACAAATATCTTAAACTCCTTCGGCATACAGACCTCATCGTCAGCTGCTGCCTCCGGACCCTTTATCCACCTACCACTTCTTCTTCCGTATTCGTCCATAGCTGATACAAGCTCACCTACAAAGCTATCAAGCTTTGATGTGCTGTAGCGCTCTCCATCTCTGTTGATAAAGGCAAGCACACTTGTATCTCTTCCTGATATAACCTCATCAAGCGACTCAATCAGCTCCTTATATTTCTTCTTTCTAAACTCTATATTTTCCCATTCTCTGTCTGAAATTCTCACAATCTTCCCCATTTCTGTATTTAGCTTATATTCCTACTCTGTTTCATCGAAATGAAAGCTAAGCTGTGTCTGCTTTAAGGACTTCACCTTTCTCTCAGTAACCTTGTCAAACTCCCCAACACTTCCGCAAAGAAGGGGCGATTTGGGATCATAACAGCTGCAATTGGCCTTCACCGCGTCCGGTGAATAGTTGGCATAGCAGTACTTGCAACCATTCATACAGGTATTGTAGGAACCAATCTCCACGCTCTCCATACAACCACATTCAGGTCTCTGTACCTTATCCTTTGACACCTTAATATCGCAGCCGATAATCTCCTCAATAAGCTTCTTATCTATGCAGCAGTTATGCTCTATGCCGCATTTTTCAAGATCTACAACCTCCGCACAGGTTGCCATAACCATACCGTTTTCCCTTGCAATATCAGCAATGGTCTTTGCAAAGGATTGGAGCTCATCCCTGCTCATCTCATAGCTGTCAGCTGCCTCCATGTTCTTCTTGTTCTTGGCATATATATCAACAAAGCTTATGACGCATTTCTCAGTAAAGCCCCGCAGTGCCCGGGCAATCTGTGTAAATGCCTTCACGTGATACTCCGGAGTATATTTCTTTGTAAAAACGATTGGATCATATCTCCAAATAACACGTTTACTGCCAATCTTTTCTGCAAGCTCAATAAAAGCCGGAATCAGCTTCTCCTTCTTATCCGGAAGGTTTGCCTCCATATCCTTTCCATAGCCTGTCAGCGTAAACTGGAAGTAATATTTGTAACCATCCAACTCATCCAGCCTCTTTAGCATAGGTATCGGATTCTTTGTCCAGAACACGATACAGTCAACCACATCAGGAGAAATATCTATCCTGCTTATCTGATGGGCATTCATGGGATTCCTGACATACAGAAATCCCTCCTTTATTCTGTTGTAAAACCATTCCGAATAGAATGTGGGAATGTCCGTTCTTCTGCTGACGCTAAGTATCATATCGTTGCCCTTTCTGTGTGCTGTCTTAGTTTCGTGTAAGATATTTGCCACAAATTACATTTGTCAGAATATATTCCTGTGCATGTCTGTTAAGATGTAGCTCGCGATTATCATTTTTTGTTAACAAACCCATTTTATTTCCCAATGGGGTAACATGATATTCACGTCCCTGTAGGTGATTCTCATAAGTTAAATAGTTCATATCCCATAACCTATCTAGAATTACATCTTTATCTATTCTATTTTGTATAGACCACAAATTATCAGGCCTTATTCCCGTGATTCTCTCTATTATATCCAAAGACCTTTCAAAATTGTTATAAGGAAAATCGTGTATTTTTTTTACAAACGAATTGAATTCATCCGTTTTAAATATTACCCTGCCATTATCGTTGTTATCCCGGTCAAAGCCTGGGTGAAACATCCAAAACTTTCGAAAGATTTCTTCAAAAATCTGAAGGGTTTTATTATCATCATTGTGACACTCATATCCGAAAGGCTTGGATATCTTAAATATCTGATAACATCCCTTTTCAAAATAATCCATAGGCAGCTGTAAGAATTCTCCCTCAACATCTGTTGGCAATAACTCCTTCCACTCGTTATATGTATAAAAGGCATCATCCTCAGGATTGTTACTTACGATCTTATTGAAGTAGCCGTTCCTGTCTCTTGTAAGCCTGGAGATTTCCACGTGTCCTCCATTCCAGCTGGTATAGCTGTGAAGCTCATCATAATCAAAAAATGCAGATTTCATATCTAAAGAAGCATCTTCTTCAACGTCACAGATTTCAAGACTGCAGCCTGAGTCCTCATTAAATTCAACCGTATCTAGCAGTTGAATATCCAACCCCTTATTCTTCAGGCAAGAATATAAACATGTACCGTACCCGGTGTCATAAGCTTCATTCATATACATGTAATCTTCCGCATTACATCCCGGTCTCTGACGATATGTGAATGCCACATAGACAGGCTTATCCTTCAGCTTAGCGGCTATCTGATTTGCAAACCGAACCATAGACTGAAACCGGTTATACGCATGACCAAATTCACCATCATGGTTTACCGTGTGTATGCAAACCTCCTTTATTGAGTGAGGAAAGAAATATACATCACTGAGCTCTTCCTCCGGATTACTCTCCATGTGAGAAAGAAGCATTTCAAAGTCCCTGCAAGGGCTGCCATCAAATAAGCTGTTGTATCTTACCGTATCCTCTATGTCTTGTCCATCAGTAATCTTAAAATACCAGTCCTGAGGATCAATGCCTGTATAGTCGAGTCTCCAGCCTTCCCCCATATGAAGAGCTCTGGCTGCATATGTCATACCCCAGTAATCAATTCCGGTACCACAGCCTACACTTATTGCCTTTACAGTACTAGCAGCTTTGTTTTCTGCTGTAATTAATCTGTCCATATCAGAGAATATATCTGCATATGCTCTTGAAAATTGAAAACCATATGTTCTGGCAAACTTCAATACATAATAAGCCACAATATACTCGTTATCATAATCAGCTACACCACTATCAAACATACTGTTACAGGCTGTTCGAAAGCTATTTTTTTCATCAACGCTTAGCTCTGCCACATAGCTGTTAAATATCTCTGAAACGTTCCTGAGATAATTTCTTAAATTAATTACTGACATAACAAATACCTCTTCTCTTTAGTGATTTAATACCAGCTCCTCAATATGACTCTGCACTGTTTTTGCGGCCGGCCTTGCTCCAAATCTTCTCTCATAGGAGCCTTATTTGCAAGAAGTCTTGCAAGCTCCTCCACAAGCCTTGCCTTTCCCACACCGGCTGCACCGACAAGCAATGCATTTGGCTTTGTATTTCCAATGAGACAGGAAATAATCTGCTTTAATACGTTTTCTCTGAACAACACCGGTTCAGCATCCTTGTACTTTTCGTTGTAGTTAATAAGATACTCATTCGGATCAAACTCGTCATCCTCTACAAAGTCTGACCAAGGATATTTATTATCTCCCATAACCTGACAACCTCCATTTCTCATAATAACACAACAGGCCTCAAAATAACACACATTTCTACGCAAAGCGCATGGGCAGACTTCCTGCCAAAATATGTGCTTAGTATACATCTGCCATTATTTCCCTCGTAAAAATAACGAAAAAAATGGCTATGCAATATTTTCTATTACATAGCCATCAGCTTGACATCAAAATTCAAATTGATAACCGATATATAATTATAAACTATTATTACAGTCTCATAGGTATGCCCTTATTCTGAAGATACATCTTTAAGTCCCTTATTTCCATCTCCTTGTAGTGGAAAAGTGAAGCTGCAAGAGCTGCGTCAGCACCGCCCTCACTGAGAGCATCATAAAAATGCTCCATTGTACCTGCACCTCCTGAGGCAATCACAGGAATATTGACATTTTCTGCTATCGTCCTTGTAAGCTCAATATCATAGCCCGCCTTTGTACCGTCACAGTCCATGCTCGTAAGAAGAATCTCACCTGCTCCAAGGGAAACGGCCTTCATAGCCCACTCAACAGCATCAATACCACAATCGATACGCCCGCCATGCTTATATATATTCCAGCCTGAGCCATCCTCACGTCTCTTTGCGTCTATTGCAAGAACAACACACTGACTTCCGAACTTATCAGCTGCCTCCGCTATCAGTGAAGGGTTCTCTATGGCCGCTGAATTGACAGATACCTTATCCGCTCCTTCTCTTAAGATAGCCTTAAAGTCCTCCACCGTTCTTATTCCTCCACCTACAGTAAAAGGAATAAATATCGTTTCAGCCACACGGCGCACCATATCAACAACTATATTTCTCTGATCCGAGGATGCAGTAATATCAAGAAATACAAGCTCGTCAGCACCTGCCTTATCATAAGCAGCACCTACTGCAACAGGATCCCCCGCATCTGTAAGGTTCACAAAATTCACGCCCTTAACGACTCGTCCATTTTTCACATCAAGACAAGGAATAATTCTTTTTGTATGCATGGTCTACACCTCCAGGTCAATAAAATTCTTCAGTATCTTAAGTCCCACATCGGAGCTCTTCTCAGGGTGGAACTGGCATGCAAATACATTGCCACGCTCGACAGCGGCATGAATACGTGTTGAGTAAAAGGTAGATGCCGCCACATCCTCCGGGTTCTTCGCCTTAAGATAGTATGAATGTACAAAATACACGTATGGACTTACCGGAAGATTCTTAAAAAGTCTGGCCTTAGGATTTATCTCAAGGTTATTCCAGCCAATCTGTGGAACCTTCAGACCCGGCGCATCAGGGATTCTTATTATCTCGCCATCAAGAATACCTAGTCCTGTTGCTCCCGGAGACTCTTCACTTGTCTTAAAGAGAAGCTGAAGTCCCAGACAGATTCCAAGAAAAGGCTTTCCGGAATCAACTACGTCATAAATAACATTCTCAAGTCCATACTCCCTGATTTTTCCCATAGCGTCTCCAAAGCTTCCAACCCCGGGAAGAATGACCTTATCACTTGCCATTATCACATCCTTGTCTCTGGTGATAACAGCTTCCTTTCCCAAATACTGTATAGCCTTTTCAACGCTCTTAATATTTCCTGCATCGTAATCTAATATTGAAATCAAAGCTTTCTTCCTCTCTTTCCGTTAAGACTAGAATCTCAGCTTACTACCCTTGCCGCCTCGTTTGCCAGGCTTAACCCTGGTAAATATAATCTCATTGTCACCTACCACAAATGTATCCTTTGTGCTTCCTAAAAATACGGCAGACAGTGCATCACCACTTTCCAGACTAATGAGCTTAACACCGGATGCACCCTTGCCCTTTTCAGGAATCTCCGCCACATCAACTCGAATATAGTAGCCCTTCTCTGAGCTGGCAATTACAAAATCACCATCGCGTATTTTTCCTATGTAGCATATGTCATCTCCGGCCTTTGACGCATTTGCCGCACGTCTTGTTGTATCGAAGGCCAAACCATCAACGAGCTTTGCAAGGCCCTGTCTGCTTACAAATAATAGCTTATCCGATACAAAATGCTCCACGCAGTCCATGAACAAAATATTCTCATCTCCGTTCATGTTGCAGAAATCAAACACCTGAATACCCTTGTCAGCAAGTCTTCCCAGCAGGCTGCCTCCGCCCTTCTTATTTGTATTCTTCTTTGCCTGAAGCTTAATAATCTCAGATACCTTGATTGTATACACCTGATTATTATCTGCAAATACCGCTATTCTGTCAACATTCTGACACCTTACCGCAAATCTGTAATCTCTCGTAATCTGCTCAAGGTTCTTCTCGTACACACCGGCATCCACAACCTTAATATAGTAAAATCTGTCAAGGAGAACAGCAACGTCAATTGCCACCTCCTCAGCCTTCTTTATCTCCACAGCGCCGTAGCTTCTTATGAGAGTTCTTCTAGGAATAGCATACTTTTCCTTAACCTCAAGCATATCGTCAATCATCTGCTGTGTCATGGCAGTTCTTGACTCCATAAGACGCGAGTACTTGGCAATAAGCTTTTCAGCCTCAGCAAGCTCCTTCTTTAGTGCATTTATTTCAAGGCCGATAAGCTTCTGAAGTCTCATGGCAAGGATTGCATCTGCCTGCTTTTCAGTGAAGCACAGGAACTTTGCGTCTGCCTCAGAGCCCCTGAAGCGGAACTTAATCTTGGAGGTATCACCGTGCATAAGACATGCCTTTGCATCAGAAACCTTTGAGCTTCCGCGGAGTATCTCGATAATAAGGTCGATACAATCAACAGCAGTGAGAAGTCCCATCTTGATCTCTCGGACCTCCTCCTGCTTTTCAAGGAGCTTTCTGTACTTTGTATCATAAACCTGGTACTTAAAGTCTGAGTAAACCTTAAGTATCTTCTTAAGGCCCATAACCTCAGGTCTCTTGCCATTTATACAGTTGATATTTACGCCAAATGTATCCTCAAGGCCTGCCTTCTTATATAATATGTTGATAATATTCTCGATCTCTTCATCAGAGGTTCCCTTCTTTACATCTATGCAGAGACATTCACCATTCTTATCTCCTCTGTCCGCAATGTCCACAACAGCAGGCAGCTCTCTGTTTCTCACAAGAGCCGCAACTGTATCAAGAAACTTCTCGGTTGCACCAATCATTGTATATGGAAGCTCAGTAACACATATACTTTTTCTTCCATATCCTATATCTCTTATCTCAACCTTACCTCTGACCTTTATTCTTCCAAGGCCGGTGTCATACACACTGTAAAGCTCATCCGATGTGGCGTTTATAATTCCACCTGTGGCAAAATCCGGTCCCGGCATTATCCTTAGAAGCTCATCAAGGGAAATATCAGGGTTGTTCAGGTACGCAATCGTGGCATCAATAACCTCACCAAGATTGTGGGTTGGAATATTTGTTGCCATACCTACCGCAATACCGGTTGAACCGCTTACAAGAATGTTTGGCACAAGAAACGGTAAAAAGGTAGGCTCTGTTTCCGTTCCGTCAAAATTCGGCACGAACTGATCCTTGAAGAACTGTAGATCCTTCATGCACACGTCCTCTGTATATTTTGACAGGCGGGCCTCTGTGTATCGCATGGCAGCAGCACCTGAGCCGTCCACGGCACCAAAGTTTCCGTGGGGATCCACAAGAGGAATCGGGAGCTTCCAATTCTGTGCCATATTCACAAGGCCCTCATAGATTGAGCTGTCACCATGCGGATGAAACTTACCCATGGTATCACCAACGATTCTTGCACACTTTCTATGAGGCTTATCAGAGCTTGCAAGACTGCTCAGAGAATAAAGAATTCTTCTCTGAACAGGCTTAAGTCCGTCCCTCACATCAGGAAGTGCTCTTTCCATAATAACCGACATGGAGTAATCGACATAGGACTGCCCCATTTCGCTTTCATAATCTACATTTAATATTTTCTCCGACATATATATTTCCTTTCAGCTTAACGCAGCTCATTATGCAATATTAAAATATCCTATATATCAAGCACAGCATCCATACTGTGAGTCTCAATATACTCTCTTCTAGGTGCAACCTCACTTCCCATAAGTGTCTGGGTAAGCTGGTTTGCCTGAGCACGGCTGTTTATGGACACCTGCTTAAGAAGTCTTGTCTCAGGGTTCATAGTCGTCTCAAACAGCTGATCTGCATCCATCTCACCAAGTCCCTTGTATCGCTGTATGGTGAAGCTTCCGGTATGCTTCTTTCTGTATCTTGCCAGCTCCTCATCCGAGTAAAGATATTTCATATTCTTTCCTTCTCCAACCCGGTAAAGAGGAGGTATTGCTATATATATGTGGCCCTCGCTAATCAGCTCAGGGTAAAATCTGTAAAAGAAGGTTAAAAGCAACGTGGCAATATGTGCTCCGTCAACGTCCGCATCGGTCATAATAATAATTTTGTCATAGTTAAGCTTGTTTATATCAAAATCATTGCCATAACCCTGCATAAATCCACATCCAAATGCATTAATAAGAGCTTTAATCTCTGCATTCTCCAAAACCTTTGAAACAGGCTTCTTCTCTACATTGAGTATCTTTCCTCTAAGTGGGAGTATAGCCTGATACTTTCTGTTTCTCGCGGTCTTTGCTGAGCCACCGGCAGAATCACCCTCCACTATGAATATCTCACACTTTGATGCATCGGATGACTCCTGCTTTGCCAGCTTGCCATTTCCTTCAAAGGAGAACTTGTTAATGTTTATCTTTGATTTCTCCAGTGCCTTTCTCTTTGAAAGAGCCACAGCCCTGTCAACGATATCCTTGAGCACCTCGTAATTTCTGTCAAAGAACACTGTAAGCTGCTCCTTAACGATATCCTCAACGGCCTTTGTAACATCAGTATTTGAAAGCTTTGTCTTTGTCTGTCCCTCAAACTGCGGGTCAGGATGCTTGATAGAAATAATAGCCTGCATTCCAGATCGGATATCTCCGCCTGTAAGGTTTGCATCCTTTTCCTTAAGGGCCCCCAGCTCATTTCTTGCATATCCATTTATGAGCTTGGCAAAGGCTGACTTAAATGCAGTTACATGAGTACCACCTTCAGGGTTGGTGATGTTATTTGTAAAGCCTATGATATTTTCCTCGCCATCCTCCGTCATAAGAAATACTATGTCTGCCGCAATTCCGTCCTTATCACCCGAAATAGCAACTACAGGTGATGTATATGTAAGTCCCTGGGATATGTCCTCAACAAATGCAGAAAGTCCCCCCGGCTGATGAAATACAACAGGCTCCTCACCGTCTCTTTTGTTCTGGAAGGTAATGGTAAGCTCAGGGTTCAGATATGCTGTCTCCTTTATTCTCTGTTTTATGGCATCTGCCTTAAACTTTATTGTCTCAAATATGGTATCATCCGGGTAAAGAGTAACCTTTGTTCCTGTTCTCTTTTCCTTAAGCTTTGTGCGTGGAAGCAGACCATCAACAAGCTCTGTTGTTGGAATACCCTTCTCATATGTGTCGTGATACAGGTACCCATCCCTTGCCACCTCAACAATAAGGCGGTTAGACAGAGCATTTACAACTGCTGAACCAACTCCATGAAGACCTCCGCTTATCTTGTAGGTTGAGCTGTTAAACTTTCCTCCGGCATGAAGCACTGTATACACCACTCTCTCTGCCGGAATCCCCTCCTGCTCGTGAATGTCTACCGGAACCCCTCGTCCATCATCAGCAACAGTTGCAGAGCCATCCTCATTGATGCTCACCCATATATTCTTACAATACCCTGCCAGATGTTCATCTACCGAGTTATCGATAAGCTCCTGAACAAGATGGTTAAGTCCGCTCCTTCCTGTATTACCTATGTACATTCCGGGTCTGAGTCTGACCGGCTCAAGTCCCTTTAGCACTTCAATGTTTTTTGCACTGTACGACATATTATTCTCCCATTCTGATTTCTTGCAATTATCCCAAATAAAAAGGAAACCTTTAGAATTATATCCCAAAAGCTTCCTTCTTGCAAAGTGTTTATTGTTCCGGAGGACTTATCGTGTCAAGATCGAAGTAGAATACTACTCCGTCCTCCACATTATACACACCGAAATTCTTGTTGTGAGCTGCCATGGATGCGGCAACAATGGACAGGCCTATTCCACTTCCACCATACTCCCTTGTCCTTGCCTTATCTACCTTATAGAACTTGATAAATACCTTATCAAGCTCATCTGTAGGAATATTTGGTCCTTCATCATAAACAAATATTCTTACGTTACCGGTAATCACTCCATCCTCAAGGAAGGTTGGCTTATCATAGCTTGTCTTTACAAGCCAGATTTTTACCTTTCCTCCTTCATTGCAATAATGAAGGGCATTTGTAAAGTAGTTCGAAAATACCTGCTCTATCATAAACTCGTCTGCATATACATTGCACACATCCTCTAAGGATGAGTCAACGATCAGCTGTGCATTGTTCTGCTGAACAAGAATGGAGGATGAGCCCACTACGTTCTTAATAAGAGCAGCAATATCAAATACAACAGGCTGCAGCTTTTCCATACCAAATTCCAGCTCATTTAGATTAAGTAGCTGTTTTACAAGCTTATTCATCTTCTGTGCCTCATCGAGAATTACATCACAGTAAAACTCTTTGCTCTCCTCATCATCAATAACATTATCCTTAAGGCCCTCCGCATAGCCCTGGATAAGGGCTATTGGCGTCTTCAGCTCGTGAGACACATGAGAGAGAAATTCCTTCCTCATCTCATCTATCTGCACCTTTTCGTCAATATCCGTCTGGAGCTTTTCATTTGCCTGCTGAAGCTCAGTAAGGGTATTTTTCAGTTTAAAGGACATCTCGTTCATACTGTCAGCCAGGTCGCCAATCTCATCCTTGTATGGATAATCGACCTTTACATCCAGGTCAAGCTGCGCCATACGCCTTGACACCTCTGACATCTTGTTAATTGGCTTGGCAAATATATTGCTAATGAAATATACAATAATGAACCCAACAAGAGCCACCAGCAGGAACACAGAAATAAAAAACTTGATCGATGTGAGAATGATTGAATCCACACTTGATACAGGCTTTCTGATAATAATGACAAAGCCATTGTCCAGAAAGCCTACAACATCGTAATAGCTTGAACTGGTATTCTTGTCTATCGTAATCTGAATGTCATACTTATCCGTCTTCTCAATCGTTTTTCTTTGGATCTTATGATCGTCTGCTTTTATTCCATTGTTATTTCTGAAATAATCAGCCATAAATGAAAGATTGTTGTATACTGCCGCCTCCTCATTTACCGTTGTATACACCTTCATATTTTCACTGTCAAAAATAAAGATCATGGCTCCTGAGTCATTTACAACATCATTTGTCAGTCTTCTGGGATTAACATTCTCTTCCTCGCCAAAAAGCTGATTACAGGAATCATAGGTATCTACAAGCATTTGTTCCATACTGTTATAATAGTACCTCTTAATAAATGACATGGATATTATGGCAGACATTACGACTACACCTACAATAAGCATTGCCATCCCCAATGTAATCTTTGTCCTTATTGATGTCTTCGTGGTAAACTTCATCATTCTACCTCAAACTTATATCCGATACCCCAGATAGTCTTTATATAATCGCCCTTTTTGCCAAGCTTACTTCTAAGCTTCTTTACGTGAGTATCTATCGTTCTCGCATCTCCATAATAATCATAGTTCCAAACATTGTTTAATATCTTCTCTCTGGAAAGCGCTACGCCTTTATTGTTAATAAAGAACTGAAGCAGCTCGAACTCCTTATAGCTCAGCTCTACCTGCTCGCCATTTATCGTAACAATATGTGCAGATAAATCCATCTCTATATCGCCGGCAACGAGCTTTTCCTGGCTTACCTGGTCATTGGTCCTTCGAAGTATAGCAGCGACTCTGGCCACGAGAATCTTCGGACTAAATGGCTTCGTAATATACTCATCTACACCAAGATCAAAGCCTAAGAGCTCATCTCTTTCATCCGCCTTTGCGGTAAGCATGATAACCGGAACCTGAGATACCTTTCGAATCTCCTTTAATGCATCCCAGCCATCCATCTTCGGCATCATTACATCGAGTATTACAAGTGAAATGCTCTTATCATTAAAGAAAATATCAAGAGCCTGCTCACCATCAGCTGCTTCAAGCACCATGTAGTCTTCCTTTACAAGAAAGTCCTTTACAAGCTTACGCATTCTGCTCTCGTCATCCACTACCAAAATCTTCGTCAGATCCATAACACACCTCCACATGTTACTATTATGCTTCTTCCAATATATCACTGATGTTTGTATAAATTGTGAACTCTCCCATTGTTTTGTATCACTTTAAAAAGGCAGCAGACAAATATATGCTTTGCCCGCCGCCTTATTTCGTGTCCGTATTTACTGAGCTGACTCTGTTGTTACAGCTTCATCTGTCATTACCTGATTCACATCTATTTCCTGTGTATTGACCTCTGTTGTTGCCTCAGTAGCTGCTGTTGTTGCCATCTCACCCTTAAGAGTAATGTTCTCTCTTTTTGCGATATCGCTGACCGCATCACAATAAGCAGCATAGTTTGTATGTGCATCCTCAAGAAGCTTTTCAGCCTCTGCCTGAACATCCTTATTCTTGTCCTTCATGGCTGTCTCCATCTTTGTAAGTGCATCATACTGATTTGTCATTGCTGTTATATATTTATCCTTAAGAGCCTTTATATCATCCGTTGTAACCTCGATAGCCTGCACCTCATCCAAAAATGCCTTATACTGTGGAATGATATTCTCTGAAAGGTCCTTAAGCAGTGCATCTGCATCGATGGTTGAGCCCTCTGCAAAATAAGAATTGAACTTATTCATTATCTCTGCTTCCTTTGCATCAGCCTTAGGAATGTCTGTTCCAACAAACTGAACAAATTCTTCCTTTACGGAAATCTCAGCCTTTGCCTCAGTGCCCTGTGTATCTTCCTTCTTGTCTCCACATGCAGTGCATGAAAAAGCAAGCACTACTGCCATCATAGTAATTAATAATTTACGCTTCATTATCTTTTGTCTCCTTGCTCTTTATTCGTTTGGGTTCTGTATACTGTCCTCTGCAGAACTTCTACGTTTTCTTTTCTTTTTCTCCTTCGGTGGATTGGCCGCTATGTACCTTTCATACATATCAGGTCTGTTTGCCTTTGTTCTCTCTATGGACTGTTCAAGACGCCATTCATTTATGAGCTTATGATTCCCTGAGAGAAGTACATCCGGAACTCTCTTTCCCATAAACTCCGGGGGTCTTGTGTACTGAGGATACTCCAAAAGATCATTGTAAAATGTCTCTTCCCGGGCACTGTCCTCATTGCTTAGTACCCCTGGCACAAGTCTTGAAACCGCATCCACAATTGCCATGGCAGGCAGCTCACCACCTGTCAGGACGAAATCTCCTATGGACATATAGTCATCAACGATCAACTCTAAGACTCTCTCATCTATTCCTTCGTAGTGCCCGCATAGAAGAACAATATCCTCCATCACGGAAAGCTCCTGTGCAACAGTCTGATTGAAGGTTCTGCCCTGAGGTGTCATATATATTACATAAGGCTTCCTGCCTATGCGCTCACACAGAGCCGTGTAAGCATCATACACCGGCTGCGCCTGCATAACCATACCTGCACCGCCACCGTAAGGATAATCATCCACATGATTATGCTTATCTAGAGTATAATCCCTAATGTCGATTGCTTCAATATGAAGTTTGCCTGATGATATGGCTCTTCCCGTTATGCTTGTACCAAGCCCACTCATAACCATATCAGGAAACAAAGTAAGTATATAAAAATTCATATTCTATTCCTCACCGTCTGCCTCAACCATCTCAAATGTTCTGACCTTAACCCTCCTGCTCTCTGTGTCAACATAATACACGAAATCAGGAACTACCGGTATGAGAAGCTCTCTTCCATCATGACACCTTACGACAAAAACATCATTTGCCGCAGTTTCAAGTACATCATGGAGCACTCCGATCTCACGGTCATCTTGATCATAAACAGCTGCATCCATCACATCACATATGAAGAATTCTCCATCAAGTAAAGGTACGGCGTCCTCTCTGTCCACGAGAATATCATAATTTTTGAATCGCTCTATATCATTTATATTATCGTATTCCTTGAATTTAAGGATAACCATATTTTTCAAAAACTTACATGAGACGCAGTTCACCTCTATGGTTTCTTTTCCATCTGTAAGATAACACTTCTTCAAGGACTTAAACCTTTCATTGTCATCTGTTGTAGGGAAAACCTTAACCTCTCCCTTTATCCCATGACTCTGGGTGATAACGCCTACTCTTAATCTGTCTTCCATTCTCTCTCCTAAAAATGCAATAAACAACTAAGGGGGAGTATGAACTCCCCCTTAACTTTCGGTAATAAATCCTCTGTCATCAAAAGATTAAGAAATATCTATACCTGCCTGGCAGGACTACTTAATATCAACGACAACCTTCTTATCACCCTTTGAAGCAGCTGCCTTCACAACTGTACGGATGGATTTGGCGATTCTGCCCTGCTTGCCGATTACCTTGCCCATATCTTCCGGTGCTACGGTAAGGTCTATCTTAATGATACCGTCTTCTTCAGTCTCGGTTACAGCTATCTGCTCAGGATGATCTACTAGGGACTTTGCAATGATTTCTACTAAATCTTTCATCTCTATACCTCCCAAGGTATGATTACTTCTCGATACCTGCCTGCTTTAATAACTTTGCAACTGACTCTGTTGGCTGAGCGCCTGTAGCTAACCACTTCTTAGCTGCCTCCTCATCAATCTTAACAACGGATGGCTCCTGGTTCGGATCATATGTTCCGATCTCCTCGATGAATCTACCATCTCTTGGTGATCTCGAATCTGCTACAATTACTCTGTAGAAAGGATGCTTCTTATAACCCATTCTTCTTAATCTGATCTTTACTGCCATTTTTAATGTTCCTCCTAAAAATTATATTATCTTAAGCCAAAAGGCAATTTAAAACCACCATGTCTCTTCTTTCCGCCCATCATACCGGACATCTGCTTCATCATCTTCTTTGACTGTTCAAACTGCTTCAGGAAGCGGTTGACCTCATGAATCTGTACTCCGGCACCGTCAGCAATACGCTTCTTTCTTGATGGTGTAATCGCATCCTGAAGGGAGCGCTCCCGAGGTGTCATGGACAAAATGATCGCTTTTGGTGTTTTAGCAGCGCTTTCATCTATCTCAACATTCTTCATCTGACTTGCCATACCCGGCATCATGGAGAGTATCTCCTGCATACCTCCCATCTTGTCAAGCTGATCCATCTGATCAAGAAAATCGTTGAAATCAAAACTTGCTTTGCGGAACTTCTGTTCCATCTCCTTGGCCTTCTCCTCATCGATAGCTGACTGAGCCTTCTCAATCAGAGACTCTACATCACCCATGCCCAGGATTCGGCTGGCCATACGGTCAGGATAGAATGGCTCAAGATCTGTGAGCTTCTCTCCCATACCTGCATACAATATAGGCTTGCCGGTAACTGCCTTGATTGAAAGTGCAGCACCACCTCTGGTATCACCATCAAGCTTCGTAAGGATGACACCATCGATACCTATCTTCTCGTTGAAGGACGTAGCAACATTGACTGCATCCTGTCCTGTCATGGCATCAACAGTAAGTATTGTGTATGCCACATCGATATTCTCTTTAATATCTGCAAGCTCATTCATCATATCCTCATCAACATGAAGACGTCCTGCAGTATCAAGAAATACTAGATTTATATTGTTCTTTGACGCATGCTGAATGGCAGCCTTGGCAATATCGAGAGGCTTATGTCCCTCTCCCATGGAAAACACGGGAACTCCAACCTTCTCTCCATTTACCTGCAGCTGCTTAATAGCTGCCGGTCTGTATACGTCACATGCTACAAGAAGGGGCTTCTTACCCTTGTTCTTGAACTGATGTGCCAGCTTGGCAACAGTTGTTGTCTTACCTGCACCCTGAAGACCGCACATCATGATGACTGTAATCTCGTTGGAAGGTCTAAGCTTTATCTCAGTCATCTCTGAGCCCATAAGCTTATCCATCTCTTCCTTAACGATCTTGATAACCATATGTCCCGGATTCAGTCCCTTAAGGACCTCCTCACCTACTGCCCTGTCACTTACTGACTTGACAAAGGACTTCACTACCTTGAAGTTAACATCCGCCTCGAGAAGGGCTCTCTTAACCTCCTTCATGGCATCCTTAACATCATTCTCAGTAAGTACGCCTTTACTTCTAAGCTTCTTAAATACGTTCTGCAGTTTATCTGATAAACTGTCAAATGCCATATCTCAGTCTCCTTTTCGATATACCCTGTGTTCCGAAGTCCTATCAGAATTCCTCCAATATCCTGTCGGTACAATCTACTATATCATCTATCTTTCCTACCAGTCTCTCATCGGAATTAAGACGCTTAAGCTCATCTGCACATTCCCTTATCTTGTGAACCTGTTCCTGTGCCATCATGAACTTATGTACAAGCATGAGCTTTTCCTCGTACTCCTCAAGTATCTTGTCACAACGCCTTACCATATCATAAACGCCCTGTCTGCTTATGTTGTTAAGTCTCGCTATCTCTGAGTAAGACATGTCATTGTTTACTACATCCTCGTACACGCTCTTCTGATGCTCCGTAAGGAGCTCACCATAAAAATCATATAACAAAGACTGTCTGACTATCTTCTCCATAACGCACCTGCCTGTAAAGTATTTTTGCTTTACCATGGGCTATTCTAATACAGTCAGTGGGGCTTGTCAAGTATTTTTTCTTGACGTGTATATTTTTATAATCCTACCAGTATTTTTTTATAAATCGAAGCTTTCTTTTCGCCCTCCCTGGCATTTCAGACAATCAAACATGTATTTTACACACCCAAATCCTCGCATATCTGTGGCACTGTAATTCTATTTTCCTTTAGCACTTCCTCCACAGAATATCTGTCTATAAACTCCTTCTTAAGTCCATAGCAGTATACCTTTACATCGGAGTCTCCATAGAATCGGGCTATCTTCTCACCGAAGCCTCCGTCAAGCACTCCATCCTCAAGAGTTACAACCTTGCTGTGCTGCAACTTAAGCAAAGTAAGCAGTTCCTTGTCAATATGTGTAATATATCTTGGGTTGATAAGGGTCGGGGCACTTCCTGTTCTTTTTTCAATCTCCGTGCCTAACTCCTCGCCTTTCTGATAGAAATCACCCAGGGCAATTATTGCAATTCCTTCTCCCTGCTGCATAAGCTTGAACCTTCCGATGCTGCTGTAGTCAGTGTCAACCTCCCCATCAGCGTGAATTACACCGTTACATGGAATTCTCACTGCAACAGGATATCTTGTCTGCTCAATACTCCAGTCAAGCATGGCCATATATTCCTCATAGTTTGTCGGAGCAAGATATACAAGATTTGGAATGTTGGACATCATAGGAATGTCGAATATGCCAAGGTGTGTAATATCGTTCATTCCATATACCGATGCAGTGTTTACAAGAAGTGTTGCCGGATTATTATTCACACACAGATCCTGTGATATCTGGTCGTAGGTTCTTTGAAGGAAGCTTGCATGTGTGGCAAATACAGGCTTTCCACCATTCTTTGCAATTCCGGATACCATAGCAACAGCGTGCTCCTCAGCTATACCTACATCCACAAACTGTGCTCCCGCCTCCTTGCGCTTGTCCTCAGTGAAACCGATATTTGTCGGAACAGAAGCCACAACAGTGACAACTGTTTTATCCTCCTTCATCTTTCTCATCAGGTAATCGCATGTAAGACTTCCATAGCTTTCTGTGGCTGGTTCCTCCTGGCTCTTTCCTGTCTTTACATCAAATGGCATATGCCAGTGCCAGTTCTCCTTCTCCTTTTCAGCAAAGGAATAGCCTTTTCCCTTAAGTGTGTTTATATGGACTACAACAGGACGCTTTGTATCCTTTACATTGTTAAACACAGTGATAAGTGTTGCTATATCATTACCATCCTCAACATAGAGGTAATCAAGCCCCATAGCTCTAAAAAGGTTGCAGTCGCATGCCCCATGTGAATCACGAAGAGCTCTCAGGTTTGTGTACAGTCCACCATGATTTTCGGCAATTGACATATCGTTGTCATTTACAACAATGATGAAATTGCTATCAAGCTCACCGGCAAAGTTTAGTCCCTCCAGAGCTTCTCCGCCGCTTAATGAACCATCTCCAATTACCGCGATTATATTCTCCTTATCCCCCTTCAGATCTCTTGCCTTAACAAGTCCACTGGCAAGACTTAAGGATGTTGACGTGTGTCCCACATTGAACAAATCATGTTCACTCTCCTCCGGATTTGTAAAGCCTGACACATCCTCAAAGTGTTCATCCATAAAATATGCATCCTTGCGTCCGGTTAATATCTTATGGGTGTAGCTCTGGTGTGATACATCATATACAATCTTGTCAACTGGTGAATCAAACACATAGTGAAGTGCTATTGTAGCCTCCACAAAACCAAAATTAGGGCCAAAGTGTCCACCCTTCTTTGAAAGGCGGTTCATAAGGCCCTCTCTTATCTCTTCAGCAAGAGCCTCCAGCTCCTGCACATTTAGCTTTTTTATATCCTGTGGGGAATTTACTCTCTCAATATACATTTCATTCTCCTTTTCCTTATACTTTGGTACAAACATATATACATATATACATACCATTTTAATATGGAAAATAGTAAATGAAAATGTAAAAATGAACGAGATTATCTATTTTTCTTTCTCCCCCTCATAGTCCGTTATTCCGCCGCACTCAATGATCCTAGTATAGCCCATATCATAGAGCTTCTTCGATGCTTCCTTGCTTCTCCGCCCGCTTCTGCAGTAGACAAAAATAACCCTGTCCTTATCAGGAAGTCCAAGTGCGCCATCAAATATATCCTCATTTGGATAATTGATTGCACCGGGTATGTGACCACTATTGAACTCGTCAATACGTCTCACATCCAGAATAACAAAGTCGCCGCCACCTTCCCACACCTTCTGAGCCTCCTTCATGGTCATGGACGCATAGGTACCATCCTGGCACTTTGCTATAGGCCTTCCTGCCAAGTATATGTTATCCATCTCATTAGCACCACCTGTGCTTTGGGAGGAATCGCTTTCCTTGTTCCTTGTCAGAATAATCACAGTGGTCATAAGTGCCACAAATATTACAACGACTATGCTACTTATTATGATAATCTTCTTTCTCATATATCTCCTTTTGCATTCTTAATACGTAATGAGCTCTACCAACGAACCATTTCGTATTATTTCTAGTTTTTTTACTCAAATAAAGAAAAGCGTCTGCGGTAAACAGACGCTCAGTTTTCATAAAATGGACAGCGGATTGGAATACACCAACCAGTCTTCTATGGCTATTATTTGCCCCCAATCAGGAAGTAGGCTGTCCCGTCTACTTTTACTTTGCTCTCACAGGCATCTCTCCTATTGTCATTATACTCATATACACTAAAAAAAATCAACATCTCAATAATAACAATAACAAATTAATCAATAATACTTCCGTCAATGCCGACAGTTACTACCTGCCATGGAATAACCTTACCGCTATTTTGAAGCGCCCTCTTTGTTGCCATCTCGATACCGCCGCAGCATGGAACCTCCATTCTGACAATTGTAACTGACTGAATATCATTAAGGGCTATTATCTGCGTAAGTTTATCACTGTAGTCCACATTGTCAAGCTTCGGGCAGCCTATAATAGTAACTCTATCCTTAATAAACTCCTCATGAAAGGCTGCATAGGCATAGGCTGCACAATCTGCTGCAATAAGAAGCTTTGCCCCATCAAAGTAAGGCGCCTGAACCGGGGCGAGCTTAATCTGTACAGGCCAGTTAATTAGTCTTGATACCGCCTTTTTGATTGTTATTTCACCGTTAATATCCGGCTCATCCATTGCCTCATCTCTATTAATCTGCATAATACGTGAGCCGGGACAACCCATGTGTTGATGAACATGTGCCTTGTTTTTCTCTTTCTGAGCCTTCTTCACTGCAGCCTCGTCATATTCCGGAGCTTCCCTCATCTCAAATGTTATTGCCCCTGTAGGACAAGCAGGAAGACAGTCTCCAAAACCATCACAGAAGTTCTCCCTAACAAGCTTTGCCTTGCCGTTTACAATATCGATTGCGCCCTCATGACATGCTGTGGCACAGAGTCCGCAACCATTACATTTGTCTTCATCAATACGAATAATCTGTCTTACCATATATTTTATCATCTCCTAAAAAATAATCTTTACTTTATGATGAAATAATAATAAAAGAATCAAACAAATTATGTTGGATATCCAACAAAGGAGCAAAATCATGAAAAAATATATAGAGCTGCTTAAACTATGTCCTTTATTTGAAGGATTATCTGAAGACAATATATTAGCTGTTCTTGAGAGATTTGGAGCTTCTGTTAAAGCTTATAATAAAAATGAATATATAAAGCTGACCGGCGATTCTGCCGAATTTATTGGCATAGTACTAGAAGGAAGTATTCAGATCGTTCAGGATGACTACTATGGAAACCGACACATTACCGCTTCCTTTAAGAAGGGGGACCTGTTTGCCGAAGCATTTGCCTGCGCCGGCATAAGCACACTCCCTGTTGATATCCTTTCCCGGGAGAACACAAAAATAATGTATATAGAAAGCCATCACATATTGAAAGGGTGCAATGGAAGCTGCGAATTCCATCACACCCTTATAAGTAATCTTCTAAAAATCGTATCGAAAAAGAATATGCTCCTAAAACAAAAGCTCCACTACCTGTCACAAAAAACAACATCCAAAAAGCTTATGGCATACCTGAACGATCAGGCCCTCACAAACAATTCTTCTGAATTCACCATTCCCTACGACCGCCAGGGGCTGGCCGACTTTTTAGGTGTCGATCGAAGCGCACTGTCCGCCGAAATAAGCAAGCTTACCAAACAGGGAATCCTCTCAACCAAAAGGAATTGGTTTCGACTTCACCTCTAATGTGTCACCGGGGACAGGTTCCTTGACACACTTGTGTCACCGGGGACAGGTTCCTTGACACACAAAAAGGTTCCTGAGTAGGCTACTAAAATAGCAGGAACAATACAAACAATCGGTAGCGTAGCGTGCTTTGCTTCGCCGCTTCCTTGCTAAGGCGGGAGCGGGAATGCCCTTATCCCCGCGAGAGCCGCATGCAAATGGAAGCAAGGCGAAGTGAAGGTAAGCTAGCGTGATTGTTGTATGTTCCTGCTATTTTGGCAGCCTGCTCAGGAACCAGAAGAACAATGTGTCAAGGGACCTGTCCCCAGTGACACAGTGTGTCAAGGAACCTGTCCCCGGTGACACACGGTAGGGTTATCGAACAAAGACGGCCTTTGTTGACAGGCCCTTTGCTATGAAGAGCTTTTTGTAGGCAGTATATTTTGCAGACGGAACACGAACCTTGATGGTCTTGTAGGTTCCTGTAAATGCCTTGGCACCGATGGTTTTTGATGTCATCCTGGTGCTTCTGACTATCATAGTCTTAAGACTCTTACAGCCATAGAAGGCGTATGCGCCTATTTTGTATGCTGAAGCCGGAAGTGATATTCCGGAAAGGCGGGAACACTTACAAAATGCATACCTTCCGATAGACTTAAGATTTCCTGTAAATTTTACACTCTTAAGGCTAGTGCAGCCGTAGAATGCATAATCACCTATAGCTGTCACATTCTTGCCTATGGCAAGTGAGGTTATGGTTGTGTTGCCCTTAAATGACTTCGCGCCAATGGCAGTAACCTTGAAGTACTTGCCGCCAAGCCTTATTGTGCTTGGAACAGTAACTGCTGCTGTTTTCTTTACAACAGAGTAGAGCGTTACTGTACCGGTTCCGTCAGTTGCAGCCCTTGTTATCTTGTACTTGAAATTGCCACTGTTATAGAGCTTGCCGGCCTTGGTTACAATGTAGAAATACTTTGTAATGGTTCCGCCGTAGTTTCCTATACCTGATATAACAGCCTTTGCCTTTCCGAAGTTAACATTGTATGAGTATGTAACCTTATAGTTTCTGCCAAGGACAAGCTTTGATGCCCCGTAGGTTGCTGTAACAGTCGGCTTAACAGCCTTTCCTGTGTACAGAGCCTTTGTTGCCATCGTGATCTTGGCCTTTGTTATACTTCTCTTTAATATGGTAAATGTAAGCTCATGGCTTCCCTTGTAGCTTCCGATACCGGTTACGGTTGCTGTGGCTGTTCCGGCATTTCTGTTGTTTTTGTATGTAACAGTGTAGTCTGTGCCAGAAACAAGAGTCTTTCCGCAAACAACAACCTCAATCTCAGGAGTCATAAGAGCTCCTGTTACTGTTACCGCATAGCTTTCTGTTCCTGTTTCCTTGAAGGTAAATGTGCTGTCTGTATTTATATCTGTCGGAAGCACAATACTCTCACCGCTCTCGTCCACCGGATCCTTTGAAAAGGTAGGATTTCCTTCAATGTCAGCACCGTCCACAACGATGCTTCCATTCTCATCCTTAACCCCAAATGAGTTGCTGCCGTTATCTGTACCACCTCCTGCACTTACGCTTCCACCTGTAAGCTTAATGCTACTGTCCGCCGAAACTACAGACTCACCCGGGACAAGCTCCTTTGAGGTTGCTGCAAGAACACCCTCTGTCACCTCAATAATATGAGCCTTCACAGCTTCCTTTGATGACTCAATGTCAACGGACGCGCCGCAGATAGTAACTGTTCCGGTTGCTGCAATTCCCTGATTACCAGACTTAATGGAAAGCCTTCCGCCTTCCATGGTAAGACTTCCCTGAACACTTATGGCCGGCTTATCTGTTGCAAAAACAGATAGTGACGCTGTATTGTCACCGGTTATAACAAGGGATGCAGGGGCACTGCTTCCCGGTGTGCATTGTATTTTTTCACTCACACTGTTTGAGCCCTTAATATCAAAAATAAAGTCCGCTGCGGTCTGTGGTATTACATTCACACTTTTAACTGTCGCATTATCAAGAGTAAGTTTCGTAGCACTACCGGTATATACGGCTACATTGCCTCCTTCTCCCGTTACTGTGTACTCCTTATTATCAGCAAATGTAACTATGTAAACGCCATCATTTTCTGAAACAGCAATTGTCTGAGCTCCTCCACCTAAAGACAGAGCCTTTACATATGCCGGGTCAGATACCTTACTCAGATCTATCCTGTATGGGTCCGCCACAAGGGTAGTAACCTGAATGCATGCTGCGATTTGGCCTGCCTTGTAATTATCTGATTCCTTCACTCTCGAATATACGTAATATGTTGTAAACTCTGAAAGACCGGTAAAGCTTCCACTTTCCTTCCATGAAAGTGCAGCCGGATCTGTAGTTTTTACCTTTGATATTGCGTACTCAGCTACAGAAGCTACGCCACTAACCACCGCTGTCACAGTTACAGAATTACACGAAACAACCGGAGTATTTGTAACAATACTTCCAGGCATATCAGCCTTGTCAATAGTGGCTGTGAGGGTTACAGATGCCGAACCATTTGCAGATGTAATGTTAAGAGTGTCACTGTAAGAGCCTGCGTTAAGGCCGCTCTTTAGCTTAACCTTTATAGTAGCATTTTCACCAGCTGCCAGCTCTGATAAAACGCTTCCATCCAGCTCAAATGCGCTTCCGTTCTTAAATCTTGCCTCAACACCCGTAAGAGCCAGCTCTCCGCTGTTTCCTATCTGAATATTCTTTGTATCTGCACTGCTATATCCATATGAAAGCACCGGCCATGAAAGAGCCTTCGTCTCACATGCAAGAGCGCCCGGATTTGGCTCCGGCTCAGGCTCCGGTTCAGGCTCCGGTGTCGGGTCAACCTCTGTTCCGCCATCTACCTTCCTAAGCTCTGATGAGATATCGCTTAAGGCTACCACCTTCTGCTGACTCTTCTCCTCATCCGTTCCATAATTGTTTATATAAAGGTAAAGCCCCGCTGCTGCGCCTACAAGTCCTGCGTTATAGTCAAGGGCAACCTCATTTGCCGTGTAATCATCCGCTGTATCGATATAGTTTGTGCTCTTGTCAGTAGGTCCTCCTACAAGGGCACCCACAAGCACATGAGCCTGTGCTTTTGTACCCTGAACAGAGCCTGTATATCCACTTGCTGCCCTGTGATGCGGGTATTTTGATGAAAGCTGGTTGTAGCCTACAACAAAGCATTTTGAGCCCGGATTGTTTCCGAGAATATACTTCATCTGTCCATTTGCCCATGCAGAATAATTGTTCTTGCTAAACATATGGTCATACATAAGTCCTGTCATCTGGTGAGCAGCGTTATATCTGGCTGAGCCCCACTTCTGAAGGAAGAAGAAATTGTTATCATCCGACTTTGTATTGCCACTTACAAGTCCTGTCTGATTCTCTGTAAATGCTGTAAGTCCCATTCCATCCGGACTGTAAAGAAGGGCTGCTGACGCCACATTGTTCCATGATAATACCCAATTTGGATTGTACTTATTTCCATATACACTTACATACTTTGTCTTATAAGCACTGTTTCCGGTAGCCTTATAGAGAAGAGCTGCCGCAAGGGCGTAGTCGTCATCCCAGGAATCCGAGTTGTACAGGTCAGAAGGTGTTGTCACACTTGTAGCTTTTGTATGTGTATCTGCGTATGTAAAAAGCTTCTCTGCATATGAGAGGGCTGTCTTATCCTCGTAGTTGATATACTGGGCCGCAAGGGCAGCTGACATAAGACACACTATGTCCGTACATGTATTTGTATCGTCTGTAAACCACACCTCTCCGCTTCTTGAAGGCTGATTCTCAGGTGCCCCCCAATAGTTGTGGTCTGTAGTACCATTTCCTACCTGATAGCATACCGCCTGAACTGTTCCATCACTTCCAAGCACTGTGCACCTCTCAAAGTAGTCAGTGAATCTGTCCATTATTCTTTTAAAATGTGCCTCTGTTCCTGTATCAGCAAATGCTTTGGAAAACTCCATATGAGCCATTCCGAGAGTAACTGCTGAATATGCCTGTGGAAGCATGAATTTGCCGTGGTCTCCGGCATCATGATAACCACCGCTTACATCAACCGTCCTGCCATTGTAGGATGCCTGTGCATCCTCAGTATGGCAGTCCGCTCTCCATGAAAACTCACTTTTTTCTTCAACATCAGAGCCGCACATATTTGCATCATAGAGATAGAGGGACTCCTGAAGAAGCTTAGCATAGTTGTACTCGATGTCCTTGTTCATATCCTCTGTGTTATCTCCTGTTCCAGGCTGGTCTCCTGAGCCTCCGGATGAGCCTCCATCTCCTGAAAGAACAGCCTTTGTTATTCGAAATCTTACAGTACTGTTTTCCTTAAGATTCGCTATCTGAATTCCGAAGGTAACATTCTCTGTACTAGTTGTATTTATTGCCGAAAGATCAAGACTTGTAGTGTATTCACCTTCCGATGAAAGAGACTCCCACACGTCATTGTTTGACCACGCACTTCCATAGCTTGCAAATGGCATAACTCCCGCATTCTGTCCATCTGCAGCCGTAAACGTGGTAACCTCATAGGTGATAGCTAGCGTTTTATAACCCTTGTCTGCTATAGCCTTCATGGACGCCACGTCCGTTCCCGGCGTAAACCGAAGCTCCGCCTTGCCAAAGTCACTCCACTCGTCAGTCTTTGCAGTTACACTCTGCCATGAGCTATCAACAGAAAGCTCCAGCTCTGAAGCTGCAAGCGAAGTCACCTGCGGCCATATAATGCTTGATATTACAAGAATGACGCTCACAAGAAGCGCAGTTATTCTGTTCCCAATTCTTGCCCTTTTTAATCCCATATAATCCTCCAACATATAATTTTCTAAGCCTGATGGCAGAGCTGCGCAGATGAAGATGTTTTACTTAAGTCCGGCACGCAACTTTTTCGTCAATCAGTCATACATATATAAAAAATAACACAGAATACACTGTTATGGAAACATGAAACCTTCCTTATATGTTCCACATTTTTAACAATGTTTTCTGTGCTATTTTGACAGTATTGCTTTGGCCTCCTCTATGTCCTTTTTCATCTGAAGTGTCAGCTCCTCAACACTTTCAAATTTCTTTTCACCCCTTATTCGGCTTATGAGCTCAACTCTTATGTCGGCACCATATATATCCTTGCCAAAGTCAAATAGATTCGTCTCAATAGTAATGCAGCCTGTATCATTTACTGTAGGATTGTCACCTATGTTCGTTATACCTCTGTACACTCTGAATGGGTCTTCATGTGCTGCCACATCACCGGACAAAATACGTATTCTTGACGCATATACTCCCGCAGGAGGATAAAGCTTATGTGCATCAGGAAGCATATTTGCTGTGGGAATTCCGATTGTTCTCCCAAGCTGTCTTCCATGCACGACCTTCCCAAGCATGCTGTATGGTCTTCCCAGAAGCGTGATAACATCATCAACCTGTCCCTCTGATATACACCTTCTGATCTCAGTGGAGCTGATTATTCCAAGCTCTTTGTCAGGTACATGAACATTACTTGCAGCTTCCGTGTTACAAAGCGCCTCCCTGCTCAGCTTCGGAATCTCAATAACCTTATAGCCATAGTCCTTTGAATATTTCCTTAGCAGATGAACATCCCCTGCAGCATCCCTGCCAAACCTAAAATCGCTTCCCACAACGATATATGAAGCATGAAGCATATCCACAAGTATATCTCTAATAAAAGCCTGTGGCTCTGTACTTGCAAATGCGTCGTCGAAGGGATACTCCACCATCACATCGATACCTGTGTCAGCAGCAACCATAGCCTTCTCATCAGAGGTATATATGCTCTTCATGTTTGATATATCAAATACATGATTTTCCTTCATATCAAATGTAAACAGTATTCCGGTGTAGCCTTCCTTTTGAAGCTCAAGAACCTTATTTACAAGGAGCATGTGTCCCTCATGTATGCCGTCGAACTTTCCAAGGGCAACTGCGGATCTGTCGGAGCTATTAAGTTGTACCTTCTTTGTGTCCTTTATTCGAATCATCCTAAACCTTAAGCCTCCGGAAACATCTTATATGGCACATACTGCTTCTTCTCATCGCTGTATTCATACAATGCCGCAAACCTGCCATTTTCATCGTACACCTTTACATAGGTATCCTTATATACCTGGTTTTCTACAAACGAAGCAGGCTTTAACTTGTTGCCATTAAACAAAAGCTTTGCAGCCTCGTCCGTAATATGAAGGGAAGGAATATTCGGCATAAGCCTGTCAGTGGTAAGCACATAGTCCATAAGTGTGCCATCATCCCTAACCCTCTCAACATCCGAAAGTCTTAAGCTGTCTGAGATATCAAAGCCCTTTACCTCTGTCCTTACAAGCCTTTCCATAACCGCACCGCAGGAAAGCTTCTCCCCTATATCTCTGCAAAGGCTCCTTATATAAGTTCCCTTTGAGCAGGAAACAGAAAATGTGACTCTTGGAAGCTCAACATTTTCTATCGTAATGCTGTGTATTGTAACAGGTCTTGGCTCCCTTTCAATCACCTGCCCCTGTCTTGCCAGCTCATACAGCTTCTTTCCTCCAACCTTTATGGCTGAGTACATAGGAGGAATCTGCATATAATCCCCAACAAAGCTGTTTATGGCTTCAACTACAACGGACTCCTTCGGGAACACATCACACACATCCGTAAGCTTTCCTGTAACATCCTCTGTATCACTGGTCTTTCCAAGAAGCATGGTACATGTGTACGTCTTATTCTTCTCTGTCAGAAGGTCACACATCTTTGTTGCACTTCCGAGACACACAAGAAGAACTCCCTCCGCCATGGGATCGAGAGTTCCTGTGTGACCTATTTTTTTCTGTTTCAATATACCTCGAAGCTTGGCTACCACGTCAAATGAAGTGTAGCCCTGCTCCTTATATATGTTAATAAATCCATTTATCATAACTGTCTCTCTATCTCTGCCACTATATCACTTACGATCATGGCGGCATCTCCTGTCATGGTAAAGCCTGATGCTCTCACGTGTCCACCACCACCGTGATTACATGCGATTATACTCACATCCACTATAGCATTTGACCTTAAGGATATTTTGTAGGTGTCATTTCCTGTCTGATACATAAAAAATGCAACCTCTGTTCCCCTTGTAAGTCGAAGCTGGTCTACAATGCCCTCCACATCAAGGCTTGTGGCACCAAAGGTGGAAAAATCCTCTTCCTTAAGCAGTGTATGTGATATTTTACCTTCTGCAAACTGCTCCATATTACAAATGGCATATCCCATAAGTCTGTTCTGGATAAGAGTCTTTCTGTAGAAGGTTTCATCTATAACGTAATACGACCTTGCACCCTTCTCAATAAGCTTGCCTGCTATAGTCATTGTCTCTCTGCTTGTGTTGCTATGCTTAAACACTCCGGTATCGTGAACAATTCCGGTATAAAGACACTCAGCGCACGGATAATCAATCTTATCCTCATCCAAAAGCTTATATATAGTCTCTGCAGTTGAGCTTGAATCCGGCTCAATATGATACCAGTTGCCAAAGCCTGTGTTGGATATGTGATGGTCAATACAGAGGGCTCTCTTTGCGGTCTCATAAAGCCTTGTAAATGGGGCAAATCTGTCCACATCGCCACAGTCAAGGGACATGAACAGATCATAGCATGCACCATCATCCTCATGCTTAACCTTGTCCGCACCGTTTAAAAACATAAATACATCCGGGAACTCCTGAAGATATACCTGAACCTTCTTTTCCGGATAATTTCTTGTAATATAGTTATACATTCCAAGTGTTGAACCTACACAGTCACCGTCAGGCTTTATATGACCTGTTATCACTATGCTATCCGCATTTTCTATCTCTTTTATCAGATTGTTCATAAGAAATTCCTCCCTCATGTCATGCGTGACAGATCGAACCTGCACCTAAAATCACAAGGATTACTCCTCATCATCTGTTTCTTCTGTAGTCTCATTATAGCCAGAGCGTCCAATGGCTTCGTCAATCTTGTGTGACATATTGACTCCATACTCTATGGACTGATCCATAATGAATGTAATCTCTGGAGTGTTTCTGAGATTTACAGAATGTGCCAGCTCTCTTCTGATATATCCCATAGCACTGTTTAAGCCCTGATATGTGGCGTCAACAGCCTCCTGGTCGCCCAGGACGCTGATATATGCCTTACAGAACTTTAAATCCGGTGTCACATCAACATCGACAACAGATGTCATAGGTGATATTCTTGGATCCTTAATTTCGCGGCTGATTATTCTGCTAAGCTCTCTTAACACCTCACCGTTTATTCTGTTATTCTTAACACTGTTCTTTCTCATATTTTCTACTTTCTAGGCACCTCTACCATCTCGTATGCCTCTATCTGATCTTCCACTGCAACATCCTGGAAGTTCTCAAATACGATACCGCATTCAAAGCCTGCCTTAACCTCCTTGACATCATCCTTAAATCTCTTAAGGGAAGCAAGCTTTCCTTCGAATATAAGATTTCCCTCTCTTGTAATTCTAACGCTGCAGTTTCTGTTAATAGTTCCATCAAGGATGTATGAACCTGCGATAAATCCAACGCCCGAAGCCTTATATGTCTGTCTGATCTCCGCATGACCTATTACCTTCTCCTCATATATAGGATCAAGCATACCCTTCATAGCTGATTCAATATCCTCTATCGCATTGTATATTACTCTGTAAAGTCTTACATCCACGCCCTCGCTGTCTGCCATATCCTTTGCTCTTGCATCAGGTCTTATGTTAAAGCCGATTACAATGGCATTTGAAGCGGAAGCAAGTATGATATCTGACTCGTTGATTGCACCTACACCGGCATGTATGCACTTTATTACAACCTCTTCATTTGAAAGCTTAAGAAGGCTCTGCTTTACAGCCTCAACTGAGCCCTGAACATCAGCCTTGATGATAATCTTAAGCTCCTTAAGATTGCCGGCCTGAATCTGGCTGTAAAGGTCATCAAGGGACATTCTCTGCTTTGTCTCAGCAAGAAGCTTCTCCTTGCCCTGGGAGATGTATGTCTCTGATATCGTTCTTGCCTCTTTCTCATTGTCAACAGACATGAAGATTTCACCTGCATCAGGAACTGTATTGAGTCCCTGAATCTGCACAGGAGTTGACGGTCCTGCCTCAGATACTCTCTCTCCTCTTGAGTTCGTCATGGCACGAACCTTACCGTGTGAAGCACCTACAGCCACATAGTCTCCTACTCTTAAGGTTCCCTTCTGAACAAGCATTGTAGCGACAGGGCCACGTCCCTTATCAAGCTCAGCCTCAATTACAATACCTCTTGCCTTTCTGTTCGGATTAGCCTTGAGCTCAAGGACATCAGCCGTAAGAAGTATCATCTCAAGGAGGTTATCAATACCCTCCTTAGTATGTGCAGAAACAGGACAGAATATAGTTGAACCACCCCAGTCCTCTGCAATAAGCTCATATTCTGTAAGCTCCTGCTTTACTCTTTCAATATTTGCACTTTCCTTATCAATCTTGTTGATTGCAACAATAATCTCAATTCCGGCAGCCTTTGCATGGTTGATAGCCTCGATTGTCTGTGGCATTACTCCATCATCTGCTGCGACTACAAGAATTGCAATATCGGTACTCTGGGCACCACGCATACGCATCGCTGTGAAGGCCTCATGTCCCGGTGTATCCAGGAATGTAATTGTTCTTCCGTCAATCTCAACAACGGAAGCACCGATTGCCTGTGTTATACCGCCGGCCTCGCCTGATGTAACCTTTGTTGATCTTATTGCGTCAAGGAGCGATGTCTTACCATGGTCAACGTGTCCCATTACACAGACAACAGGAGGTCTGGCAACCATATCATCCTCGCTCTCCTCGTCCTCCTTTAAGAGCTCCTCGATTACATCAACCTTCTCCTCTTCCTCTGCAATACAATTGTACTCAAGGGCAATCTCAGCTGCCTCCTCAAATGGAAGCTCAGAATTCACATTCACCATCTTTCCTGCAAGGAAAAGCTTCTTGATAAGTGCTGTAACAGGAGTCTTTACAGCATCAGCAAGCTCCTTAAGTGTTACGATCTCAGGAAGTGTTATTGTTCTGATTGTATCTGCATCCTCAGCTGATGACTGCTGCTTCTTTTGCGGTCTGTTCTTTACATTCTTTGCAAGTCTGCTGATATCAGCCTCAACCTCCTCAGCAGATCTTCTGTTGCCCTTACGCGGCTTATTCTTATCTCTGTTGTAGTTGTCTCTGTTCTGGCTCTTAAGATCCTTTCCCGGCATATCCTTTGCATCGAAATCCTTGCGCTCTCTTCTGGCGCTTGATCTCTTCTGTGCCGGGCTGTCATCCTCGTCATCCTTGCCAAACGGAATGTTCATACGATTGCTGAAACGGTTTCCGCCATCCTTGAAGGCGCCGCGCTGGCCCTGATTTCTGTCTCCATCCTTAAAGCCGCCTCTTTGTCCCTGGCTTCTGTCTCCATCTCTGTTAAATCTTACGCGGTCTGCACCATCTCTTCCTGCCTGAGGTCTTCCTTCCCCATCTCTGTTAAAGCGTGGGCGGTTTTCCCCATTTTGATTTCTGTCTCCATCTCTGTTGAAGCGTGGACGGTCTGCGCCATTTCTGTCACCGTTTCTCTCACCGTCTCTGTTAAACCTTGAGCGGTCTGCATTATTTCTGTCACTATTTCTGTCGCCATCCCTGTTAAATCTTGGGCGATCCATACCGTCTTTTCCTTGCTGTGGTCTTCCCTCACCATCTCTGCCAAAGCGTGGACGGCCATCACCGCCGGCATTATTCCTGTCGCCGCTGAAACGGGCTCTATCCTGTGAAGGCTGTCTGTCGCCGGCCCATCTTACCCTGTTTGCGCCGTTTTGTCTGTTTCCGTTTCTGTCATCCTTGGCAAATCTGACATGATTACCTGATGTCGGTTTTGCCATCTGACCTTCGCCTCTTGATACAGCTCCGTTTGCCGGAGCATCTTTCTGCTTTTCAGGTCTTGGCGTATTTGCCCTTGGTGCTTCTGCCTTTGGCGCTTCTGCCTTCGGTGCCTCTGCCTTTGGTGCTTCTACCTTTGGTGCTTCTGCCTTTGGCGCAGGCCCAGCTTTTACCGGAGCTTTTGCAGCCCCGCCAAACTTAGCCTTAACAAGCTCCACCATGGAATCGTCCAGATTGGACATATGGCTCTTTATTTCAATTCCCTTTGCACCAAGTGTATCTATAATATCTTTATTTGTAATGTTTAACTGCTTTGATAATTCGTGTACTCTGATTTTAGCCAAATGTTACACCTCCATATTTTCATTTACATTCATGCACTTTATTATCTGATTTGCAAAGCCCTCATCAAGTACCGCAACGGATGTTCTCATCTCATTTCCGGTGTACCTTCCAAGCTCTTCCTTGTTTCCGTACTCGTAATATGGAATCTTATAATAATTGCACTTCTGGTCAAATAGTTTCTTTGTGTTTGCCGAGGCATCTGTTGCAACAATCACGACATATGCGCTCCGGCTTTTCACTGCTCTCTCAACTGAAAAATTGCCACTTGTCAGCCTTCTTGCTCTGGCACATAAAGAAATTAATGAGTATACCTTGTCATTCTTCAATTTCATTAAGCTCCTTCTCAAGTTGTTCATACACCTCAGATGGTATGCTGACCTTGAAGGATTTCTCAAGGGCTCTGCTGCCGATTGCCTTTTTCAGGCATTCTGAGTTTTTACAGATATATGCGCCTCTTCCGTTCATTCTTCCTGTTTCGTCTACCGCAAATACATCAGCGTTGCTATGTACGATACGAATCAGCTGATTCTTTGGAACCATCTCGCGGCATCCGAGGCACATGCGAAGAGGTATCTTCTTTGCCATCTCATCACTCCCTATTTCTTTTCATGTGTCATCTGCTTCATACAAATACTGTCCTATTTAGTCACAAGTCTTCAATGTAAATGATTACTATTCATCATAGTTGTCATCGTAGCTGTCATCGAACTCTTCATCATAGTCGTCGTAGCCGTCATCAGGCTGCTCATCAAAATATCCCATCTCAACAGCCTTTGAGTGACTTTTTATATCAATCTTATATCCGGTAAGCTTTGCAGCAAGTCGTGCATTCTGTCCCTTCTTACCAATAGCAAGTGACAGCTGTGAATCCGGAACAACAACAAAGGCACTCTTTTCATCAAGATCAACTGATACATCCTCAACATCTGATGGGCTAAGTGCATTGTAAATAAACTCTGCAGGATTCTCGCTCCAGGAAATAATGTCTATCTTCTCTCCGCCAAGATCCTCAACGATTGCATTTACTCTGTCACCATTTACACCTACACATGCACCGACTGCATCTACATTCGGATCATTTGACCACACAGCTATCTTTGATCTTGAACCAGCCTCTCTGCAAAAGCTCTTAATCTCAACAATGCCATCTGCAATCTCTGTTACTTCCCTCTCGAAAAGTCTCTTTACAAGCTCAGGATGGGTTCTTGAAACAGTAATCCTAGGTCCCTTGTTTGTCTTCTTCACCTCTGTAACATAGAGCTTGATTCTTCTGCCTCTGTCATAGTTCTCGCCCTCTATCATCTCGGATGGCTTAAGCATTGCCTCTGTCTTGTCATCAAGGCTTATGCAAACGCTGTCTCCAACCATTCTCTGTACTTCGCCTGTTACAATATCTCTTTCCTTCATATGGAAATGATCATATATCGCAGCTCTCTCATTTTCGTTGATTGCCTGAACAATAACGTTTCTTGCTCTCTGGGCTGCTATTCTTCCAAAGTTCTTTGTGGTAATCTCCACATTTACAACATCACCTATTTCATAGGAATTGCTAATCATCTTAGCCTGCTCAAGGGTAAGCTCGCAGGATGGATTTGTAAGCTCCTCAACTACCTTCTTTGCAGCGTACACATGGCACTCTCCTGTCTCTCTGTCAAGGGAAACTGTGATATTCTCATCCGTATCAAAATCCTTCTTACAAGCTGTCTTAAGTGACCTTTCAATAGCCTCAAGAAGCACATCCTTGCTAATATTTCTCTCCTTCTCCAATTGATTCAATGCATCAATGATCTCTGACACCTTTTTATCCTCCTATTTCTCTAATATACAAATGCCAAACGTATCATAGAAATATCTTTCCGTGATATTGTAAGTTCTGTTTCATCAATAAGCTCAATGGTAACTGACTCTTCATCGTAGCTTTTCAGTATGCCCTGAAACTCCTTAGCACCATTTACCTTGGCAAAGGTCTTAATTTCAACAACCTTGCCTACGCTTCGTCTATAGTCATTCTCCTTCTTCAGTGGTCTTGTAAGTCCGGGAGAGCTGACCTCAAGTATATATGCCTCTTCTATGTAATCATCCTTATCAAGAAGATCACTTAAAGCTCTGCTTACGGTTTCACAATCATTTATAGTGATTCCGCCCTCCTTATCTGCATATACTCTGAGATAATAGTCACTGCCTTCCTTTACATACTCCACATCCACAAGCTCCAAATTGTTTGCCTCGATAATAGGCATAACGAGCTCTGTTGTCTTCAATTCAATATCTGCTCTCTTCGTAATACAACCACCTTTCACTATGTCCTTACAACAATTAAGAGTGGACCCGTGGCCCACTCTCATGCTGTTTACTATAACAATCGTGTTTATTGTATCATAATTATAAGATATTTCAAGGGAAAATATTCACAAATATAATGAAAAATGTAGTATTTATCTAATAAAAATCACAATTTAGGCCTCTCTTCTGGCCGCATCCTCCTTGTAATACTTCTCAAGAACCTTGTTCGCCTTCTTGTCATCAAGTACACACTTGTTTGACAGAGCAACCTTTATAAGCTCATCTAATGCCTCCTCTCTTAAGGAAGGACTCTTTATATTAAGATTTGCAAGCTCAGTATACGCGCCCATCTTTCTTGTAAGCACCTCATACTCTGACGGAATCATTCTGTCAATCATGTTCCTGATCTGCTTTGATACTGCCTGACTGTGTCCGCCTGTTGTAACACCTACAACGAGATCCCCCCGGACAACTACCCCCGGAAACAGGAAGCTGCTCATCTCCTTGTTATCTGCCACATTGACCATTATTCCTCTCTCATTGCAATATGCACCTATCTTTGTATTTATATCCGCTCTTTTCGTTGCTGCCACTACAATATCTGCATTTTGCAGGATGTCCAGTGCCACATTGCTCTCGTGCACATTGATTCCCTTTATTGCCTTGATATCATCACATACCTTTGGAGCAATAACTGCTATCTTCGCGCCAAAGTACAAAAGAGAGTTTATCTTTCTAAGGGCAGCCTTACCACCACCTACAACTATTACCTTCTTATTCTCAAGATTAATATACATTGGAAAATACGCCATATCTCTAATCTCCTTAACATAGAATAAATAAAATACTAATGCATATAATTTACTGATAATGCTGTCACAAAGCCTAAAGGGCTCATGTGACGCTTTGAATAGAATTATAAATGAGGATATGCAAAATGGCAATTACAAATAATATCGGTTCTCTTAAAATACAGATAACAAGCATCGGCTTTTACCCTGTCAAGGATGCATCTGTATTTATAAGCAAAACAGGACAGCCCAATGATGTATCAGAGGAGTATAAAACAGATGAAAACGGAATCGTGCTGGTAGATGACCTTGAAGCACCGAGCAGACAGTACAGCATGGAGCCCGGTGATAACCAGCCATACGCTGAATACAACATACTCGTAAATGCCTCCGGCTACAATGAACGCTTTATATCCGCTGTCCAGATTTTCCCCGGTGAGGAGGCTATACAGAATATTGAGCTTATTCCCTATGACGGAGCAAGTGTATATCCGATCGTTCTTGACGCCCACACCCTGTGGGAGGAATATCCGCCTAAAATTGCGGAGGATATGATAAAACCGGTAAATCCATCCGGGGGTATCGTATTAAGCCGTGTAGTTATTCCGGAAACTATCGTAGTCCACGATGGAGCGCCCTCGGACACAACAGCAAAGAATTACTATGTTCCTTACAAGGATTACATAAAAAATGTTGTCAGCAATGAAATATATTCCACCTGGCCGGAAAACGCCATAAGAGCTAACATTTTAGCTATCCAGTCCTTTACCCTGAACAGGGTATATACAGAGTGGTATAGGGGGAAAGGCTATGACTTTACTATTACAAGCAGTACTGCCTTTGATCAGAAGTGGGTATATAACGCAACTATATTTGACAATATATCCCAGATGGTTGACGAGATGTTTGCAAATTACCTGTCAAAGCCAAATGTTACTCAGCCGCTTTTCACTCAGTATTGCGATGGAAAACGTGTATCCTGTCCCGGATGGATGACCCAGTGGGGTTCAAAAACGCTTGCTGATGACGGGCTTACAGCCACTCAGATAATCCGCTACTACTATGGAGATGACGTATTCATCAACACCTCTGACACAATATCCGGTATACCAATATCCTATCCCGGATACGAGCTTGCAGTTGGTTCAAGCGGCAGCAAGGTATCTCAGCTGCAAAGGCAGCTGAACCGAATCGCGCAGAACTATCCTGCCATAGGTACTGTTACTGCTGATGGTGTATATGGTGAGAACACCGCTTCTGCCGTGAGAAAATTCCAGCAGATATTCAACCTCCCGGTTACAGGAATAACCGACTATGCCACCTGGTATAAAATATCACAGATATATGTGGGAGTAACAAAGATTGCAGAATATGTATAAAGCTGAAATTTCTTCCAGCATAATTTCTGCCGGATGGATAAGTGCATAAAAAAAGCACAGACAAAATCTGTGCAGCAGTTCGTAGGGGAATCGAACCCCTGTTTTCGCCGTGAGAGGGCGACGTCTTAGCCGCTTGACCAACGAACCATATATTGTATATTATGTTGTGAGCAGTTCGTAGGGGAATCGAACCCCTGTTTTCGCCGTGAGAGGGCGACGTCTTAGCCGCTTGACCAACGAACCATATCCGGCACAGCTACGCTTGCGACCTGTTTAATATAACACAAAACAAAGTGATAATGCAAGCACTTTTTTTATTATTTTTTGAAGTGAAAATTTCAAAAGTTAATTCCAC
>JAGANU010000010.1 GCA_017624085.1 Coprococcus sp.
GTTCACAAACGGAACGCTGCCACTGCTTACAGCCCTTCAGGCATTGAGAATCACAGGCGAGGTAATCACAACACCTTATTCCTTCGTTGCAACCACCCATTCAATATGGTGGAACGGCTGCAAACCTGTGTTTGTTGACATAGACCCTGCTACAGGTAATATCGATCCAGACAAGATAGAGGCTGCCATTACTCCGAAGACCACAGCCATAATGCCTGTACATGTATATGGAAAGCCTTGTGATACAAAGCGAATACAAGAAATTGCAGACAAGTATGGCTTAAAGGTAATTTACGATGCTGCCCATGCATTTGGGGTAAAAGTTAATGGAGAGAGTATTCTCAACGCAGGAGATATGTCAACACTTTCATTTCATGCAACCAAGGTTTACAATACCATTGCAGGCGGAGCTATGGTGATGCATGATGAAACTACCAAGAAGCGTATCGACTATCTGAAGAACTTCGGCTTTGCCGGAGAAGTGACAGTTGTAGGTCCTGGTATCAACTCAAAGATGGACGAGATACGTTCAGCCTACGGCTTGCTTAACTTGAAACAAGTAGATGCAGCTATTGCCGCTCGCCAACAGGTAGCCATCAAATATCGTGAGGCTCTTCGTGATGTAGAGGGTATCACTTTCTTCGATGATATGCCGGGAGTAAAACACAACTACAGTTATTTCCCAATTTTCATAGATGCGGAGAAATATGGCATGACCCGTGACGAACTTTATTTTAAGATGAAGGAGGTCAATGTCCTCGGTCGCCGCTATTTCTATCCGCTCATCAGTGAGTTCTCCACATATAGAGGATTGGAAAGTGCACGACCAGAAAATCTTCCCAATGCTCACAAGATGGCTGATAGTGTGATATGCTTACCGATGCATCATGCTTTGAGTAAAGAAGATGTAGAAAGAGTACTTACTATAATAACAAAAGGAAAATGAACCATCTACCGTTTATGCCAACTCCCCTAATGGCATTACCATATTACTCCAAATCCCTAGATGTAAAGCTCTTATGCAAAAGGGATGACCTTTTTATACAAGCAGGTGGAGGAAGTAACGCGCGTATGCTACAATATATATTAGCTGATGTCTCTTCTGAAAACTGCGATGTTCTATTAACAGCAGGAGGTCCATGTTCAAACTTTAATCGTGCTTGTGCCTTAATGTGCGCAAAAATAGGAATACCTATGCACTTAATTGAATACACAGATGAGTTAAAGGAATTTGATACATCTATTAATTATTTTATTTGTAAGTTATCCGGAATACAAACAACTCGATGTAATAAAAGTGATGTTCCACAAACAATAAATGAAATCATAAGAAAATACAGTGAAGAATCTAAGAAAGTAAAATATGTATATGGTGGAGGAAAATCTGTGGAAGGTATTTATGCTTACTATGATGCAATAAAGGAATTATATGACGCAAATGCAGAAATAGATCATTTATTTGTTGCCTGTGGAACAGGGACAACACTAACAGGAATCTGCGCTGGAATGCA
>JAGANU010000011.1 GCA_017624085.1 Coprococcus sp.
CTGGAAAACGGTAGATTAAAAACTGCAAATGAGTTATAAAATAATCTATAATGTGATATGTTATTATATATTAAAAAAAGCAAAAAAAACACATCAATATTTATTTTTTGTTTATAGATGCTGAATTTTATGCTATAATCCTAAATTGTGAGTTCAATAATATTAGGAGGTTTAAAATGGACGCATTTACAGATTTTTTAAGCAAGGTGGACGATATTGTGTGGGGACTTCCACTTATTATCCTTATTCTTGCCGCAGGTATTTTCCTTACTATAAGACTTAAGCTTCTTCAGATTGTACATCTTCCAAAGGCACTTAAGTTTATGGTAAAGAATGAAGAGGATGGAACAGGAGAGGTTACCAGCTTTGGTGCTCTTTGTACAGCTCTATCAGCGACTATCGGAACAGGTAACATTGTAGGTGTTGCTACGGCAATTGGTATTCTTGCAGGTGGCCCCGGCGCTCTGTTCTGGATGTGGATTGCTGCTCTCTTTGGAATGGCAACAAAGTATGCAGAGGGACTTCTTGCTGTTAAGTATAGAAAGATAGATGCAGATGGACATGTCCTTGGTGGACCATTCTACTATATTGAGAATGGTATGGGAAGCAAGTGGAAGTGGCTTGCAAAGCTGTTTGCATTCTTTGGAGCATGTGTTGGTCTTATGGGAATTGGTACATTTACTCAGGTAAATGGTATTGCAACAGCAGTACAGTCATTCTTTGATCCTGAGAAGGCACATACAATATCAATACTTGGAAGTGAGTATTCAATTGCAATTGTTATTACCGCATTTGTTCTTGCCATTCTTGTAGGTCTTGTTGTAATCGGTGGTATTCAGAGAATTGCAAAGGTTTCTCAGGTTATTGTTCCTTTTATGGCAATACTTTACGTAGTAGTATGTCTTGTACTCATTTTTTCAAATATTACAAAGGTTCCGGATGCATTTGCTCTTATTGTTAAAAGTGCATTTAAACCTGCAGCCTTTACGGGTGGTGCTGTAGGAAGTATCGCTATTGCCATGCAAAAGGGTGTTGCCCGTGGTATCTTTTCAAATGAGGCCGGTCTTGGTTCGGCTCCTATTGCAGCTGCTGCGGCACAGACAAAGGAACCTGTTCGTCAGGGACTTGTTACGATGACTGGTACATTTATTGACACGATTATAGTATGTACAATGACAGGCCTTTCCATAGTAATGATGGGTAGCTGGAAGGTTGACGGTCTTGAAGGTGTAGCTGTTACAACGGATGCTTTCCAGAAGGGTCTTACATTCCTTCCTAGCGAGGTTTCCGCCTTTATACTTATGATGTGTCTTGTATTCTTTGCATTTACAACAATCCTTGGATGGGATTACTACAGTGAGAGATGTCTGGAGTACCTTACAAACGGTAATAAAGTAGCTGTCCAGGTATATCGTTGGTTATATATCCTTTGTGTATTCATAGGACCATACATGACAGTAAAGGCAGTTTGGACAATTGCCGATATATTTAATGGACTTATGGCAATTCCGAATATTATAGCACTTCTTGCACTTAGCGGTGTAGTTGTTAAGGAGACAAAGGACTACTTTGACAGAGAGAAGAATAAGATGATTTAATTTCATACATATTATGGTTTAATTTAATCCATATTAGAGATACTCAAAAATAGCAATCACAATTGTGGTTGCTATTTTATTGTAAAATAAAACTGCCGACATGATTTGGTAATCATGTCGGCAATATTTTTTATAAATAATAAAACCAGTTATATATTACTCAGCATCTCTTATCTCGTTGTGAAGCTGCTGAAGTGACTTAACATCGCTGTCACCGTGCTCCTGAACATAAAGGATTCCCTTTGCAGTAGCTCTTGCAGCAGCAACTGTTGTCATGTAAGGAACCTTTGCCTTAATTGCTGCCTTTCTAAGGTAACTGTCATCATGAGCACTTTCCTTACCGCTTGGAGAATTGATAATAAGATCAATGTCACCATTTGTAATAAGGTCATTTATATTTGGTCTGCCCTCGTAGAGCTTCTTAACCATCTCTGCTTTTACACCGGCTTCTGTGATAATGCTGTGCGTTCCGCTTGTGGCAAGAATCTTGAAGTTTGCCTGCTCAAAAAGCTTTGCAATCTCAATGATTTCAGCTTTATCCTTTCTGTTAACAGAGATAAGAACAGTTCCGCTGGTTGGAAGGAGAGTCTGTGTAGCCTCCTGAGCCTTGTAGAAGGATTCACCATAGTATGTTGAAAGCCCAAGAACCTCACCTGTTGATCTCATCTCAGGTCCAAGGATAGGGTCAACCTCAGGGAACATATTGAATGGGAATACAGCCTCCTTAACTCCATAGTATGGAATAATCTGTTCCTTCATAGCAGGAACAGGAGATGGTCTTCCTGTAATCTCTGAAGTAATAATGTCAGTAGCAATTGGAACCATCCTAATATTACATACCTTTGAAACAAGTGGTACTGTACGTGATGCTCTTGGATTAGCCTCAAGAACATATACCTTTCCGTTTTCGATTGCATACTGCATGTTCATAAGACCTACAACATGCATTTCCTCAGCTATCTTTCTTGTGTATTCCTTAATTGTCTCAACATTTTCCTTTGATATATGAACAGATGGAATGATACAAGCTGAGTCTCCTGAGTGAACTCCGGCAAGCTCGATATGCTCCATAACAGCCGGAACAAATGCGTGATTTCCATCACTGATTGCATCAGCCTCGCACTCAAGGGCGTGATTGAGGAATCTGTCGATGAGGATTGGTCTGTCCGGTGTAACACCTACGGCAGCTCTCATATAGCCGTCAAGACTTTCATCATCATATACAACCTCCATACCACGTCCGCCAAGAACATAGGAAGGACGAACCATAACAGGATATCCAATTTCATGGGCAATTGCAAGTGCCTCGTCAACGGTAGTAGCCATACCTGACTCAGGCATAGGAATCTCAAGCTTATCCATCATAGCACGGAAGAGATCTCTGTCCTCTGCAAGATCGATAACAGCAGGAGATGTACCGAGAATCTTAACGCCGTTCTTCTCAAGCTCTGATGCGAGATTAAGCGGAGTCTGACCGCCAAACTGTGCGATAACACCAACCGGCTTTTCCTTCTCGTATATACTAAGAACATCCTCAAGTGTAAGCGGCTCAAAGTAGAGCTTATCCGATGTATCATAGTCTGTGGAAACTGTCTCCGGGTTGCAGTTTACAATGATTGTTTCAAATCCAAGCTTCTTGAGGGCAAGAGCAGCATGTACACAACAGTAGTCAAACTCAATACCCTGACCGATTCTGTTTGGACCTCCGCCGAGAATCATAATCTTTGGCTTGTCTTCATTTATTGTGCTCAAATCAGGAGCATTGTAAGTAGAGTAGTAGTAAGCACTGTCAGCGGTGCCGCTTACATGAACACCTTCCCATGCCTCACATACTCCGATTTCTTTTCTTCTGTTTCTTATATCATCCTCAGGAATATCAAGAATCTGACTTAAGTATTTGTCTGAGAAGCCGTCCTTCTTGGACTGAGTTAATGCATCATCTGATGGGAGAGAGCCCTTACAAAGAGCAAGTGCTTCTTCCTCCTCAACGAGCTCTTTCATCTGCTGTATGAAGTAGTGCTTAACCTTTGTAATATCAAATATCTCATCAACAGTAGCACCCTTTCTGAGAGCTTCGTACATAATGAAATGTCTGTCGCTTGATGGTGTAGCCAGCATCCGAAGGAGCTCTTCCTTACTCTTTTCGTTGTAATCCTTTGCGTATCCAAGACCATATCTGCCTGTCTCAAGACTTCTGATAGCCTTCTGGAAAGCTTCCTTATATGTCTTACCGATACTCATTACCTCACCAACAGCACGCATCTGAGTACCAAGCTTATCCTGAACACCCTTGAACTTTTCAAATGCCCAACGAGCGAACTTTATTACAACGTAATCACCGTCAGGTACGTACTTATCAAGAGTACCATACTTACCACATTCAATATCCTTAAGAGTAAGTCCTGCTGCAAGCATTGCTGATACTAAAGCGATAGGGAAACCGGTTGCCTTAGAAGCAAGAGCTGACGAACGGGATGTTCTTGGGTTGATCTCGATAACAATAATTCTGTCTGAAACCGGATCATGGGCAAACTGTACATTTGTTCCTCCGATAACCTCGACTGAATCAACAATTCTATAAGCCTGTTCCTGAAGTCTCTGCTGAAGCTCCTCGGAAATAGTAAGCATTGGGGCAGCACAGAAGGAGTCGCCTGTATGAACTCCAAGAGGATCTATGTTCTCGATGAAGCATACAGTAATCATATTACCTTCACTGTCTCTTACAACCTCAAGCTCAAGCTCCTCCCAGCCAAGAATTGATTCCTCAACAAGAACCTGACCTACAAGACTTGCCTGAAGACCTCTTGCACATACTGTCTTTAATTCTTCTTTATTATATACAAGACCGCCGCCGGCACCACCCATTGTGTATGCAGGACGAAGAACTACCGGATAGCCAAGCTTGTCAGCAATGTCTAAAGCTTCTTCTACAGAGTAGGCAACCTCACTTCTTGCCATCTCAATACCGATTGCATTCATAGACTTCTTGAACTCAATTCTGTCCTCGCCACGCTCGATAGCATCAACCTGTACACCGATTACCTTTACGTTATATTTGTCCAGAATACCTTCACTTGCAAGCTCTGCACAGAGATTAAGTCCAGACTGTCCACCAAGGTTCGGAAGAAGTGCGTCAGGTCTTTCTTTTGCAATAATCTGCTCAAGTCTCCTTACATTCAGTGGCTCAATATATGTTACATCCGCTGTTTCCGGATCTGTCATAATTGTAGCCGGATTTGAGTTTACAAGAACTATTTCATAACCAAGCTTTTTAAGTGCTTTACACGCCTGTGTACCGGAGTAATCAAACTCACATGCCTGACCTATGATAATAGGACCTGACCCGATAATAAGAACTTTGTTAATGTCTTCTCTCTTTGGCATAATACTCTCCTTAGAAAAAATATACTTTTATTATTGGTGCATAACTTCCGTGTCAACACCTTAATCTTCACTATTATAAAGTGTAAGAAGCATATAGTACAGTGTTTTTTGAAAAAAATATAATTTTTTTTAATTTTATTTATTTTAACTAAATTACTACAGTTTGTTTCAGATGGAATTGTTACTTATGGAAATAGCAGATTATTATATAGACAATTCATTATACATATTTAGCTTTAAATAACTAAGCGGATACGCAATATTTGGTGAGAATACTGCTTCTTATTGGAATTATACTTTAGATTTTCAATTTTATGCGACAAAATATCACGAATATATGACAATAAGGTCTAGACAACAATGAAAATAAATTATATATTATACAAGAGTTATTACAATATAAAAGCAGATTTGTTCTGCATTATTATGGTAAGGAGACTATTTATGAGATTATACAGTGAAATGTCTAAACAAGAGTTAACTGAGCTTAGATGCCAGCTGCTTTCAGCTTATGAAGAAAAAAAAGCACTTGGCCTCAAGCTGGATATGTCAAGGGGAAAGCCATCACCTACACAGCTTGGTGTTTCTATGGATATGCTTGATGTAATCGGAGCTGATAGTGATCTTAAGTCAGAGTCAGGACTTGACTGCAGAAATTATGGATGTCTTGATGGAATACCTGAGGCCAAAAGGCTTATGGCTGATATGATGGGAACAACTGAGGATCATATATTTATAGGTGGAAATGCCAGTCTTACTCTTATGTTTGACACTGTATCAAGAGCATATACACATGGCCTTTTAGGTGAAACACCTTGGTGTAAGCTGGATAAGGTAAAGTTTCTCTGTCCGGTTCCCGGCTATGACAGACATTTTGCAATTACAGAGAGATTTAATATAGAGATGATCAATATTCCCATGACAGAGAATGGCCCTGATATGGACATGGTTGAAGAGCTTGTGTCATCAGACTCATCTATAAAGGGTATTTGGTGCGTTCCAAAGTATTCAAACCCACAGGGAATATGTTACAGCGATGATACGGTAAGAAGATTTGCAAAGCTTAAACCAGCGGCTAAGGACTTTAGAATATTCTGGGATAATGCATATGTGATTCATCACCTGTATGAGGATAAGCAGATTGATATACTAGATATTATTGGCGAGTGTGAGAAAGCAGGAAATCCTGATATGGTATTTGAATTTGCATCAACCTCAAAGGTCAGCTTCCCTGGTTCGGGAATTTCGGCCCTTGCAGCATCCCATGCAAATCTTGAAGACGCAATGAAGCATTTTACTGTTCAGACCATTGGCAATGACAAGATAAATCAGCTCAGACATGCGAGATACTTCAAGAATATTGATGGACTTAAGGAGCAGATGATGAAGCATGCAGACTTTATGAGACCAAAGTTTGAAGCGACTCTTAATGTCCTTGAGTCAGAGCTTAGCGGACTTGGTATCGGTTCATGGATTAAGCCTCTCGGCGGTTATTTTATTTCCTTTGAGGCGATGGAGGGCTGCGCTAAGGCTATAGTTGCCAAATGTAAGGAGGCCGGAGTTGTGCTTACGGGTGCCGGTGCTACTTACCCATATCACAACGATCCGAAGGACAGCAATATAAGAATAGCGCCATCATTCCCAACACCGGAGGAAATGCAGAAGGCGACTGAGCTATTTGTTCTTTGCGTAAAGCTTGTGAGTGTAGAAAAGCTTCTTGGATGTATGTAAAACAACATCAAGGATATAGAAAGCTGCTAAATGCTAAAATTATATGTACTGCTAATTTAAAGCTGTCATGTGTGAAATTCATATATGGCAGCTTATTTGTTGTTATATTACAAAATGCCTTGCATATCATAATCAATATAATGTAGAATTGTTAGAGGGTGGTTCGTTCACAATAAAAAAACATGAAAGAGAAAATGTTATGGCGGAATTACTTGAAATAATAAAGAAAATAAATGAGTCAATTAATGGTTTTGTATGGGGCCTTCCTTCTATGGTTTGTATTGTAGGGGTAGGACTCTTCCTTTTAATTAAAAACAGAGGAGTTCAGTTTACACGCTTTGGATATGCGGTAAAGAATACCTTTGGTAAGATTTTTTCGAAAAAAGAAACTTCTGAGGGAGCTATCAGTCCCTTCCAGGCGGTTTGTACAGCACTTGCGGGTACGGTTGGAACGGGAAATATCGCTGGAGTTGCGGGAGCCATTGCCATCGGCGGTCCGGGTGCTGTATTTTGGATGTGGATATCAGCGCTTCTTGGAATGGGAACAAAGTTTGCGGAGGTTGTTCTGTCTGTATTTTACAGAGAAAAGGATGAAAACGGAGACTGGGTTGGCGGACCAATGTATTACATAAAGAACGGACTTGGAAAAAACGCTTATTTTCTTGCAGTATTGTATTCGATTCTTGGAATATTAACTGTATTTGGTACCGGTAACGCTACTCAGGTGAATACTATAACAACAGCTATAGACACTGCGCTTTTTAATTACAACATAACGGACAGCAAAAGCGCACCAACAATTAACCTTATAATCGGTATAGTAATTGCAATATTAGTTGGTCTTATACTGATTGGTGGAATAAAGCGTATTGGGACAGTGACGGAAAAACTCGTGCCGTTTATGGCTGCTTTCTACATAATTATGGCTGTTTGCCTTGTAATAATAAATTACAGGGCTGTTCCTGGCGTGTTCGCATCAATTTTTGAGGGAGCATTTAATCCGAAAGCTGTTTCCGGCGGTGTTGTCGGAAGTATGTTTTTATGCCTTAGAAAAGGAGTTTCAAGAGGTATTTTCTCAAATGAGGCAGGTCTTGGTACAGGCTCTATTGCGCATGCCTGTGCAGATTGTAAGCATCCGGTTGAGCAGGGACTTTGGGGTATATTTGAAGTTTTTATCGACACAATTGTTATATGTACGCTTACAGCTCTTGTTATTCTCGTAAGTGGTACAAGCATAACATATGGACAGGCGGCAGGAGCTGAGCTGACTATAAATGGTTTTGTAGCAACCTATGGAGGATGGATATCCATTTTTACTGCTGTGGCTCTTTGCTGTTTTGCTTTCTCAACTATTCTTGGGTGGGGGCTTTACGGTTCAAGGTGTGTTGGATTTTTATTTGGAAGCAGACTAATAAAGCCATTTATGGTAGTATATTCCTTAGTAGCTGTAATAGGCGCAACGATGGATTTAGGTCTGCTTTGGAATATTGCAGATACCTTTAACGGTCTAATGATTATACCGAATCTTATTGGTGTATTTTTGCTTTCAGGTACTGTTGTAAAGTTAACGCAGGAATACTTTGAGGAAGTAGTGAATAAATAGTAAATATATATAAATTCATCAAGAAATATGGTGCTTTTTGTTGAAAATCAATAGAATTAGTGTTACATTGAATGTGTGGTTTATACGGCACATAGTTATTTATTTGGGGTTTATATGTGTAAGTGCTTTCAGTTTATTGGTTTGGATGTGCACGTGTATTTTAAAGGAGAAACAATATGATACTTATTGATACTCAAAAAGAAGAGTTTAGCAAATTAAAGGACATTCGGGTATTTGGAAAGATAAGTCATGAGGGAAGATTTAATCGAAATCTGCTTGTTGTTGGACTTGGTGGACTTGGAAGCAGGACTGTGTGCGCTCTTAAAGGGATGCTTGCAGACGACATTACATATGAGGATAATATACATTTCCTTATGATTGATTCTGATATTTCTGAGATGGAAACGACGATTGAGAACAGTAAAGAGGGGATAGGCTTTAATGCTCTTGAGGTTATAAGTATTTACAGACCGGAGATAGAGAATGTTCTTCAAAATGGAATTGCAAGCAATCCTATCCATGAAAATCTTGCGAATTGGATGGATCCGGAGTTCCCGGCAATAACAATTGGACGAAACGGAGCAAAGGGAAACAGACAGATTGGAAGACTTATGTTTTCCAATTCATACATGGATGTTCGTATGCTTCTGTTTGATAAGCTGCAGGAGCTTCATGACAGGACGAATGAAGGAATGTGTGATGTTATTGTTGTTTGTGGCGTAGCGGGAGGTACCGGAAGCGGTATTCTTTCAGATGTTACTTACAACATTCGTGCTTATGGAAAGGCTAAGAAGTGGAATAATCTTCGAATTGGTGGCTGCCTTCTTATGCCAAATGTACTCTATGGTCATAAGTCTATATATGAGGACAGTGAGCTTGTTGACAGACTTAATGCCAATGGGTGTGCAACCATGAAGGAAGTTGATTATTATATGAAGCTTTCTGAAAAGGATGACAATTACACATTCATCAGCAAGACAAATAAGATGGTTATTAGAGAGAATTTATTTGATGCATGCATGCTTGTATCAGGCAAAAAGGATTCTCAGGGTTATCTGCCGGAAGGCTTTATCGTTAAAGATACTGCAAGCTTTTTATACAGACTTGCAAGCAACAAATATATTGGCAACAACGATGTAGATAATAACAGGAAGCTTCTTCGTGATGTATTCTTTGAGAACGAGGATTATGCAATTACGAATTGGAAGATGGAGCATGATGACAGCTCAATAAAGACTTCTAATTGTTATTATAAGGTTGTAAGTGAGGCTGATTACCATATTCCAATCAGAGAGATAGAGAATATGTGTGAATATGATATTTTTTCACAAGCATATAAGGGACTATTTCGATCACCTTTTAAGGAGGGCAATGCAGAAGCAGATATTAAAACAGCTCTCTCTGAGCTTGCAGGCTTTTTAAATGATGAACCCGGAGATGAGATTAAGCTTAATGTAAGTGGACTTATTCAATATGGACAGCTTACAAAGCCTACCTACAAGATGATAAAGAAGAATACAGACGGTGTGAGAGAATTCTTTGCAAGAAAGATGGACGACTTTGAAAAAGAGCTTCCTGTAATGGTTAAGTCCATGAAAAATAAGCTGTGGAGCATGCTTGATGGGGTCATTCTCAGGTATATGAGAGAATTCGGTCCTTATGGTGCAATAGATATTATTGGAGCTCCAAGTGCTGGCGTTGCTGATTCTACAAAGGGAATGATCGCAGAGGTTAAAAAGCTTGAACAGAAGATGAAGGATTACACTCCAACCGGAGAATTTACAAGAATTATCGATTCCATAAAGGAGATAGTTGCCAAGAGATTCTTTACCTTTCCTTCTGCCAAGAGAGAGACGGAGAATGGATATTTTGATGCATGTATCAAGGAGGCTCTTGCAGCTGAACGTTCGAAGCTTATCGATGAGCTTGATGCTCAGGATTTGTTTGGTGATACGCTTAGATGGCTTACCCAGAGGGCAGAGAGACTTGATGAGATTTATTCACAGTTCGGTGAGGATTTAAAGAGCTCCATTGAGAATCTTTCAATTGATGGAAGTCGGACTGTCGCAAATATTATCAAGAAGGCAGAAAGACATGAATTTCTTCCATCCGACTATGTGACAGAAAAGAGAATTACAGAGGTTCGAAATGGCATAGTAAAACTTATGCTTGATAATGAGTCCAATATCGATAATGGACGTGTAATTCCTGTTAAGGATGAGATGGAGAAGATTTACCGTGAGCTTTTCTCCGGAGTCGGTGCTTATGGGCCTGAAAAGATGTTTACGGTTGCTTTCTCTGAGAAGAAGCTTACTGAACAGGACATCAATGTAATGTTTGGTTCTCCTGTTAATGACAGAAGAACTGATATTATGGAGAAGGCAGCTAGAGCGTTTGTGGATGACATAGAGGAGGAGCAGCCACTTTGTCAGCTGAAGGAAGGCTATAAGAATAAGCTTCTTGCAAAGAAGTATATATCAGTTCCAAATGTTATGCCGTATTTTAGCAGAGCTGTTAAGGCCATTCTTATCAGTCCGCCTTATAACGAAAAGGAAGATTCTATTACACTTAATCCGGGTGAGATAGAGATTTCAATAGATGATATATTTGTTGGAGTTCCTGTTTCCATGCTTGAATGTGCAATGGAAATGCAGTTGTCATACAATTCAGTCTATGATTACAAGGGGCTTCATATTGATGAGGTCAACAAAGATATGAAGAGCTTTCCTGATTTTGTTGTTATATAGATTATGCTGTGTACGGTTTCGTGAGCTGTGCATTGTTTGTTAAGGCGGGTATTCACATACAATGTGTTTATCCGCTTTAATTTGTTGGAGGAATAATGTCGGGATTTTTTGGATATATTATGAAATCGGATTATTTGAATGATAAGGCTGTGTTTGACAGCTGTCTTATGAATGTATCCGCCTACAGGCAAGATAAGGTTAATCGACTTGCCAGAATTGAGGATAAAAGAGATAGTCTTGCTGCCGGAGTGCTATTGTCATATATGCTGAGGAAGATTTTTGACGTGTGTGAGAGGTCTGTATTATACGATAAGGGGGAAAAGGGGAAACCTTATATTATAGGAAGACCGGATATATGCTTTTCAATAAGTCATACAGATGGCTATGTTGCAGTGTTGTTATCAAAAGCTCCATGTGGGATAGATATAGAGCGTGTTAAGAAATTTCCGCCAACCATAGTTAACAGACTTTATTCAAGTAATGACAGGGAGATACTTGCACATAATATAGATAGTGAGCTGCTTAAGGATGTATACGCAGAGGTTGTATGGACAAGGAGGGAAAGCTACAGTAAACTAACCGGTACAGGAATTCTTATGAAGGATGAGGCTCAGATAATGGTAATGGATGAGGATTATCTAAAAAATATTGATATCAGTGCCGCAAGTTATATTTGTGATGACAGTGGAGAATTAATTGATTATCGAAATATTTTTGATGAGTGTTATTGCGCAAATACACCGCAGATTGCTGTGTCTATGTGCATAAAAGGATTATCGATTTCTGATGGTAGTCTTTTGATATGTGACACGGCGAAAATATATGAAGGATTTATGTTTCACAATTCTTAGGTTATATGTTATCATAGCTAGATGGATCAATTGATTAAATTTACAAGGAGATAAAAATGAGTAAGAAAGCAACTAAGGCACTTAATAATAAATATTATGTTGCCAGATATAGTGCATCAAAGGAGAATGATAACCTGTCAAGCAGGGAAAAATGCGCTGAGGTATTAGGAATTGACAGAACAAGACTTTCAAGAATAGAGCTCGGAAGCGTTGTTCCATATCCTGATGAGGTTTTGGCTATGTCAAAGACATATGGTATTCCCGAGCTTTGCAACAACTATTGTTCAGGAGATTGTCCTATTGGAAAAGAGACTATAAAGCCTATTAGTTCAGACAATCTTGACAGACTTATCTTGCAATTTCTTGGTTCATCAAAAAAGATGGAGGATATATCAGCACAGCTTATTGAAATTACCTCCGATGGTATTGTTGATGAGACTGAGATAGAGACATTTGACGCTGTCCTGGATGAACTTGATAAGATGTCTGTAAATATTCAGTCGCTTATGCTTTGGGCACAAAAGAATAAGGATGCTTTAAAAAATAAAAAATAGATAAGGAATTATAAAATGAGTGATAAGCTTAGAGACGAGATTAACAGAAGACGTACATTTGCAATTATTTCCCATCCTGATGCAGGTAAGACAACTCTTACAGAGAAATTTTTGCTTTTTGGTGGAGCAATCAATACAGCAGGTTCCGTAAAAGGAAAAGCAAATTCAAAATATGCGGTATCTGACTGGATGGATATAGAAAAGGAAAGGGGAATTTCTGTTACATCATCCGTTCTTCAGTTTGATTATGATGGATATTGTATTAATATTCTTGATACCCCGGGCCACCAGGATTTCTCTGAGGATACTTACAGAACTCTTATGGCTGCCGACTCTGCGGTTATGGTTATTGATGCTTCAAAGGGTGTCGAGGCTCAGACTATTAAACTGTTTAAGGTTTGTGTTATGCGACATATCCCTATTTTTACATTTGTCAATAAGATGGACAGAGATGCGAGAGATACATTTGAGCTCCTTGATGAAATTGAAAATGTCCTTGGTATAAAAACTTGTCCTGTAAACTGGCCAATAGGCTCCGGAAAAGAGTTTAAAGGCGTATATGACAGAAATACAGAGATTGTTTCAACCTTCCAGGCGGTATCTACTGGTGGTGCAAAGAAGGCTGCAGAAACAGATTATCACATTGATGATGATGAACTAAAAGCTCTTGTAGGACCATATCTATATGATCAGTTTAAGGAGGAGATTGAGCTTATTGACGGAGCTACAGATGAACTTGATATAGATAAGGTGAGAGCTGGTGAACTTTCTCCGGTGTTTTTTGGTTCAGCTCTAAATACCTTCGGTATAGAGCAGTTTCTGAATTATTTCCTTAAAATGACAACTCCTCCCCTTGGAAGAAATTCATCGGAAGGTATTATTGAACCAACAACAGAACAGTTTTCTGCTTTTGTTTTCAAGATTCAGGCCAATATGAACAAGGCTCACAGAGACCGAATCGCTTTTATGAGAATATGTTCAGGGAAATTTGAAGCCGGCATGGAGGTATACCATGTTCCAAGTAAGAGAAAGATTAAGCTGTCACAGCCACAGCAGATAATGGCACAGGACAGAAAGATTGTTGAAGAGGCATATGCAGGGGATGTTATCGGAGTGTTTGATCCTGATTTGTTCTCTATCGGTGATACTCTTACAACCGGCGGCATGAAGTTTGAGTATGAGGGAATTCCGACCTTTGCCCCTGAACATTTTTGCAGGGTAGTACAGCTCAACAGTATGAAGCGTAAGCAGTTTGTTAAGGGTGTTACCCAGATTGCACAGGAGGGAGCTATACAGATTTTCCAGGAGTATACAGCCGGTCTTTCAGAGATTATTGTTGGTGTTGTCGGCGTACTACAGTTTGATGTATTAAAATACAGATTGGAAAATGAATATGGCTGCGAGATAAGACTTGAGCCTATACCATACAATTATATCAGATGGGTAAAGGATCCTACCACGGATATTACAAAGCTTAAGAGAGTGAGCGACGTTAAAAAGGTTAAGGATATGAAGGGAAATCCACTACTCCTTTTTGCAAATGAGTGGGTCATTGACCAGGTTCTTTCCCATAATGAAGGACTTGAGCTCTTAGAGTTCAGGAAAAACTAATATTTTTAAAATAAGAATATAAGCCCGCATTTTATTCTGTAATAAATATTGATATGCTCCCTTTTAGGTAGACAAGCAAAATAATAAAAGCTTGTTGCCTAGAAGGGAGCATTATTTATGGGTAAGAGAAAGATTGAACCCGAAGTAAAGGTGGAGGCTGTTCAAGAGTTTTTGGATGGGAAATCATCTC
>JAGANU010000002.1 GCA_017624085.1 Coprococcus sp.
ATTATGCAAAATTTTCCGGCAATCCATTAATCCTGCCGAAAAAACCTTAAAATAATAAAATACAAAATATAACACGATGTAACTTATTATTTGGGAAAACAAAAAACATATACATCACACACATACAACACAATCCACTTTATCTAAATCATGATTTTTTCAATTAACATAATGTTATCAACAAAATGTTTATAATGTGTTGATAACATTTTATTTATGCAAAATTTTTATTAAAAACCCTTTGTTTTAATGGATTTCTTATGTTTATAACATACAAACATTATTTATAAACACATTTACATAATACCTGAAATACATTTCTTATGATAAGTTATTATAAACATAATTATAAACACCCAGGCGAACGACAAAACCAACAGATGAAAACATATTATATAATTTGTAAATTCATCTCTATAAAAATAACATCAAATAATTATTGAAATTTTATATCTTATTCAATATTTTCTCCCATAACAGACAAAAATGGTTCTTACGTGTACCTACACGTAGATAACATAAACAACTCAAATAACGCAAATATTCTTGTTTTTGACTGTTATATGCTTGAAATAGACTGCCGTTTATTATAAAATATAGAATGTATTATTATTAATAAGTAGATATATTTTTTTACATTAGAAAGGAATTCACAATGAAAGAATTAATAGTGGCCAACTGGAGAGAAATCTGTGAAGCATTGGAAAATGACCACAAGATTTCCCACATGATGGTACATACATGGATTGAACCCTTAACCTTATATTCTGTAGAGGATAATAAGCTCTATTTTACCCTTGATGAAAAGTATGGAGAAAGAGGAGTTCAATTTTTAAAGGATAAAATTTTTGACATTTATCTGGAAGCCGTTATCAGAGAAATGTTTCAGGATGATACCTTACAGGTATTCTTTACTATTGAAAGTCAGATGAAAAAGGCAGAAAAGCTTTCTTCCACCACAGAAGAATATGATGAGGTAGTCAGCAAAAGCAATTTAAGACCTGACTATACATTTGAAAACTTTATAGTTGGTGAAAGTAACAAGCATGCTCATGCCACATGTCTTGCAGTTGCAGATTCCCCTGGTCAGGATAAATTTAATCCACTCTTTTTATATGGTGGTTCAGGACTTGGAAAAACTCATCTTATGCAGTCAATTGCTCATTACATATTGCAGCATGATCCTACTAAGAAGGTTCTCTATGTTCCATCAAATCAATTCACTAATGAGATTATTGAAGCAATAGCAAAAAAGAAGACTGAAGATTTTAGAAAAAAATATAGAAAGGTGGATGTACTTCTTATTGATGATATTCAATATCTTATAGGAAAAGATGCAACCCAGAATGAATTTTTTGATACCTTTAATGCTCTCCATGACGAAGGAAAACAGATCATTCTTTCTTCTGATAAGCCTCCTAAAGAAATAAAAACATTAGATGAGAGATACCGATCAAGATTTGAATGGGGAGTTCCTATTGATATTCATGCACCTGATTATGAAACCCGTATGGCTATCTTAAAGAATAAGGCAGAGCTAAAGGGTCTCAAGAATATAGGGGAAAACATATTTGAATACATTGCCAACAATATTACCTACAATGTGCGTGAGCTTGAAGGAGCACTAAATAAGCTGTGTGTATATTCTGATCTCGGCAATACTCAGATTACGGAAGAGCTTGCTAAAAATGTATTAAGAGACTTTGTATCAAAGGAATCGAAAATGACAATCACTCCTACTCTTATTATTAACACAGTATCTGAACACATGAATATATCTGTGGACGATATTGTATCCAGCAAGAGAAGTCAGGATATAGCTACCGCCAGACAGATAGCAATGTATCTGTGTAGAAAATACACTGACAAGGGTCTAAAGAGTATAGGAGATTCCTTTGGTGGAAAGGATCACTCAACTGTATACAGCAATATACAGAAGGTTGAGGAAAAAATTGAGAAGGATGCTGAATTTGCAGATAAGGTTCATGTAATCATTAAGAAGCTTAATCCACAAAACTAACAGTTATCAACATTTTATAAAATTATATGTTGTTCAACTATAAACATAACATGTTTGAATTTTTTTATATGATTGTTATTTTGTTTTTATAACTTTGTTTTTTTAATTTTTACCATTTTCTGTGATTTTGTGTAATGTTGATAACGGATTATTTAACAACATCAATTTTTTGTTTATTAACATGGCTACATAATTGCCAAGTCCTTATAAAATATGATGTTTTTTCAGTTTCAACACTATAAAAATTACTACTACTATTACTACTAATTATTTTAATATATATATATTTTCGCTCGCTGCGAATGAGACTATTATGTGTTATCAACATAATGTTTAGTCGGGAAAGGAGTTAATAAAAAACATGAATATTTCTATTAGAAAATCAAATCTTATGCAGGGCATAAATATTGTATCTAAAGCAGTATCAAATAAATCAACTCATCCTATTCTTTCTTGCATACTTGTGGAGGCTTCAAACGGAATAATAAAGCTTACTGCAAATGATATGGAGATAGGAATAGAAACTTTTATAGATGGTACTGTAATAGAGGATGGAAAGGTAGCTCTTGAAGCTAAGCTTTTCTCAGATTTTATTCGAAAGCTTCCAGATAGTGAAATAATTATTCAGACAGACAGCAACTATAAAACACTTATTAAATGTGAAAGACTGGAGTTTAATATTCCAGGAAAATCAGGGGATGATTTTTCTGTTCTTCCTACTGTTTTAAAAGATAAATGTATAACGATCTCCCAGCATTCACTCAGAGAGGTTATCAATCAGACAATATTCTCTATATCAGACAATGAAAATAATAAGCTTATGACAGGAGAGCTCTTCGAGGTTTCAAATAACAGGCTTAGTGTTGTATCTCTGGATGGTCATAGAATCTCTATAAGATATATTGAGCTTAATGGAGAGAATTCAGATATTAAGGTTGTAGTACCGGGCAAGTCTTTAAGTGATATAAGCAAGATTATGACCGGAGGAGTAGAAGATAATGTAAATATTTATTTTACAGACAATAATATATTGTTTGAGTTTGACAATACAAAGGTAGTTTCCAGACTTATTGAGGGTGAGTATTTCAGAATAGCTCATATGCTCTTAATTGATTACCAGATAAAGATGAGAATAAATAAGAAGGAGCTTCTTGACAGCTTGGATAGAGCAACTCTTCTTATTAAGGATTCTGATAAGAAGCCTATAAAGCTTAATATTGAGAATGATACACTTGGTCTTACAATAACTTCCCTCATAGGCTCTCTCAATGAAGAGATTGATATAGAAAAGGAAGGAAATAATCTAGCTATCGGCTTTAATCCAAAGTTTATAATTGATGCCCTTAGAGTAATTGATAATGATTATGTAACAATGTTCTTTAACAATGCAAAAGCTCCATGTGTAATCAGAGATGATGAGTCAACGTATATTTATCTCATTCTTCCAATGGGCATAAATGAGTAAGAAGAGGTGATAGTGTGGAGATTATTAAATTAAGAGAGGATTATATTAAGCTTGGACAGGCACTTAAGGCAGCAGGCTTTGTTGACACAGGACTTGATGCAAAGGAAGTTATCGTTCAGGGACTTGTAGTTGTGAACGGAGAAATAGAGACACGTCGCGGAAGAAAGCTTTATGATGGTGATGAAGTTGAATTTGACGGTGACAAAATAAGTATCCAGAAATAGTACAGCTGTATTAAGCTTTAAAGAAGAAGTCTGTTGTAGGTGAAGGGTATGTATGTAGAATCTATTGAGCTTAGCAATTACAGAAATTACAGCAATGTAATAGTAGAATTTGGAAAAAATACAAATATACTTTACGGTAACAATGCTCAGGGAAAAACAAATATATTGGAATCTATATATATGGCTGCAACTACAAAATCCCACAGAGGATCGAAGGATAAGGATGTAGTAAAGCTTGGAGAAGATGAAAGCCACATAAGACTGTTTTTAAAAAAGAGAGACATATCCCATAAGATAGATATGCATTTACGAAAAAACAGAAACAAGGGTGTAGCTATAGATGGTCTTGCCATAAGAAGAGCGGCTGAGTTATATGGAATGTTAAATGTTATATTTTTTTCTCCTGAGGATTTGTCAATTATAAAAAATGGTCCGGCGGAGAGAAGAAGATTTATGGATCAGGAGCTGTGTCAGATAAGCAGACTGTATTATCAGAATCTTTCTTCATATAACAGGATTTTAAATCAGAGAAATAATCTGCTAAAACAGATTTACTATAACAAAGGTCTTATGGATACCATTGATGTGTGGAATGCACAGCTTGTGGATTATGGTTCAAGAATTGTAAGAGAGAGAAGAAATTTTATAAATATGATGAATGAGATTATATCTGACATTCATGGAAGACTTACCTCCGGAAGGGAACATTTGAAGATTGTCTACGAATGTAATGCCGGTGAGGATGAGTTTGAAAAAATTCTTTCTGAAAAGCTGGATATGGATATTAAGTATTCCAGTACACAGTCAGGTCCACACAGAGATGATATAAGTTTTCTGATAAATGGAATCGATGTAAGAAAGTATGGTTCTCAGGGACAGCAAAGAACCGTAGCACTGTCATTGAAGATGGCTGAAATAAAGCTTGTAAAAAAAATAATAAATGATAGTCCTATATTACTTTTAGATGATGTTATGAGTGAGTTAGATACGGACAGAAGAAATGCACTTCTTGAAGAAATAAAGGATATACAGACTATTATAACCTGTACGGGATATGATGAGTTTATAAAGGAACAGATAGTAATTAATAACGTGTACAGTGTAGTTGAAGGTACAGCTACCAAAGTAGAAACGGAGGAATATCAATAATGGAAAACGATAACTACGAAGCTGAACAGATACAGGTCTTAGAGGGACTGGAGGCAGTAAGAAAAAGACCTGGTATGTACATAGGAAGTACGTCATCCACAGGACTGCATCATCTTGTATATGAGATTGTTGACAACTCAGTAGACGAGGCGCTTGCAGGATTCTGCTCCCATATACAGGTTTTTATCAATGAGGACAATTCAATTACCGTTATAGATAACGGAAGAGGAATTCCTGTAGGAATTCATAAAAAACAGGGTATACCGGCAGTAGAGGTTGTATTTACCATACTTCATGCAGGAGGAAAGTTTGGCGGTGGAGGCTATAAGGTATCAGGTGGTCTTCACGGAGTAGGAGCTTCGGTTGTAAATGCTTTATCTACATGGCTGGAAGTAGAAATAACGAGAGACGGAAAAATATATAAGCAGAGATATGAAAGAGGAAAGGTAATGTACAAGCTCAAGGTCATAGGTGATGCACCGGAGGGAGCTTCAGGTACAAAGGTAACATTTCTTCCTGATCATACAATATTTGATGATAATGTATATGATTATGATATATTGAGAAACAGACTTCGTGAGATGGCTTTTCTTACAAAGGGACTTAAGATAACTCTTACAGACAGGAGAATTACTCCTGAGAAGGAAAGGTCCTTCCACTACGAGGGAGGAATAAAAGAGTTTGTATCATACCTCAACAGACATAGAGATCCTTTATATGGGGAAGTAATTTACTGCGAGGGCATGAGAGATGGAATAAGTGTGGAGGTAGCTCTTCAGCACAACGATTCCTATAATGAATCAACCTACAGCTTTGTAAACAATATTAATACTCCTGAGGGAGGAACTCATCTTACAGGATTTAAGGCAGCCATTACAAAGGTGTTCAATGATTATGCAAGAAAAAATAACATATTAAAGGAGAAGGATGATAATCTGTCGGGAGATGACTTAAGAGAGGGACTTGCAGCTATCATCTCAATAAAGATAGGAGAGCCACAGTTTGAGGGTCAGACAAAGCAAAAGCTTGGTAATTCAGAGGCAAGACCTGCTGTGGAGAGTGTTGTAACAGAACAGCTTACATATTATCTTGAGCAAAATCCTCAGATTGCAAAGATAATAGTAAATAAAGCGGCTCTCGCCCAGAGAGCAAGAATAGCAGCCAGAAAGGCCAGGGATGTTGCCAGAAAGGCTAATCTTTCAGATAACATGGCATTACCGGGAAAGCTTGCAGACTGCTCCGATAAGGATCCAAAAAACTGTGAGATTTATATAGTAGAGGGTGACTCTGCGGGAGGATCAGCTAAAACTGCCAGATCTAGGGCAACACAGGCTATTCTTCCATTAAGGGGAAAGATACTCAATGTTGAGAAGGCCAGAATAGATAAGATACTCGGAAACGAAGAAATAAAGGCCATGATAACAGCATTTGGTACAGGAATTCATGAGAATTTCAATATTGAAAAGCTCAGATATAACAAGATTATCATTATGACAGATGCGGACGTTGATGGTGCTCATATTTCAACACTTCTTTTAACCTTCTTTTACAGATTTATGCCGGATCTTATAAGAAAGGGACATGTGTACCTTGCACAGCCACCTCTCTATAAGCTGGAGAAGAATAAGAAGATATGGTACGCATACAGCGATGATGAGTTAAACAGCATCTTAGATGAGGTTGGAAGAGATTCCAGCAACAAAATTCAGAGATATAAGGGTCTCGGTGAGATGGATGCAGAGCAGCTGTGGGAGACTACTATGGATCCTGAGAAAAGAATACTCCTCAGAGTTGCCATTGATGACGATGATGAATCAGAAATTGATATGACATTTAACATTCTTATGGGTGATAAGGTAGAACCAAGAAGAGAGTTTATTGAGACAAATGCTAAATATGTAAAGAATCTTGATGTTTAATCAGGAGAAAGGAAAATCTGAAAATGGATGATGATAAGATTTTTGATAAAGTAGATGAAGTTGGTCTTAAAAAGACAATGGAGAGATCATACATAGATTACGCTATGAGTGTAATTGCAGCCAGAGCTCTTCCTGATATAAGGGATGGACTTAAGCCTGTTCAGAGAAGAATACTTCATTCTATGATAGAGCTTAACAATGGTCCGGACAAGCCACACAGAAAGTGTGCCCGTATTGTGGGTGATACAATGGGTAAATATCATCCTCATGGAGACAGTTCTATATATGAGGCACTTGTAAAGCTTGCTCAGGAATGGAATACAAGATATCCTCTCGTGGATGGACATGGAAATTTTGGTTCTGTTGATGGTGACCATGCTGCTGCCATGCGATATACAGAGGCAAGACTTTCCAAGATATCAATGGAGATGATGGCAGATATCAACAAAGATACTGTAGATTTTGTTCCTAACTTTGATGGTACAGAGAAGGAACCTACAGTACTTCCATCACGTTATCCTAACCTATTAGTCAATGGAACATCAGGTATCGCAGTAGGTATGGCCACCAATATTCCACCACATAATTTGAAGGAAACCATTGATGCAACTATCAAAATTATTGATAACAGGGTGGAAGAAGGCAGAGAAACAGAGATTGATGAGATTATGGAAATCATCAAAGGCCCTGATTTTCCTACAGGTGCACAGATTCTTGGCAGACAGGGAATTAACGATGCCTATAGAACCGGAAGAGGTAAGATAAAGGTCCGTGCTATCACAGAAATCGAAACAATGAACAATGGAAAGCCGAGAATTATTGTTAGTGAGCTTCCATATATGGTCAACAAAGCTCTTCTGATTAAGAATATGGTAGAGCTTGTGAAGAACAAGAAAATTGATGGTATCACTGATATAAGAGATGAGTCATCAAGAGAGGGAATGAGAATTGTCATAGAGCTCAGAAAGGATGTAAATGCAAATGTAATCTTAAATCAGCTCTTCAAGCATACACAGCTCCAGGATACATTTGGATGTATCATGCTTGCCCTTGTTGACGGTGTACCTAAGATTCTTAACATTAAGGATATGCTGGGCTACTATCTCAAGCATCAGGAGGAGGTCGTTACAAGAAGAACGAAATATGACCTCAATAAGGCAGAGGAGAGAGCTCATATCTTACAGGGATATCTTATCGCTCTAGACAACATTGATGAGGTTATATCCATCATTAGAAATTCAAAAAATGTAGGAGAGGCTAAGGTAAAGCTCATTGAGAGATTTGGTCTTACGGAAGCCCAGTCTGCTGCCATAGTAGATATGAGACTTCGTGCTCTTACAGGCTTGGAAAGAGAAAAGATTGAGAGCGAGTACAACGAGCTTATTGCCAAAATAGCAGAGTACAAGGCAATACTTGCTGATGAAAATAAGCTTCTTGGGGTAATTAAGGAGGAGCTCACAGTAATTTCTGAAAAGTTTGGCGACGAGAGAAGAACAACAATTACTGCTTACACAGATGATATAACAGATGAGGAGCTTATAAAGAGAGAGGAGATCGTTATCTCTATGACGAAGCTCGGTTATATAAAGAGAATGCCAAGAGATACATTTAAGGTACAGAACAGAGGCGGTAAGGGAATAAAGGGTATGATGACCATTGATAACGACATTATCAATGAAATATTCCTTACAAATACCCACAACTATATTATGTTCTTTACAAACATGGGAAGAGTATACAGAATGAAGGGCTACGAGATTCCTGAATCCGGAAGAAATGCAAGAGGCGTTGCAATCGTAAATCTTCTTCAGCTGCTTCCTGAGGAGAAGGTTACAGCTATTATTCCTATTGCCGGCTTTGATAAAAAGTATCTTATGATGGCAACAAAGAATGGTATTGTGAAGAAGACGAAGATAGAAGCATTTGGCAACATAAGAAAGACAGGACTTGCGGCCATAACCTTAAATGAGGGTGATGAGCTTATCGAGGTAAAGGCTACAAGCGGAGAAAACGATATATTCCTCATGACAAAGAAGGGAATGTGTATAAGATTTAATGAAGCCTGCGTCAGAGATACCGGTCGTTCTTCCATGGGAGTTCGCGGTATAAGGTGCTACAACAATGATGAGGTTATAGCAATGCAGCTTGATGTTCAGGGTGATGATATTCTGTTTGTTACATCGAAGGGTATGGGCAAGAGAACAGAGCTTTCCGAATTCTCAGCACAGCTGCGAGGAGGAAAGGGTGTAAAATGTTATAAGATTACCCAAAAGACAGGAGATATAGTAAGTGCAAAGGCTGTAACGAACGACCATGATATTATGATGATGACAAATGAAGGAATCATGATCAGAATGCACTGCTCTGACATACCGGTTATCGGAAGAGTTACATCAGGTGTAAAGCTTATGAACGTAGGTAACGGTGAGAGTACCGTTGTTGCTTCTGTGGCTAAGCTTCAGAGAAGCGAGGAGGAAGATACAGTCGAGATATCTGATGAGTCTGATACGGAGGAATAATGTTAATAGGTAATAAAGGAAAAATTAGCTCTTAGCTTGACTTAGATGGGGGTCAAAATATGAATGTGATTGAAGGTACTGTCTATGGGTTCTACAGACTCATAGAAGTGGTCAGAAGCTCATCCACAACAGAGGAAGTGACTGAGACCTGGATTGAAAAGATTGTTGAAGGGGTAAATAAATCATCTCAGATTTCTTATAATATTAAGGATATTATTTACATACTTATTGCCATGATTATTGTTGTAGCCATATTTACGTTTACACTGCAGGTATTTAAGTTTTTTAGAGACAGACGAGATCCAAATTATAAGAAGAATGATGATACCTTTCTTGACGACTGAAAGAATAAGATGGCGGTGATATGATGAGAAACATTTCGGCAGAAGAAATTACAAAAAACGTAAAAGAGATGTGTATTCTTGCAAATATACATTTGTCAGAGGATATGGAAAAGGCAGTTCGGGATTCTGTTTTGCTTGAGGACAGTGCTCTTGGAAAGCAGATATTAGGTCAGCTCTGCGAGAATCTTGATGTAGCCGGGGAAAATGATATTCCAATCTGCCAGGATACAGGAATGGCTGTGTTTTTTGTAAATATTGGACAGGATGTTCATGTAGAGGGAATGAATATTACTGATGCGATAAACGAAGGCGTGAGACAGGGATATACGGAAGGGTATCTTAGAAAGTCTGTGGTAAAGGACCCTCTTATAAGGGAAAATACAAAGGACAATACGCCTGCAATTATTCATTACGATATTGTTCCCGGAGAGAATATCGAGATTACCATAGCTCCAAAGGGCTTTGGCAGCGAGAATATGAGTAAGGTGTATATGCTAAAGCCTGCAGATGGTGAGGAAGGTGTGAAGGCAGCGGTTCTTCAGGCTGTAAGGGATGCGGGACCAAATGCATGTCCACCGGTGTTTGTAGGCGTGGGCTTAGGCGGAGATTTTGAGTTGGCAGCAAAGCTTGCAAAGAAGGCACTCACAAGAAAGGTTGGAATGCATTCAGACAAGGAGCATATTGCAAGAATAGAGAAGGAACTTCTTGAAGCAATAAACGAAACAGGAATTGGTCCCGGAGGTCTTGGCGGAAGAGTTACTGCTCTTGCAGTAAATATTGAAACCTATGCAACACATATTGCAGGTATGCCACTTGCAGTAAATATGTGCTGTCATGTAAACAGACATGTAACGAGAGTTCTGTAAAATGTATTGAAATATATTGTCAATATCGGTCTTAAAGAGTATATGGGTAAAGTAATATGGGAAAAGTAGCATCTTTTTTTGAAAGACAGAAAAATAATATGCGGGACGTCTACATCAATTATGCAGCGACCATACTGACGGCTGTATTTTTCTGTGTCGTGATGGTTATAAAAAATCGCAACAGAAATTTTCTTGAGGGTATTAATATTGAGCTGATTCTTGCACTTGTTTTTATTTGGAATCTGTTTTTTGAAACGATTTTGTCAGATAGAAGGGATGTATTCAAAAAGAGACTGGTTCTTTTTTCGGTGGGACTTGCTTTCAGCATTGTCTGGGATATTATATTGGAAGCATTGACGGAGAATCAGTATATTGCCACAATGTATGTAACAAAGATACTTACAGTGTTCATGGTAATATTTGTAGGCATGAGTCTGTTAATAATAATCAGACGACAGAAACTGGATTTTGAAGTATATGCACCAAGAGCTGTATTTGGAATTCTTCAGGCGGTCGGTCTCTTTGGCGTTTTGTCCCTTGCAAGTATACTGATACTCAGCCTCTTTGACATTCTAATAGTGGAGATCGATTATTGGGACTTTGTTTCGGATATTGAGATTCTACTGTGCGGACTGGTATATCTGCCTGTATGTATTATGAAGCTGATATATGTTAAAGAGGATAATTCACGTTTTACAAAGGGCTTTGTAAAGTTTGCCCTTATGCCCTGTGTAATGATTGCCATGGCAATTATATATATGTATATAATCAAAATTATAATTACATGGGACATGCCATCAAATGAGATATTTAATATATGCGCTGCTATGTTTGCAATATGTGCTCCAATATGGACGATGGCCCGTGGCTTTACAAAGGACAGCACCGTAATATATGCAAAGCTGATAAGCATAATGAAATATATATATGCTCCTTTTATTTTGCTTGAAATATATGCCATAGGTGTCCGTATACATGAGTATGGTTTTACTGAGGCGAGATATGCAGCTGTAATGTTCATAATCTTTCAGCTTGTATATATCCTGTGGGAAGTCATAACAGCTGTTTTTGCTAAATTTAAACGAAAGATAAGTAATACAGAAGATTTACAAAACAATACAAATTCAGCAGGAACAGTAAATATTCCGATCGAAGATGAAACAGATTTAAAATATGGAAAGTCATACGAATATCTTATTCTTGTGCTTTTAGGATTAGTTTTTATCGGTATTCTGACCCCATTTATTAATGCACAATATGTGAGTTACGTTTCCCAAAAGAAAATTCTGCATGAAAATATCAATGCGGAAAATAATAAGGCATCAGCTGCAATGAGATACCTCTATCATTACAATGATTATGGCAGGAGATACGTGGAAAAAAATTACAGTAAAAGCTACATAGAAGAAGTGATAAGTACGAAATATCCGGAGGACTCAGATGAAGAGAAAGATGAAATAGTATGGTCCACCATATATTACAGTGATGATGTTTTTAAAAATGGTCTTGAGACAGACGGATACGACAGGATATACAGTGTAGATTATTATTACGGTGATGTGATTTCATATGGCCAGGAGTTTTATATAAGGTTTGATGCTGATACAAAGCTTCAGACAGACAGTGAAAACAACTGCATAAGTGTAAACATAGAAGATAGCTTTTCTTTTTTTATTGGAGTATACTTAGGTGAAATAAAAAGAGACGAAAAACCGTACACCATCTATATAGGAATAAGTGAGGACGGAACAAAGGAATATGAGCTTGTAGTGTCTCAAGTATATTTATCATATTCAGATGTTAAAGGTGCCTACAACAATATAAATATCTCGGGCTATCTGCTTGAAAGGAATATTGGAGGGACAGAAAATGAGTGACAGTAAGAAAATATCATTGCCATTAACGAAAGAGGCTGTGGAGAACCTAAAGGCAGGAGATTATGTGTATCTTACAGGAATCCTATATAGTGCAAGGGATGCAGCACATAAGAGGATGTATGATTCCATACTTGAGGCACAGGAAAAGGATGCCTCCATATCAGAATGTTCCGGAAAAGAACTGTTTTGTAAGGGCATACTTCCATTTGATATAACAGGAAATACTATTTATTATCTTGGTCCTACTCCTGCAAAGGAGGGTCAGGTTATAGGCTCTGCAGGCCCTACAACAAGCACCCGTATGGATAAGTATACACCGCTCATACTTGATAAAGGACTTATTGGTATGATTGGAAAGGGAAAGAGAAGTCCTGAGGTAGTAGAGGCCATAGTAAGAAATAAGGCAGTATATTTTGCTGCTGTAGGGGGAGCCGGAGCCCTTCTTTCCAAATGTATAAAGGAATCAGAGGTAATTGCATATGATGATCTGGGAACTGAGGCCATTAGGAAGATGAGAGTAGAAGATTTCCCTGTTATAGTGGTTGTAGACAGTGAAGGACACAATATGTATGAAACAGCAATAAGTGATTACCTTTCCGGAAAAAATCAGGCATAAATACATTCAAATATAAAAACAAATAATTGGTGGAAATTAACAAAAAGAATGGTTACCTTTGCCTATGTCTATTTTGTTGACTAAAAGATTAATTGCTTGTAATATTTATTATATAAACCTCTGTATCGGTTTTTACCGACTCGGAGAAAAAGAAAACCAGAAATATTATAGAAAAAAGGAGAGATTTAATGAAAGAGAGAAAGTTATTCAAAAAATCCTTGATTGTTATTGCAGCTATGGCAGTAATGCTTTTCGCAATGACAATCACAGCATCTGCTGCTGATGTAACAGGCGTAAAGCAGACCGATGATTCTACATCTTCTGTAGAGATTACCTGGACATCAGAGCTTGGCTACGAGTATAAAGTAGCTATATCTGAATCAAAGGATACCGGTTACCAGCTTGTAAGTAACTACGCTTCTTCAAGCAACACCAAGTATATTTCAGGACTTACTGCCGGAAAGAAGTATTATGTAGTAGTTGGAAAGTATTACAACGATGTGTATAAGGGACAGTCAGATCCGATTGATGTAGTAACAGCACCAAACTATGTTCAAAACTCAAGCATCAAGCAGACTGCAGGTTCAGCTACAGCTATTGCACTTAAGTGGACAGCAGTTGCAGGAGCAACCGGTTATAAGGTAACAAAGACAGGTGGCGGATCTAAGCTTACATCTACAAACAGCATTAAGATTGGCGCAAAAGCAGGAAATAAGTATTCAGTAGAGATCAGTGCATACAAGAAGTCAAGCGCAGGATATGTTGCAATGTCAGGAAAGGCTTATAAGAGCTCCCTTTATTCAGCACCTGCAGCACCTATCAACTATGCAGAGGCATCAAAGGGTAACCTTGACTGGAAACCAACAAGGAGCAGCCAGTTCAAGCTTTACTGGTCATACAATCCAAACTACTATATTCCGGACGGATACCAGCTTGAAATCTACTCACTTAGCGGAACAAAGCTTGGTTCAGCTACAACAACATCAAGATACAGAGAGATTACCTCATCTAAGATTTGCAATGCTGTAAAGAACAAAGGTTTTAAGACAAGAATCCGATCATACAAGAAAAATGACAGCGCTACAATCTACAGCAAGTGGTCAGCAACAAAGGTTATCATTCCACAGGCTGCAATCAAGCTTACAGCAACAAGCAGCACATCATGCAAGGTAACATGGCCGAAGGTGGCAAATGCAACCAAGTATATCATATATGTAAGTCGAGACAGCGGTGTTAGAGACAGTGGTAACTGGGCAAAGAAGGAGGTAAGCGCTTCAACACTTTCATACAACATTACCGGTCTTAAGAAATTTAAGGATTTCGGTGTATATGTAATTCCGGTTGTCAAGGTTGGTACTAAGTCATACAAGGCAGCAAAGACATGGTATACATATTCATATATTTACTAATTAGACAGTAATATATTAAGGATCACCATCATATATTTTTATATATGATGGTGATTTTTTATGTGGTGTTTTTGTACAAAAGGTGTTGACAATGAGTCGTAATTTTGTTATCATAAACAAGCGTCAAAATTTAATACTCTTTGGTAGGAGATTTTTTATTTAGGCATTTTGCAGAAGTACTCAAGTGGCTGAAGAGGCGCCCCTGCTAAGGGTGTAGGCCGTTCGCGCGGCGCGAGGGTTCAAATCCCTCCTTCTGCGTTTCTTTTTTAGAGATGCTTATGACGTGTATTCCTCGATAGCTCAATGGTAGAGCACTCGGCTGTTAACCGAGGGGTTGTAGGTTCGAGCCCTACTCGGGGAGCTTTTAATTTAATATGGCGCGATAGCCAAGTGGTAAGGCTCCGGTCTGCAACACCGTCATCGCCGGTTCAAATCCGGCTCGCGCCTCTAAGAAGAAACTGATTCAAGAAATTGAGTCAGTTTTTTTCTTGACAAAACAAAATACTACGACTAATATAAATTTAGACTTTAGATTAGTCGAAGGAGTGATTGATATGGCATATATAGAAAGAGCAATTACACATATATTGAAGAAAAGAGTACAGGAAAGCAAATGTACTCTTATTACGGGAGCAAGGCAGGTAGGGAAGTCAACTCTAGTTAAAAATGAGTTTAAAGATTACAATAGAGTGAATTTTGATGACAGACTCACAAGGCTTCAGGCGAAAGAAGAGCCAAAGCTGTTTTTTCTGAATAATCCTTGTCCGCTGTTTATTGATGAGGTTCAGAAAGAAAACAGCATATTAGAAGAGGTTAAGATGATAGTTGATGAGTCGGATAAAAGAGGTATGTTTATTATGTCCGGTTCACAGAAGCTTGAGCTTATGAAGGGAATGAGTGAGTCTCTTGCCGGAAGAGTATCTATAAATGAGTTATCGGGTCTATCATTGCGTGAAATACATGGAGTCAAATATAACAGACATTTTGTTCCAACGAATGAATATCTTGAAAGTCGTGAAAAAGAAATAAAGCCATACGATAATTTGTGGGAGATAATACACAAGGGCTCATATCCTGAGCTATATGATGTCGAACGTGATTGGCAGGAATATTATTCTTCCTATGTGTCCACATATCTTGAGAGAGACATAAACGAATTGATTTCTGCAGACAGCATTACATTTACCAAGTTTCTTACAGCTGTTGCTGCCAGAACGGGGGAATTATTGAATTATGCAAATATTGCAAGCGAAGTTGGAGTTAGTGAGCCTACCATCAAGAATTGGATTTCTATTCTGGAGAGAACGGGAATCGTATTTCTGTTGCAACCATATAGTGCGAGTGCATTGAACAGAGCTATAAAAACTCCAAAGCTTTATTTTAGGGATACCGGTTTAGCTTGTTATCTCACAAGGTGGCTGACTGCGGATGCATTAAAATGTTCAGCCGTAGCAGGGAATATTTTTGAAACGTTTATGGTATCTGAGATATTGAAGTCTTATATTAACGAGGGAAAGGATTACAAATTTAGCATATTCTATTACAGGGGAAAAGATAAAGGTACTTTCGGTGAAAATGAGATAGACCTTATCATAGAAGAAGATGGTATCCTATATCCGATAGAAATAAAAATGTCCGGAAATCCAAAAGCCAATATGGGGGCAACAAACCCGGTACTTGATAAGATTAAAGAAAAGTCAAGAGGTATGGGAGTGATACTCTGTCTTGTAGATAAAAAGACTTATCTAAGAGAGAACCTGGTCGCATTACCGATAGAGTATATCTAGAATTGTCACGTTTTTGTCATGAAATCGTAAAGCCCTTGATTTACGGGGCTTTACGGGTAATAAGTGACGGTCTGCAACACCGTCATCGCCGGTTCAAATCCGGCTCGCGCCTCTAAGAAGAAACTGATTCAAGAAATTGAGTCAGTTTTTTGTTTGCAAGAATAAATAAAATGAATTCATATGTGCACAAGATAGCAAAATTAATAAAACGTGAAAGGTATTCTTGCACAAAAATATAATTATTGTTATAATGTGCATGATGGAGGTGCATACATGAAGCTAAAAAGGGAAACATATCTTGAACAAATAAGACCATATTATGATTCTGATATAATAAAAGTTATTACTGGCGTTCGTAGATCCGGAAAATCTATTTTACTTGATACAATCAAGGATGAATTGTTAGATAATGGAATAAGTGAAAACCATATAATTTATATCAATTTTGAGGATATGGATTATGATTATATTGTTGATGCTTCAGATTTGAATAAAGAAATAAAAAGTAGAATTCTTGATGATGAAAAATACTATATTTTTTTAGATGAGATTCAGCATATTGAAAGCTTCGAGAAGGCATTGGCTTCATTTAGGGCAACACTTAATGTATCCATTTTTGTTACCGGTAGTAATTCAACATTGCTTTCAGGCGAACTTGCTACTCTGATTACAGGAAGAACTGTTGAGTTTGAGATTTTTCCTTTTTCTTTTTATGAGATGAAGCAGTATTTTCAAATCAACGGTAAAGAGTTTTCGGATGATCTGTTTATGGATTATTTAAAATGGGGCGGATTTCCGCTTCGATTTGATTATTCAGAAGAGGCGGCAGTTCATAAATACTTAATGAATTTGTATGAGAGTATTGTCAATAGAGATATTGTAGGAAAGACAAAAAGTGCTGATAAAAAGGCATTTATGGATATCTCATTATATATTCTTGCAAATGCCGGAAAAGAATTATCTATTGAAAATATCATTGAAGCGTATAAGAAAAATAACAAAGAAATCTCAAAACGCACTATATATAACTACCTGGAACGCATGAAAAAAGCATATTTGATTCATGGAGTAGGAAGGTATAACATTGTTGGGAAGTCAGCATTAAGCAATAAAGAAAAACAATATGCTATAGATGTTGGGTTTAGGACAATAAATACAAACACAATGAACTATGAGGATACGTTTTTTTTAGAAAACATCGTATATAACGAATTGCGGTCAAGGGGATTTACGGTATTTGCCGGAAAAACATATAAGGGTGAAGTTGATTTTGTTGCAATAAAGAACGGAAAGAAGTGTTTTATACAGGTTTCATATCTTTTAGCAAGTGAAGAAACTATAAAAAGAGAGTTTGGTGCGTATAGCAAAATCACCGATGCATCACCTAAATATGTTATGTCTCTTGATAAAATTGATATGAGTCATGATGGAATCATACATGTCAATATTGTTGATTTCCTACTTAGAAGAGTTGAATTGATATTGACATAAATTTTTGATTTAAACCTGGTTCAGAATGAACCAGGTTTTTTGTTGTTGTATATGCTTTTTTTGTTTGGTATACTGTATGAGTATAATTGCGTTTAAATTCGGGGAGGTGTGATATGGCAACACAGAGTTTAAGAGAGTATAAAAAAATCGAGTACAATCTGGATCAGGCTACTCCTATAAGTGCATATGAGATGAATGCGTACAATATTCCATTTGCAGGTAACACAACTACATGCAGGGAGATATTCGTAAAAGGGGAAAGAAGACTGGAGTTTTCCATTGATGGAGATCTGAGCTTTGTTCAGATAATGCAAAAGCCGGTATTTCGCGATGAATTGGTTGAATACATATATAGTATTAGTAAGCAGCTTGTATCCTTAAGCCAGAATGGGCTTATGATGGAGAAGGTTGTATGGGACTTCAATTATATGTATGTAAGATTGTCGGATTTTTCTGTACAGCTTTTATATCTTCCTCTTGAGACAAGATTTGAGAGAAGAGATATAGGTGAGTTTGTAAAAACACTTTTATCACAGTTTGTATTTGCACACACTCCCGCCATTGAGTGCGCCAACCAGATAGTGGACTTCTTTGAGGACCATAACGAATTTAACGCCTTCCACTTCAATGAGTTTGTTTCTGAGCTGAGAGCCTCAAGCCAGCTTCTTATCATTCAGGGAGTTAACGGCAGAAGCGAGGTTCTTTCAAAGGAAGAGAACAACAAGGATATGGCCATATATAAGGCGAGGGAGGCTGCAAGACTTGCCGAGGAAGCCAGGGTAAAGGCTGAGAATGAGGCCAAGCGCCAGATGGATGAGGCAAAATATCAGGCCGCTGTTGCAAGGCAGGCTGAGGAAGACAGAATGAAGGCTGAGGCTGCCAGAGTGGAGGCTGAGATATGGAGACAGCGCGTAACAGCTGAGGCAAAGGATTATGAGAAAACTACGGTGCTTGCCGCTACGGAGCAATATTCGGGAACAGCTGGTGACAGTGAACAGCAGCATATTTACGATATGTACAAGAATGCTGAGTCTGAAAGAATAAAGGCAGAGAGAGCTTCAATGGAATATGCTGACCAGATAAGAAGAGCAAGACAGCTGGAGATGCAGGCTGAGGAGGCTAGAATACAGGCAGAATTTGCTGCCAGAAAAAATGTTGAGGAAGCAAGGAGACAGGCGGATGTTGCCAGAATGCAGAGTGAAGAGGTGAAGCGGCTTACAGAGCAGACGGATGATGATGCGCCAACTACCTTGTTTAACAATAGAACTATAGTTGCCGGCAACAAGCCAACTCTGACAAGAATGAGCACAGGAGAGGTTGTCTCTATAAACAAGCAGGTGTTCTGTATAGGAAAGGCGGATCAGGGTGTTGATTACAAGGTAATTGGCAATAAGTCCATAAGCAGGAGACATGCTTACATTACAAGCATCAATGGCGTTAACTATCTGAGAGATAATAACTCGACTAATCATACATATTTGAATGGAACACAGGTATTTGGCAATATGGATGTTATTATTTCGGATAACAGTATTATAAGGATGTCCAATGAGGAGTTTCTTTTCAGATGCAACAGGTAGTGTATCTGTTACAGTGTAGTGGGAAGAGAGACCTGATACAAAAAAGAGTGAAATTCACAAAGACAGATAATCGTTTATGTACTATGGAGGAATAAGGTATGTATTGTGATAATTGCGGATGTGAGCTGGGTAATGATACCAGAAAGTGCCCCGTATGCGGAAAGGAATTTCCGAGTGTTAATCCGCCGGCAGATCAGGGCATGCTGACAGAACAATCAAATAATCAGAATATACAGGAACAGTTGCACGGTGCTTTCAATGCGCAGCCGGGAACTCAACCCGCACAGCAGAGCACACCAGGCGTACAGCAGAGCACACCGGGCACACAGCAGAGTGTACCAAACACACAACAAAGTGTACAGCCGTCACCACTTCAGCCTATAGCTCCGGATGCAGATATTATGATAAAGAAAAAGGGCGAGAAGAAGGAGAGGAGCAAGGGCGCCAAAGCATGCTTAATTGCACTGCCTATTATAGTAGTTATTGCTGTTGTCCTTTTTGCGGTATTTTTTGTTCCAAAGTTCAAGAAGTACAACAGCGCAGCAGAAAAGCTTGCAAAGGGTGAGGTTGAGCAGGCCGTAGAGCTGTATAAGGAGCTGGGCACATTCAAGGATTCCTTTGACCTGGCAAATGGAGCGGCATATTACGATTATGCAAAGTCCTTAGAAAAGGACGGCAGAAATCTTGAGGCTGCCGAGTATTACAAGAAGGCGGCAAACAGCATGAAGGCCGCAGAGGGTATAGAGGAGGCCAAGGACAGCAGGTATACAGTTGATGATGCTTACGACAAGTCGAACCAGTGTTATTACAATGCAGGAATGGACCAGATGAATGCCGGATCCTTTGATGCCGCTATAGAAGCATTTAAGAATGCGGGAACCTACAAGGATGCAGATGACAAGGTTATAGAGTGCACCTATAAAAAGGCCCAGTCTCTTATGGTAGCTGAGGATTATGATGGAGCAATAAATCTTCTCTCCACCATAGAGGACTATAGTGATTCAAAGGAGCTTCTCTCACAGTGCTACTATAAAAAGGGAGAGGTGCTGGAAAAGGAAAAGAAATACGATGAAGCATACGATATGTATGTAAAGTCAGAGTATAGCGATTACAAGAACAGAGCCAACGATTGTATATATGGCAAGGCAGTAGATTTCTTTAATAACAAGGACTACAGCAATGCCCTCAAGAATTTTGATAAGGTTGACAGAACATTCAAGGATTGTACAGCTTACAAGGATAGCTGCTACACGTATCTTGCAGCTGAAGCCTTTGACAATAAGGAATATGTTCTTGCCATTGATTACTATCTGAACGTTCAAAAGACAGATATGAGTGATGAGATAGTAAAAGCGAAGCTTGAATATATCAAAGCAAATAAGAATGCGGCAAATGAGCTTGCCATGACATATTTAGGTGAGCTCAGGTATGCAGGAAACAAGACTGCCCAGAAGCTTTTTGCCGACATAGTAAAGTGGGATATTGAGTCCTTTGTAAACACAAATGAGCTTGATATGGAAAAGAAGCTTAACGTTATAAGTGTTAAGGATGATGAGGATATTTACATTCACACAACCTATGCATTTGAGGGCAAGGATTCCATGAACATATCCGGATATGTGGTGTACGCAGATGGAAATAAGTCAGGAAAGATAAGCTTTGAGGATGCAGTGGTTGACGGATGGTCAACCTGGATAAAGATAGAGGGGGATAAGGTTCCGAAGGGAGTGACATATCTGTACATACAGAATGATGTCACAAAAAACTTTATGGAGGTTTATCCATTTACAATCAAGTAGGTGATTTTATGGTAACAAGGTCAGAGCTGCTTGCACTGGAATTCTACAAGCTAAGACCCTTTAAAGGAAGTGACAAGGGGCTTAGATATATGATACAGAAGGAAACAGTGGAGAAGCCGTGTGAGAATGCAGAAGCTGCAGGTGAGGAGACAGTTAAGGAAACAGAGACGGTTCTTATGACATATCTTTGGCCGGAGCCGTTTTGTTTTGAGGCTACTCCTGATGATAAAAAGGTGAAGAAATATTTTGAGTTTTCAGAGGAAGGGCTTGTTATGGCTGTTGACTGGATAAATGAAAACCATGATAAATATGCATATATAAAAGGACAATAGTATGGGTAATACAGCAGTAATGGAAAACACATCAAACAAAACAGAATATACCCCAGGCACAATATATAAGCTCATTATTGCCATGACATTTCTTATAGCATTTGGTCTTGTAATGATCTTCAGCGCCTCAAGCTCCGGCAGTGCGTCAGAAAATTTTATGTCCCAGGTGAAAAATATCGTTCTTGGTCTGGTTGGAATGTTGATTTTTATATATCTGCCATATGGTATTTTACAGAAATTTGCATGGCTGTTATATGGGTTATCAGCGGCTTGTATAGCACTTTTAAAAACAGGTCTGGGCGTTAAGGTTAATGGAGCTACAAGATGGATAGAGCTGCCAATAGTACATACGAGAATTCAGATTGCTGATGTAGTAAAGCTGCTTCTTATAATATTTATAGCATCGTATATAAGCAGTAAATGGAGGGAGATGGATAAGGCATTAACAATATTTTTCCTGTGGGTGGTTGTAGGTCTTCAGGCCTTCGCTCTGCTAATAATATCAAACAATCTTAGTTCATTTATCGTTATTATGGGTATATGCTACGGCTGTACCTTTCTTGCAAGCAGGAACTGGAAGCTTCATTTATTCACGCTGGGATTCGTGCTTCTGGTTGGCGTTATATTTATTGCCGTGTCTATAAGAGATCTGCCAACAGAGAAGGAGATTCTGGACAATGAGAACTTTAGATCAGGAAGAATTATCGGCTGGTTGTATACAGAGAAGTACGCACAATCTGTAGGATATCAGGTAATACAGTCTCTCTACGCCATCGGAAGCGGCTCGTTTCTTGGAAAGGGTCTTGGCAATGGAACTCAGAAGCTTGATGCAATACCTGAGGCGCAAAACGATATGATTTTTGCCATAATTTGCGAGGAGCTTGGAGTTGTAGGAGCCATCATGTTATTTATGATATATGGTTATTTGCTTTATCAGCTGTATGTGATAGTGATGGAGTCCAAAAACATATTTGGAAGCATGATTGTTATAGGAGTAATGATTCATATTGTGTGTCAGGTTGTGATAAACGTGGGAGTTGCAACAAACATTCTTCCAAACACAGGTGTTACACTTCCATTTATCAGCTCCGGCGGTTCGGCACTTATTACGATAATGGCAGAGTGTGGTCTGTGTATTGGAATAAGGAGACAGCAGGTAAAAAGAATATACCAGAAAAGTCTTAGAGAATAACAGTTATAATTGTGAGCTATGGGTAAGACTATGACAGACATAAATATATAATCAGAGAGGAATTTGTATGACAAGATTTGGAAAAATATTTGGGATGGCGGTTGTTACCGTGACGCTTGTGGCTGCGGCAATATTTGCCGGAAATGTGGGTCAAGGAAATGGAAAAGAGGATGTTGTATATGCTTCCGGGGCTATGACCTGTGATGTTGCAACACCAACAGATCCGGTGCCGGAGGTGAAAAATGGCTGGTACATAGAGGAGGGGAGGTCATACTATTACCAGGATGATGTAAAGCTCACCTCAAAGCTGATTACGCAGACCGAGACAACAGGTGAAACAAAGGTAAACTACGTTTATTATCTTGGAGCAGATGGTGCTGCCTGCACCGGGTTTAAGAGGGTAAATGGTAAGCTGTACTATTTTTCTGACACAAATACAAAGCATCCGTGCGCAGCAGTGAGAGGCTGGCAGGAAATCAACGGCAAGACGTATTACTTCTCTCGTGTTAACTTAAATGCGGTTTCCGGACTTGTAATGCTAGGTGGAAACAGATACTACTTTAATTCTACAACAAATGTAATGGCAACAGGACTTACTAAGGTAGGCACGGACAAGATGTATTTCTCAAAGAAGACAGGTGCCGCAGTAATCAGTAAGAAGATGAAGATAGGCGATTACTATTATTATTTCTGCAGTAATGGAAGAGCGCTTAAGAGCATTCTTTTTAACTATGACAATCATACGTATTATGCCTCAGCCAGCGGAGTTTTAAAAACCGGTTTCTTTACTGCAGGTGGTTATAAGTTCTATGCAAATTCTTATGCACATATTTTGAAAAATTCATTTAAGACTATAAACGGCAAAACATACTATTTCGGGTCAAATGGAAAGGCTGTTAAGGGGCTCCGTCAGATTGGTGGTTACAAGTACTATTTCGACACATATTGTGTGATGAAAAAGAGCAGCTTTTTAAAGACAGGCAAGGGAACATATTATTTTGGTGCAAGCGGAAAGGCTGTTAAGGGACTTAATAAGATTGGAGGCTACAAATATTATTTCACATCTGACAATAAGATGTTAAGAAATTCCTGGAAGAAGATAGATGGCAGGACCTACTACTTTGGAGACAGCGGAAAGGCATACACGGGAGTCAGAAGGGTTAAGGGATACAGCAATCTTTTTAATTTCTCAAGTGGCGGCTATCTCACAGGAGGCTTTAGAAAGGTATACGGAAAGACTTATCTGTTTGCTAAAAATGGAAAGCCATATGTAGGCTGGTATACAACAGGGAACGGAAACAGACAGTATTACAGAAGCAATGGAAGAGCCTGCACCGGACCAAATGTTGTAGGTGGAAAGCTTTACCTGTTTGATGAAAGAGGCGTCTTAATAAAGAGTCCGGGCTGGTACAAGACAAAGAAGGGCAATAAGTACTATGTTAAGAAGGATGGAACGCTTCTCACAGGCTACAGATATATAGATGGTGAGAATTACTATTTTGCCAAGACAGGAACAATGTATAAGAGCCGCTGGGCTTATGCTGAGGGCTTTAAATATTATTTTGGCAAGGATGGAAAGAGGCTTATTGATGTTGATGCCATAATCGGACCACAGGAAAGATATGAGATTACCATTGATAAGGCAACAAATGTTGTAACCATATATGCACAGGATGGAGACAAGGGCTTTATCATTCCGGTAAAGGCATTTATCTGCTCAACAGGAGAGACAACTCCGGTTGGAACCTTCTACACTCCTGGTAAGTGGAGATGGCTCACTCTTATGGGCCCGTGCTATGGACAGTGGGATACACTGATTACCGGTGACATACTCTTCCATTCCGTGTTTTATGATAAAGAGGACCCTACTACACTTTCGGTAAGTGCCTACAATATGCTGGGTACGATGTGCTCACATGGCTGTGTCAGACTTACTGCAAGAGATGCAAAGTGGATATATGACTACTGTGTTCTTGGAACAAAGGTTACAATATATGAAAGTGGTGCTAAGCAGCCATTTCCGAAGCCAACATCAATACATCTTGAATACTACCATTCCTGGGATCCAACAGATCCGACAATGGAATACAGATGTAAGGAGCTTGGCTGTCACTAGAAAATAAAATAGTTAGACAGTATTTGGAAACGTACTTGTTAAGGTGAAGCTGATATGAGAGATAAATGTATATTGCAAAAGTTTATAAGGTGCATAGCTATCTGCGTCCTTTCCGTGAGCCTTCTGGCTATTGCACCTGGTTGTCAGGAAAAACCACAGGAGACGACAGAGGTTAAGGTGGTAAATGGTGATGTGGCTTCTGCTGAGGAATTAAGCGTTGTGGGAGTGTATCTCGATGTTAACACAGATAACAGCGCATTTTCGGATATAAAATATACTATTTCAGGAGATATAGGTATTGTGAGCTTTCGATACAACGGTGTTAAGGCTGAGCTTAGGGGCTCATGCAAGTACAAGGAATTTGAGCTTGCAGGAGTTGATGACACCGGCAGCGGCAATGTGTCAATTAAGACTGTGCAGGGCTGTGTAGCTACCTATATTATATTAAATCCGGGCAGAGTCGTGTTCTGGGAGGACAAGAATATTTCATATAGCCTTTACTTGTATGTGACCTCGGCTGATGAGGTTCTTGATGAAATATTGTCGCAGGTAACATTTGAGAGCAGGTATAATGACAGACCGGATGTAAAGAAGCTTAATGAGGAAAACAGCATTAAGTTTGCCGAGAAAATTATCAAGGTAGTAAGTGACAAGGATCTTCAATCACTTTCAGATATGATGAACTATCCGCAGATGCTTTATGAAGGGCAGTCTGCAGCAAATAGAGATGAGCTACTCTCCTACGATAAGGATGAGATATTTACAGATATTCTTATAGAAGCACTAAGCAGAAAGAATACTCTGGAGGAGATGAGATATTTCGAGGACAGTCAGGAATATGTAATAGGAACGAACTATAAGAATGTTCATTTTAAGCTTATGGAGGATGGAAATTTTCTCATAGTTAAGCTAAACAATTAAAAAGAGATCAATGTACATAAAAGGCTCTGCGCTGTAAATTGGCGCAGAGCCTTTTTGTAATAAGCCGTCATGCGGAAATCGTACTTGCACACCTTTGCCATTGCGAAAGATGGCGAAGGTTGTTTTCTTGTAAGCTTTTTTAGATCTGTGTGTAACAATTTTGAGGGCGAATAACCTTGAGAGAGGGTATTAAAGCACATAAAATTGAAGAAGAACAGATATGATGCATACGCTTAAAATATGATATAAGGCAAGGAGGATACCGTGATAATGGACAAGATGTACAGCATAAGTGAGGCGGCAGCAAAGGTTGAGGTGGAGACACATGTACTTAGATATTGGGAGGAAGAGCTGGGAATTGACATAAAGAGAAATGAAATGGGACACAGATACTACGAGGAGAGAGATGTAAAGATTCTTCAGAGAGTAAAAACATTAAAGGACAAAGGGATACAGCTTAAGGCAATAAAGGATGTAGTTCAGAAGATGTATAAGATGCTTGATGAAGTGGAAGGTACACAGGATACCGCTGACCTGACGGATCGTGACAAGGAGACGGATTTAGATACATTTGACGCAATAAGAGTGGCTTATGATGACATGGAAAAGGGCGAGCTGCATATAAGCAATCAGGACACAAAGATAGTGGATTTTAAGATGGCTCAGTTTCAAAACATGATGGATAAAATCATAGGTGGTGCAATAAAGGATAATTTAAAGACTGTCACACAGTCGGTGGCTGTAGCTGTTACGGAGGATGTTGTTAAACAGGTGGACGTGCTTCTTAAGGAGAGGGAGGAGCAGGAGGAGGAAAGATACAGAAAGCTGGACCAGTCTATAAGGCAGATGCAGCAGATGAGGAGTGAGGCTGCCGCCTCCCTCATTAAGGAGGAAAAGCAGGGGATTTTCAGGAAGAAAAAAAGGAGATAAAAAGCAGCCTTTGAAGCATATAAAGTATATACGGGACTGCGGGAGGGAGTACGGACTAACAGTTTATAAAAACTTCATACACGGGAAATATGTTTCATGTTATAGTAGCTTTGGGAGTTGATGTAGTATGAATATTACAAAAAAAGTAAAGCTGCTGATAATAGTGCTGTGGCTGGCTACCTTTGTGTCGCTGCTTATAGGAACGATTATCATAGGCAGAAATTTTATGATAGAAACCTATGGCAGTGCCTATTCATTCGAATCGCTGTATTCGTTTGATGATCAGGCCATGAAAAGATTCAGGGGAATTATTTTTGGATATACCATATTGATGGTAATTATTATGCTTATGCTCAGTGCTTTGGTTTCCTTTGTAGTGTACCGGCAGTTTGCAAAGCCTCTCGTAAGGCTTAAGAAGGCGGCTGAACAGATCGGTTCAGGAAATCTTGAAGAGCCTATAGAGCTGCCCAATAACAGAGATGATGAGGTTGGGGAGCTGTGTGAGTCCTTTGAGAACATGCGCAAAAAGCTCAGCGATTTTACTAAGACGAAGATGAGGTACGAGGAGGAAAACAGACAGCTTATCAGCAATATATCCCATGATCTCAGGACACCTATAACAACAATCAAGGGCTATGTTGAGGGAATAATGGACGGCGTTGCGGATACGCCGGAGAAGCAGGAGCGATACCTGAAGATGATATACAACAAGGCAAATGAAATGGACCGCCTTATAAATGAGCTGTCCCTTTACACAAACATAAACAACAATGCCATTCCGTATGAGTTTCACAGGGTGTCTGTTAAGGACTATTTCAATGACTGTATGGAGGAGGTATACACCACCCTTGTATCTAAGAATATAACCTTTACATATAAGGACTACTGTGATGAGGATGTAATGATTATTGTTGACCCGGATCAGTTAAAGCGCGTTATCAACAATATAGTGACGAACTCCATCAAATATATGAACAAGGAATTCGGGCAGATCGATATAAACATTTACGACAATGATGCGGAGGTCAAGGTTTCCATAAGTGATAATGGAAGAGGAATCGACTCTGAGAGCCTTCCTCACATATTTGACAGAATGTATAGAGCGGACAGTGCCAGACAGTCCAGAGGAGGAAGCGGACTGGGTCTTGCTATATGCAAGAAGATTGTGGAGGAGCACGGCGGCAACATATATGCCACAAGTCAGGTGGGAAATGGAACAACGATTGTATTTACCCTTAAGAAATATATACCGAAGGAGCAGCCTGAGGACTCCCTGTCAGATACAGATGATATGGACGATGCATCAAAAAAGGATGGACAGAAAAAGAAAAACAAGATAAATCCACTTAAGAAAAGGAGAGATATAGATGAACAGGATACTGATAATTGAAGATGAGCTTAGTATTGCGGAGCTTGAGAGAGATTATCTGGAGATGGATGGTTTTGAGGTAGAGATAGAGACAAATGGTCTTGCAGGACTTGACAAGGCATTGGAGAAGGAGTACAAGCTTATTCTTCTTGACCTTATGCTGCCGGATATGGATGGCTTCGAAATATGCAGACAGATAAGGGAAAAAAAGGACACTCCGATAATTATGGTTACTGCCAAAAAGGATGATATCGATAAGATAAGAGGTCTCGGACTTGGAGTGGATGATTATGTGACAAAGCCATTTAGCCCTAGTGAGCTTGTGGCAAGAGTGAAGGCACATATTGCAAGGTACGACAGGCTTGTAAGCTCATCCCAGGTGCAGAATGATATCATCGAGATAAGGGGTCTTAAGATAGACAAGACAGACAGGCGTGTGTATGTGGACAACGAGGAGAAGGTGTTCACAAATAAGGAGTTTGATATTCTGTGCTTCCTTGCAAGTAATCCAAATAAGGTATTTACTAAGGACGAGCTGTTCAGTAAAATATGGAACATGGACAGTATCGGAGATATTGCAACGGTTACAGTTCATATAAAGAAGATTCGCGAGAAGATCGAATTTGACACCTCCAACCCTCAGTACATCGAAACGGTCTGGGGAGTAGGTTACAGATTCAGAATGTAGGAGAAAGTCCCGAAGGTGCGTAGTATTTGCGCTTTCTCTGTCAGAGGAAAGGATTGGAAACACTTATGAAATTAAATGTATTGCATGAGGATAAGGATATAGTAGTAGCCGTGAAGCCATGCGGCGTTCCTTCTCAGCCGGACAAAACGAATTCGGAGAGCATGGTAAGCATGCTCAAGCTTAGAATATACGAAAGGGAAAACAGGGATAGCGAGCCGTATCTTGTTCCTATTCACAGGCTGGACAGGCCGGTGGGGGGAGTTATGGTATTTGCAAAGACTCCTGAGGCAGCAGCTGCTCTTTCAAGGCAGAGCGAGGATGGAACGATGTTGAAGTATTATCAGGCAATACTTACAGGAGAGCTTCCAAATGATCAGGGAACACTTAAGGATTACCTTCTTCACGACACGAAGGACAATGTGACAAGAGTGGTGGACAAGGATACCCCGGGGGCAAAATATTCAGAGCTTTCCTATGAGGTTCTTGATGTCATGGATACGGATGAGGGCGTTCTTTCCTATATACTTGTGGAGCTTATAACCGGAAGACATCACCAGATAAGAGCCCAGTTTGCAAAGAGGAAATGCGGTATATGGGGTGATACAAAGTATAATCCAAGGTTCTCAAATACAAAAAAGAAGTATAAGGAAATAGGACTTCACGCATCCAGGCTTGAGCTGGATCATCCAACTACAGGGGAGCATATGGTATTCAAGCACGAACCGGAGGGCGGAGCCTTTGCCATCTTAGATTTGGATGAATTTTAACGGACTAAGGGCGGGTGTTGACATGTTTCGTGTTGACATCCGCCCTGAAATTTTGTAGATTAAAAAGAGTATCATTTTCATGAAAGTAATAAACAAGGAGATATAGATATGGCTAACGATAAGAAGATGGTTGAGGCTATAACCTCAATGGAAGATGATTTTGCGCAGTGGTATACGGATGTTGTACTTAAGGCCGGACTTATTGCATATACGAATGTAAAGGGATGTATGGCTATTAAGCCTGCAGGGTATGCAATATGGGAGCTGATACAGAAACAGCTTGATGAGAGATTTAAGGCAGCAGGTGTTGAGAATGTGTACATGCCGATGCTTATTCCTGAGAGCCTTCTTGAGAAGGAGAAGGATCATGTTGAGGGCTTTGCACCTGAGGTTGCATGGGTTACACATGGCGGACTTAACGAGCTTTCAGAGCGCATGTGTGTAAGACCTACATCGGAGACACTGTTCTGTGATTTTTATAAGAATGATATCCAGTCATATAGAGATCTCCCTAGAGTATACAACCAGTGGTGTTCAGTAATGCGCTGGGAGAAGGAGACAAGACCATTTCTTCGTTCAAGAGAGTTTTTATGGCAGGAGGGACATACTGCTCATGCAACAGCCCAGGAAGCAGAGGATAGAACAATTCAGATGCTCAACCTCTACGCTGATTTCTGTGAGGATGTTCTTGCTATGCCTGTGGTACGTGGACAGAAGACGGAGAAGGAGAAGTTTGCAGGAGCTGAGGCAACATATACAATTGAGGCACTTATGCATGACGGCAAGGCACTTCAGTCCGGAACGAGCCACAACTTTGGGGATGGGTTTGCCAAGGCTTTCGGAATACAGTTTACCGATAAGGACAATAAGCTTAAGTATGTTCATCAGACCTCATGGGGTATGACAACAAGACTTATAGGAGCCATCATCATGGTTCATGGTGATAACTCCGGTCTGGTTCTTCCACCAAAGGTAGCGCCAACTCAGGTTATGATTGTTCCTATTATGCAGAAGAAGGAGGGCGTCCTTGAGAAGGCAGCAGAGCTTCGCGAGAAGCTTGGTGCATTCAGAGTAAAGGTTGATGACAGTGATAAGAGTCCGGGCTGGAAGTTCTCAGAGCAGGAGATGAGAGGAATTCCTGTGAGAGTGGAGCTTGGTCCAAAGGATATTGAGGCTAATCAGGCTGTTCTTGTTCGCCGTGATACAAGGGAGAAGCTTATTGTTTCTCTTGATGAGATCGATGTAAAGGTGGGAGAGCTTCTTGAGACGATCCAGAAGGATATGTTTGAGAGAGCAAAGGCTCACAGAGATGAGCATACCCATGCAGCAATTTCATGGGATGAGTTCAAGAACATAATCGACAACGAGCAGGGCTTTATTAAGGCTATGTGGTGTGGAGAGACAGCCTGTGAGGAGGCAATAAAGGACGAGACAGGTGCATCTACAAGATGTATGCCATTTGCCCAGGAGACACTGGCAGATGTATGTGTTCACTGCGGCAAGCCTGCTAAGAAGATGGTGTACTTTGGAAGAGCATACTAGAATATATTACTTTATATAATAAGTCGTGGCACTGCCGGATGTAAGGTAAGTGCCACGACTTTTTATGTGCAAAAAAATAAAAACTGCCATTTGGTTATAATAGTGTATATGTAAACATGAAAAAATGCTACAATGCACATATAACGAAGGAAATGACAGGAGGTTTGTTATGAGGATAGATATTCCGGAGGGAACAAATAAGGTTATAGAGACTCTTGAGGCAGCAGGCTATGAGGCCTTTATTGTAGGTGGCTGTGTCAGGGACAGTATTCTCGGAAGAACACCGGGGGATTGGGACATTACTACATCTGCAAGACCTGAGCAGGTGAAGGAGCTCTTTAAGAGAACGATCGATACCGGAATAGCACACGGTACAGTTACCGTAATGGTGGGAAAGGTGGGCTATGAGGTAACAACCTATAGAATAGACGGAGAGTACAGTGATCACAGAAGACCTGACCAGGTGGAATTTACTGCAAGCCTTGAGGAGGATTTGAAGAGAAGAGATTTCACAATAAATGCCATGGCGTACAGTCACAGCAAGGGAATTATAGATATGTTTGGAGGCATGCAGGACCTAAGCAGCAAGGTTATCAGAGCTGTAGGTGATGCGTGTGACAGATTCGATGAGGATGCTCTTAGAATACTGAGAGCTATAAGATTTGCAGGACAGCTGGGCTTTGATATTGAGAGGGATACGAGAAAGGCCATGATACTGAAGTCTCGTCACCTTAAGGATATAAGCGCTGAGAGAATACGTGTGGAGCTCACAAAGCTTCTGATATCCCACCATCCGGAGAAGCTTATTGATGCCTATGTTATGGGTATAACAGCTCATATTCTGCCTGAATTTGACAGAATGATGGAGCAGCCACAGAATAATCCTCACCACAAGTACAACGTAGGAGTTCATTCCATTGAGACGGTAAAAGGTGTAGAACCCGATGCCACCTTGAGATGGGCGGCCCTGCTTCATGATGTGGGAAAGCCCAAGTGCCATTCCAAGGGTGAGGATAACACAGACCATTTCTACAACCATGAGAAGGTGGGGGCGGATGTTGCCAGAAAGCTGATGAAACGACTAAAGTTTGACAACAAAACGATTAACGATGTGTGCACTCTCATCAGATGGCATGATTACGGAATGGGCGGCATTCCTAAAAAGAGCAGTATTAGAAGACTTCTAGGCCAGGTGGGTAAGGATTTCTTCCCTCTCATAATGGAGATTAAGAAGGCTGATATGGCAGCTCAGAGCGATTATAAGCTTGACGAGAAGCAGCTTCAGCTGGAGGCTTTGATTTCCCGCTATGAAGAGATAATAGCCTCTGATGATTGTGTAAGCATGAAGGAGCTTAAGGTTAACGGAGGAGACCTCATAAAGCTGGGTGTTAAGCCGGGACCACAGCTGGGAAGGATACTAAACAAGCTGCTGGATATCGTTATCGAGGATCCGGAAAAGAATGATAGAGAGTATCTTCTTGATAAGGCAAAGAATATGTGTTAACAAGCAGTAACGAAGCTGTTCCGTCTATTATTCCCTTTTTTTAGGAAATAAGAACAACTTAAGAATGAAACTTAACATCCCCTCATACAATTATTAAGCAGGATATAGGATTGCTTATTGTAGGAGGGGATGTTTATTTGGCTGAGAAAATGGTCGAGGTGTATGAGGCGTATGATATGGACATTCAGAGCGTGGGACGTGGCAGGGGTTCTGTGATTGTGACTACGGACAAGGGAATCAGACAGATATCTCCCTTTGCAGGTACAGATGAACGTCTGGCTGAGGAGAAGCTGTTTAAGGATAAAATGTACGAAAAGGGCTTCTGCTATGTAGACCGGGTTGTACCAAATATTGAAAATGAGCTTATAACCTGTGACAGATATGGAAATGCTTATGTTATGAGGCAGTTCTTTGAAGGACGGGAATGCTCTCCAAACAACATAAGGGAGCTTGAAAAGTCCGTAATAAATCTGGCGCAGCTCCATAGAGCCGGGAGAGAGATTTATCTGGAAGAAAACAGGGAATATGCCGGCAAGGCTCCGGGAGGCATAGAAAAGAAGCTGGGGGAGCTGAGAAGAATAAGAAACTTTGTCAGCAAAAGAAATAAGAAAAACGACTTTGAACTCATGTATATAAAAAACTTTGACTATTTCTACAGTCAGGCTTTGGCCTGCAAGAGGCTGTATGATGAGCAGTTTGTGCGTAACGACAAATGGATTGGATATTGCCATGGCTCATACAATTACCATAGTGTACTTTTTTGTGACGGCTTTATTGCCACAACAAATTTTGATAAATTCCATGTGGGCTATCAGCTGGTGGATGTGTATCAGTTCCTTCGAAAGGCTCTGGAGAAGAATGATTATGATGTAAGCTATGCAAGAGATATACTTGATTCATATAGTCAGATACAGCAGCTGGGTAAGGAGGATTACAGATTTATCTATATTATGCTTTCATTTCCGGAGAAGTTCTGGAAGATAAGCAACAGATATATGAATCTTCGGAAAAATTACATTTCGCCTGTTTTAATGGACAAATTGACCCGGGTTATTGAAGATGAACAACAAAAATCACATATTTTAAGTGAATTTTCCAATATATATGGACTTCACAATCGGTAAAATAAAGAGTATAATATTGTGGCGTGGATAAAAAGACGTATTTTGCTAATTTTGATTTTCTTATAGATGTGTGTTTGTCTGTAAGATTCTCTATATTAGTTTACATATAGCAACGAATTTCACAGGAGGCAAAACGATGAGCGAGTGTAGTTACAAGGACGTGTATGAGCAGTGGGTAAACAATCCTTTATTTGGTCAGGAGACAAAGGATGAGCTCCTTGCAATCAAGGACGACGAGAAGGAGATTGAAGAAAGATTCTACTGTGATCTTGTATTTGGTACAGCAGGACTTAGAGGAATCATTGGTGCCGGAACAAACAGAATGAATATTTACGTAGTACGTAAGGCTACTCAGGGTCTTGCAAATTATATTATCAAGGCCGGAAAGCAGGATAAGGGCGTAGCAATTGCCTACGATTCAAGAAGAATGTCACCGGAGTTTTCCATGGAGGCAGCTCTGTGCCTTGCAGCAAATGGAATTAAGGCGTACAGATTTGAGTCACTCAGACCAACTCCTGAGCTGTCATTTGCAGTAAGATATCTTGATTGTGTTGCAGGTATCAATATTACAGCATCTCACAATCCACCTGAGTACAACGGATACAAGGTGTACTGGGAGGACGGTGCACAGATTACTCCGCCTCATGACCAGGGTATTATGGCTGAGGTTAAGGCAATTACAGACTTCGCTGATACAAAGACTATGGATATGGTTGAGGCAAAGAAGAAGGGTCTTCTTGTTTCAATTGGTTCAGAGGTTGACGATGCATATATGGGAGAGCTCAAGAAGCTCATATTAAATCAGGAGGCTGTTGACAAGTACGGAAAGGATCTCAAGATTGTTTATACACCTCTTCACGGAACAGGAAATATCCCTGTAAGAAGGATTCTTAAGGAGATGGGCTTTGAGAATGTATATGTAGTTCCGGAGCAGGAGCTTCCTGACGGAGAGTTCCCGACAGTTGATTATCCAAATCCGGAGGCACGGGAGGCCTTTGAGCTTGCCCTTGCTCTTGCAAAGAAGGTGGATGCAGATCTTGTTCTTGCAACGGACCCGGATGCAGACAGACTTGGATGCTATGCAAAGGATTCAAAGACCGGTGAGTACAAGGTGTTTACCGGAAATATGTCCGGAAGCCTGCTTTGCGAGTATGAGGTTAGTCAGATGAAGGAGAAGAACGGTTCTCTTCCTGATGACGGAGCAATCATTAAGACTATCGTTACAACGAATATGGTAGATGCCATTGCAAAGTATTATGGTACAGAGCTTATCGAGTGCTTCACAGGCTTTAAGAATATTGGCCGTGAGATATTAAGATTTGAGCAGACCGGAAAGGGAACATATCTCTTCGGTTTTGAGGAGAGCTACGGTTGTCTTATCGGAACTCATGCAAGAGACAAGGACGCCGTTGTTGCTACTATGGCACTTTGCGAGGCTGCAGCATACTACAAGGGTCAGGGAAAGACTCTTTGGGATGCCATGATGGATATGTACGAGAAGTATGGCTACTATGTAGATGATATTAAGACCGTTACACTTAAGGGCGTAGAAGGCTCAAAGAAGATTGGCCATATCATGAACATTCTTCGTGCAAATGTACCTGAGCAGGTTGCAGGCTATAAGACAAAGGTTGTTCGCGACTACCGTCTTATGTATATAAGAGATATTGAGACAGGGGAGGTTAAGCCGACCGGTTTCCCAAATGCAAATGTTCTCTACTATGAGCTTGAGAATGACGCATGGCTTGCAGTAAGACCTTCAGGAACAGAGCCAAAGATTAAGTTCTACTATGGAATCAAGGGCTCATCATATGATGAGGCACAGAAGGAGTCGGCTGCATTTGGTGAAAAGGTGATGGAGCTTATATACGATATACTTGAAAAGTAGTATGATTGTGCTTTTGCAGTAATATAGAATTTGAGACAGACAGATGAGATATATGTCACATCTGTCTGTCTTTTTTTTGCAATATAACAGGCTGTTAATATGATTTACATTTAATTAATACTAAATAATGTTAAGTATACAAAGAAACAAAACGGGACTATTATGAAGGCAAAATTATGGGATTGAGGTGATAAGGAGTATGGAAAAAGAGATTGTTGCCAAAAAGCGCAATACCAGGTGGTTTGTAACGGTATGCATCCTTATTGTTTCCCTGCAATATGCCATGTGTATTCATTATGGACTTAAAAGACAGTATTTATTCTGTGATGAGGTGTATAGCTATGGGCTTGCCAATTCCAATGATAAAGCATTTATTCATCCAGGAGAGGATGATGAACCTTTTTTACACTGGGTAACAGGAGATTACTTTACCGATTATATGAATTATGGTGATGAGCATTTTAATTTCAAGGCAGCTTATACAAACCAGGAGAAGGATGTTCACCCACCTCTATATTATATGCTGTTGCATATAGTATGCAGGTTTTTCCCTGATGCAGGATATAGCGTAGTTCCGGGTCTGGTGTTTAATTTTATACTCCTTATTTTTGTGGATGTATTATTATTGTATGTGGCTTCGTACCTCCTTAAAAATAAGTGGTATGGTCTCATGGCCGCAGGCTTATGGTCTTTATCGTCAGTGGGAATAAGTAATTGTATGCTGATAAGAATGTATCTGCTTCAGACTCTTAATGTACTGCTTGTAGCAGCAGCGCATGTATATATTCTAAAGCATAAAAGAAAAATGACTGTGCCGTATTTTATTATGCTGGCAATTACCGTGCTGTTTGGGGGATTAACACATTATTATTTTTACTTTTTTGTGGCTGGACTTGGTTTATGTGCGTGTATTTATCTCATGTACATGAAGCAGATAAAGCAGATGCTTGCCTATGGGTTTAGTCTTATCACAGGCCTTCTGGTGGCATTAATGGTTTTTCCGGCAACACTCAGTCATGTTTTTGGATACAGAGGAAGCTATGCTACCCATAATATAACAGGAATATCAGAGAAAAAGTTTATCTATTATATAAAGTATGTGAATAGAGCCTGCTTTGCCGGAATTCTACCGGTGCTTATTTTAGCTGCCACGGTGCTTGTTTTCATATATATACTTACAAGATTTGTGGACATATCAATAAAGACGCAAAGGTCCGGAATGAAGCTTTCATATAATGTAAGCGTAAAAAGGAGGGATATAAGTAAAGAATTTTCCGGAATTCTTGAAGGTCGACGGATTTTATTTGCCAGTGTGTGTGTGGCCGATTTTATATTGGCGTTTGTAAGCATACAGGGCTCAGAGCTTGTAAATGCCAGATATATATATTCATCCCTTGCTGTTTTTATCATAGTGCTTGTATGGTGTTTGAAAAAACTTGTATCGGTTGTTACAAAAAAGCATATTATGACTGTAACTTCCATTTTGTGCATTTTCCTTTGCGTTGGCAGTCTGATGGCAAATGGTGTTGACTGGCAGTATGAGGATTATAAGTATAAAAAAACTGCAATTGAAGAAATGAGGGGGCAGGATTGTATTATAGTGTGCCATGGCAATGACGAGTGGAACAACATATATGCAGGAGTGAATGTTTTTTCTCAGATGGGAAGATGTCGATACGTGTATGATGAACAATTGAGGGATGTCCTTGAGTATATAAAGGATTGTAGCGATGAGGTATATGTAGCATTTATAAATGATCCTAAGTATGAAAAGGGTGCCATACAAAATATGTTAAAAAGGATAATAAAGGCTTCAAAATATGAACACTTTGAATTACAATATAGCTATTCACCTATATTTGTTTATAGTTTGACCGTTGATACACGATGTGCGGATAATAATTTTGAACAGGAGAGAGTTGGACATGAAAAAGGTAAGCCTTGTAATACCATGTTTCAATGAAGAACAGGCACTTCCTATATTTACAGCAGAGCTGGATAAGGTTATAGGTACGCTGGATGAATACACATTTGAGGTGCTTCTTATAAACGATGGTTCTTCGGACGGTACTTTAAAGGTTATGAAGACACTGTCAGATACATATTCATATGTCAGATACATTTCCTTTTCAAGGAATTTTGGAAAGGAAGCTGCTATGTATGCAGGTCTTTCCAATGCTGATGGAGATTACGTGGCGGTTATGGATGCAGATATGCAGGACCCACCGGCGCTGCTCCCGGAGATGCTTCATATACTAGGGCAGGGTGAGTATGACAGCGTTGCTACGAGGCGCGTGTCAAGAAAGGGAGAGCCACCTATAAGATCCTGGTTTGCGAGGCTTTTCTATAAGATTATTAACAGAATATCGGATGCAGATGTTGTTGATGGAGCAAGAGATTTCAGGCTTATGAAGGCCGAGATGAAGGACGCCATCGTTGCCATGTGTGAGAATAACAGATTTTCAAAGGGTATTTTTGGCTGGGTAGGCTATAGGACAAAGTGGCTTGAGTATGAGAATGTAGAGAGAGTGGCAGGGGAGACAAAGTGGAGCTTCTGGAAGCTTTTCAGGTATGCTTTAGATGGAATAATCAATTTCTCTGAGGCCCCAATGATGATATCCTCTGGATTTGGAATGTTCTGCACGGTACTTTCATTTGTCATGCTTTTGTTTTTCTTTGTGAGAAAGCTTTTATTTGGAGATCCGGTTGCAGGCTGGCCGTCACTTGTGTGTATAATACTTTTTATTGCGGGACTTCAGTTCCTGTGTATAGGTATGATGGGCAAATACATAGCAAAGACATATATGGAGGTAAAAAACAGACCTCATTACATCGTTGCAGAAACCAACAAGGATGATGTAAAAAAAATTAACTGATGAAAAAACGGTTATAAGTAATATAAGGGGAAATGTTAAAATAATCGGGGGAAAAGGGTATGGTACTTAACCTAAAATGTTCTTCCTGTGGCGGTGTGGTTGTAATGAATCCGGAAACCGGCAGGTTGGAGTGTACACAGTGTAATTCGGTATTAAATCCGGAGATAGGAGAAAATAATACAGCTGTGGTGAAGACTGCTGATGGCACATTTGTGGACAGGCGAAGCTACCAGGAATTAAAGAAAGCAGCAAGAATAAAGCGATATGTGGATGACAATGAGGACTCCATATATACATTAGATGAGATAAACCTTGGCGCAGATCAGAATTCTCAGAAATATATGGAGATGAATGTGTATGAGTGCAATTCCTGTGGGGCAAAGCTTATGGTATCGGCAAAGGAGACATCCAGCTTTTGCGCGTATTGCGGACAGCCCCTGGTGCTTGTGGACAGGGTAAATGATGAGCTTGAGCCGGATCTTATAATTCCATTTGGAATATCTCAGACAAAGGCAGAGAAGCTTATTAGAGACAGGTTCTGCAAGGGCTTCTTTGTTCCAAAGGAGATAAAAGAGCTTCAGGTGGATAAAATTCGCGGAATATACATTCCTTACTGGCTTACATCTGTTCATGTGAGGAAAAAGCTGAAGTACACAAAAGTTAAAAAAGAAAATACAAAAATATATAAGCAGTATGATGTAAGTATGAGCAGGTATGGAAAATCAAATGATACACAGGTAGTGCATCACTGTATGAAGGATGCGGAGTGCATCGTTTCAAGAGTGCCTTACGATGCATCGAGGCGACTCAATGACAACATATCGCACAGACTCGAGCCATATGATACAAATAAAGGGCTTGATTTTTCTCCGGAATATTTGTCTGGATTTTATACAGACCGTTATGATGTACCTCCGAAAGAGGTAATTCAGTACGCCAAGGACAGAAGCTCCAGAATACTTAGGGAGGAGATGCTTTCTACAGAAGCAAAGGAGGAAAGTCTCTCAATCAAGGCGGAGGATACAGAGTGCAAGCTTACGGACGTGGAATATGCTCTTCTCCCGGCGTGGTTTATGACCTTCAGATATAAGGGAATATTGTACACAGTGGCAGTGAACGGACAGAATGGTAAGGTGGTAGGAAATGTACCTGCAGACAGATTTAAAATTGGCTTTGTTACTCTCTTGCTGGCTGTCATATTGTGTGTAATATGTGTTTTATGTTCATTGTTTGCATACTCTGCTTTAGCAGTGGATGCAACTTCTGATGTGAAAAATATGATTATGGGTATGTTTATAGGTGGAATAGCATTATGTGGCGGACTTTTTTGGAAAGCAATAAATGACCTTCACAAGTCCAGACTGGATATACACAGATTCCGTGGCACAGGCGTTATCGATTATGTCAAAGAAAGGCAGGATAAGACATGGGTGCAATAATGGTTTTATTCATCATATTGGGAATATGCTGTGGCATAGCTCTTACAATTACCATAGTAATCAGAGCTTTGTTAAGCTCCAACAATATTGGACAAAACGAGCAGTATGGCACAGCTAAATATATAGACTATTCTACCCTGTCGTATCATGCAATGTATGATGATAAGGAAGGAATCATGCATTTTGACGGATATTATAAATAATATATAAAATATTACTTATAATGGGCGTATAAAAAAATAAAGCTTTTGTAAATGCCTTATTGTATGGTAAAATAGGTCTAATGCAAATGGTGGTTAAAAAGTTGAAAGGACACATTATGATAAGAAAAGTTGGACTAACTGACAGCGTTGGTTTTACATGTCTGGAGGATCTCCAATTATCTAACTCTTATATGTCTGGAACAGCAATAAGTCTGGATTATTGTGGCAGGGAAGATTGCATTAAGGGATGGAAATTTGGGCCATACGTGAGAGAATCATTTGTCATTCACATCGTGAAAAAGGGCAGGGGGTCTTTTTCACTAGGAGGAAAGAAATACGATCTTGTTCCGGGGCAGGCGTTCATCATTAGACCGGGTGAGGAGACAACATACAAGGCGGATGACGAGGACCCGTGGAGCTACATGTGGGTTGGATTTCACGGCTACAGATCTGAAGATTTTATTGAGGCCATGGGCTATAGTAAGGATATGCCGATAATAAAGATTAAGCAGATGGAGCAGTGTACCATATGTATTGATAAGATGCTCAGTTATTCGCAGATAACTCGAATAAATGAGGTGAAGAGGCAGAGTGCGCTTATGTATCTGTTTGCAACAATTATGGAGGATAACGCAGATGTTGTCGGGAACATGGATAACAATGAGTATCCCAGCAAGATATACGTCAAGGCTGCGGTTGACTTCATAACAGAAAAGTATATGAACAAGATTAAGATTGATGACATTGCTGATTTTATAGGTATTAGCAGAAGTCATCTTACCGGGAGCTTTAAGAAGGAGATGGGAATTTCCCCTCAGGAGTATTTGATAAACTTCAGACTAGAGAAGGCAGCAAGCCTGTTAAGGTCTACAAAGGAGCAGATCAATATAATCGCGTATCAGTGCGGATACGAGGATTCGCTCTCATTCTCGAAGGCTTTTAAGCAAAAGTACGGAATGAGTCCTAAGTCATTTCGGAGTCTGGAGGTTGAGGTAGAGAAGTTTGATTCAAAGGGAGAGCACACTTCTTCAATATTGTAAGTTATAGCCAAAATCAGTCATACCAAATTTTAGTTATACCAAAATTAGTCATACCAAATATGAAAAATCAAACCACCATATGTAAAAAAGGACGTGCAAACCATAAATAAGTGGAGTGCACGTCCCTTTTTTATGTGAAGCTGTTATAAATCGTCGTCAGTGTATACCTTTCTTATTTCCTCAAGATATGGTGAGAAGGCTTTTACAAACATGAAGGATGACACATAGGCGATAAGGCCAAAGCCACAGGCAATAAACAGGAAAATACCTACCATAAATACCTTCACGTTGGAAAGCAGAAAGAATACCGGAACAGTGTAAAGTATAAATATTACAAATGTAAATATAATATTCTTTATGGCAAGATACATAGACTGCTTTACAAGCTCAAGAAGAGTGTTCTCAAATGCACTTATAACCGGAAACAGGTAAATCGCAATAAAGCTTACTGCTACCATAAAAACAATACTTATATAGTAAAGCGGCTTGTTGCTCATGGGGCCAGTTGGTCCAAATATATAAAAATCCCATGCAAACATCAGAGAAATAAAAAGGAAGATTAGCCATGCTATGGTAGATTTCTTAAAGTTGTCCTTAAATCCCTTAAAGAACAGCTTTACGATTCCTCCTGTATCCCCGGTACGCTGGTTCCTCATAAGAGCATAGTACATAGCACTTAAGGATGTTCCTATGGTAAAAATGGGAAGGCTGCATATTAAAAATAAAATATTTACCACAATTATATCTCCGATAGGACTAAACAATCTGGTGAACCATCCATCGTTGCTAAATAGATTCATATATAAATCCTCCTTCTAATTTATACTACATGTCGTAACTATAGCACAAAAACATGTGCCGTAAGTAGCATATTTTACAATTTCCCATATTCATTCTACATTTTACCGTAAATATACACAAAAAAACTGCCAATAATAGCCATATATTATACATTTTTGACAAAAAGCCATAAATCAATTACATAATTCCATGTAAAAACATTTATGGAAAATTTATAATTCAGACATAGAAAACACACAGACATAAAATTTAAGCAATTTGGTAAATAGTCAAGAAGTATTTTGAAATGATTTTCAGATAAAAGGGTAACTTTAATAGACCTACGGCTTATTTCTCAAAAAAAAGACGTAAGTTAGGAATTCGATATGGATTACCTACTCTTTTCCGGAGA
>JAGANU010000012.1 GCA_017624085.1 Coprococcus sp.
ATATATTAGCAGAAGGATTAAGGCAAATAGCATAAAGAAATATATAGGGCAGGGACTGCCCGAATTAACGCCTGTGGAGATAGTAGGTTACGAGGTCGATGAAGCAGGAAGCCCATTGGCTTTAGACAATGGGTAGTTCACAAATCAGCACCGATGCACGATATCGGTAAGATAGGAATTCCAGACTCCATACTTCAAAAACCGGGTAAGCTCTGCATCACCATGAAAAGTGGAATGGAAGAGGCTATCCAAATGGACTTTCTAAGGAGAATATACCTCTGAGTGCAAGGATAATGGCTGTGGCAGACGTATTTGACGCCGTATCTGCAAAGAGATGCTACAGAGATGCTTTGCCCCTTGATAAATGCTATGAGATAATAGAGAAGGGAAGAGGAGAGGACTTTGACCCGGATGTGGTTGATGCATTTATGGAAAGCAAGGACGAAATTTACCGTATTATGATGTAGGAGGATAAAGCAATAAAGGTTTCATTCGTACATACACTGAAGAATTATGACAAAAAGAATATATTTCCGGATATATTTGCCGGAATAATAATAGCGGCGGTTTCCATACCCATATCAATGGGATATGCCCAGATTGCAGGCCTTCCTGCGGTATACGGACTATATGGATCGGTTCTTCCTATAATTATATTTGGACTTTTTTCTACCTCAAGGCAGTTTATTTTTGGCGTTGATGCGGCACCTGCTGCTCTTGTAGGAGCAGAGCTTATTGCTCTGGGTATTGTGCCCGGCTCCAAGGAGGCCTGCACGATTGTTCCGGTCATTACGTTTCTTACAGCACTGTGGCTTCTGGTTTTTTCTCTTTTTAGAGCAGGAAAGCTTGTAAATTACATATCTACTCCGGTAATGGGAGGCTTTATTTCCGGTATTTGCACAACGATTATTCTCATGCAGCTCCCAAAGCTCTATGGAGCAGGAGCAGGATGTGGGGAGCTTTTGGAGCTTATCTCTCATATAGGAGAAACAGCAGGGCATATAAATAGAACATCTTTACTAGTCGGAATAGCTGCACTTGCCATTCTGTTAGTTTCCAGGGCGCTTATTCCAAAATTTCCTATGGCTATATGCGTTATGGTGGCAGGAGCAATTGCCTCATATTTATTTGATGCAAAAAGCTATGGCATAACCTGTCTTGATTCCGTTAAGTCCGGTCTTCCTGGTATGTCAATTCCGGATATTGACCTTCATATACTTCCGGATATTATGACAGTGAGCCTTTCTGTTGCGGTAGTTATAATGGCAGAAACACTTCTTGCAGAGAACAGCTTTGCCAAGAAAAATGGGTATTTGCTTGACGACAATCAGGAGATTCTTGCCTTTTCCATGGCAAATTTTGCATCCGCCCTGGTGGGCTGTCTGCCTGTAAACGGCTCAGTGTCAAGAACGACCATGAATGAACAGTTCGGGGGCAAAACACAGCTGACAGGCATTGTTGCCGGCGTTGTTATGGTGTTTATACTGCTCTTTGGAACAGGCTTTATTGGATATCTTCCGGTTCCCGTGCTAACTGCAATTGTTATTTCTGCCCTTATAAGTGCTTTGGAATTTGACATGGCAGCAAGGCTGAGAAAGGTTAGCAAGGGGGAGTTTTACATATTCCTCGGAGCATTTTTTGGAGTGCTGATCCTCGGTACTATTAATGGTGTGCTTGTGGGAATCATACTTTCATTTGTAGCAGTTATAAAGAGAGCAGCTGACCCTCCAAGGAGCTTTCTGGGGCTTGTGCCGGGACATGAGGAGTTTCTTGACATTGCAAAGTTTAAGCATGCATATCCCCTCAGAAATGTAGTAATCTACAGGTTTAGCAGCAATCTTTTTTTTGCAAATGTATCAGTTCTGGAGAAGGATATTTTGGGGGCTGTGAAGGAGGACACAAGGGCTGTTATTATTGATGCATCTGCAATAGGAAGCATGGATGTGACTGCAGCAAAGGAGTTAGAGCTCATATATAAAACTCTTGATGAAAGAGGGATAAGGCTGTACATAACGGAGCATATAAGCTCTCTTAATGCGCAAATGAGAAAGCTTGGACTGTCCTATATGATAGAGGCAGGACGGGTGCGGCAGACCATAGAGAGGGCACTTTCTGACTGCGATATTGACAGACCATTTCCTCTTGAAGGGGTGCATAACAGCTATCACAGTATCAGAAGGGTGAGAGCCGAGCACGCGGCTCAGGAGCTGGTGTGGGCTCTTGGTGATGATGCGGAGAAGGTGATTGAGAAGCATATAGCTGAGTCAATAGAAAAGATGAAAAATGGGGCGGATATGGAGCAGATTATGCATGGCTTTTGGGGACACATGGATATACGTGACGAGGATGAATGGCTTGAGCATATGGAGGCCCATGTGGAAGAAATTGTGAGAGCTACAGGAGGAGATGAGCATACAATTGCACAGTGTCTGGAGAGACGACGAAGGACGCTGCTGTCTGAGCTGGAGGAAAAATATCCTGAGCTTGCAAAAAGATACAAGGCCCGCCGTGACCGACTGGAGGAGAACCTTAAGGCTCACAACCCACAGCTATATGAAAAGATATTAAGGATACGAGAAGAAAGCTTATAAATGACGAACCCTGTGCTAATTTGACGGCACAGGGTTTTTATTTGTATTTAAGTGTTGATAGAAATACATATGTGAAAATTGCTGTCACAACTTGCGTACTGTTACATATTCCAATCAAAGGGCCGTGAAATTATAATAAGCTGTAGTGGAATAGCAATGGAAAAAAGATAATATGCTGTTCCTTGCAGCATGCAGGAAGGAGTTTAGCATGGGTCATGTTAAGGTGATGATGGTTAAGCATGACAAAAGAGAAATTGAGAAGCTTATTCAGATAATAAGTGGTATAAGTGAGTATGAATACATAGGATGCACTGATAAGGGAGAGGAAGCTGTCAGGATGATAAGTGATAAGAAGCCTGATGTTGTTATTATGGATGAGGTTGTTTCAGGTATTGATGTCCCCGGAATTATTGAAGGAGCTTCTTCGGGAAAAAATAAGCCCGGAAGCAGATTTATACTTTGCGCGTCAAGAAACCATAAAAATTATCTGTCCTTTTTACATTCAATTATAGACAGCAGGGTTGTTCTTAGAGTAATTGAACAGCAGTATGACGAAAAAATGATAAAAGAAGCTATAGAGGGGGTAATAAAGGGGAAGGGAGAAAATTTGCAGGAGGTTATAAGGAATGATAAGGAGGAGGACAAGGACAGGCTTCAGGTTGTGGTGACTGATGTGATACACGAAATAGGTGTTCCGGCACACATAAAGGGATACCAGTACCTTAGAAGCGCCATAATGATTGCTGTGGATGATATGGATATTCTCAACTCCATTACAAAGCAGCTGTACCCTTCAATTGCAAGCATGTACAGCACAACTCCGTCGAGAGTAGAGAGAGCCATAAGACATGCTATCGAGGTGGCGTGGAGCAGAGGAAGGCTGGATACGATAAATGAGCTTTTCGGATACACGGTAAGTGCAGGAAAGGGTAAACCGACAAATTCTGAGTTTATTGCACTGATTGCGGATAAAATCCGTCTTGATTCCAAGCTTAAAAATGTTGGGTGATACGAAAAAAAGGGAAAAATGTCGAATATAGAGAAATGACAATAATGATATTAAAAATGATATTAAAACAGCTTGACAAAATGTATTGATAGAAATATCATAATACATGTAATTTGAGACAAGCGCTTGTACATGGAAACTTTTTTTATATACGTAAGGGAGATAATATGGTAAACAAAGGGTTTGATATATTGATTGCTGATGGAGACAGCACACAGATTGCAAAGCAGATAGCTGCTTATTCATCCAGAGATGAGATACATATTGTTGATATGGTAAGTACCGGAGATGAGGCTGTGGAGTCCATTAAGCTGCACAGACCGGATATCGTTATACTGGATATATGCTTGTCCGGAATGGATGGACTTGGTGTTATGGAACAGATAAAGGAAAACAGTGAATATGAGGATACAACATTTGTGGTGCTGACTTCGGTATCCTCCCAGAGACTTATCAGGTGTGCCTTTGAGATGGGTGCAACCTACTACATATTGAAGCCATATAATCCGGCACAGCTCGTAACACGCATAAGACAGATATATGACAGAAAATCTTCCCATGGTGAAGATTATGGCGATGAGTTTTCCGGTATAACGGATGGCGATATGAAGCACTGCCATATGGACACGCTGGAAAGTGATGTTACAGATATTATAAGAGATATTGGTATTCCGGCGAATATAAAGGGATATCAGTATATCAGAGAAGGAATAATAATGTCTGTTCACGATGCAAATATGCTCAATTATATTACAAAGCTTCTTTATCCTACAATTGCCAAGAAGTATAAGACCACATCCTCAAGTGTGGAGAGAGCCATAAGACATGCCATCGAGGTGGCGTGGAACAGGGGACAGATCGACACAATAAACGAACTTTTTGGTTACACGGTAAGTGCCGGTAGGGGCAAGCCTACAAATTCGGAATTTATTGCACTTATTGCAGATAAGCTCAGGATTGAGTATAAAAAGAGAGCATAGCTTTTGAATAGTAAAGAAAATTACATAGCTTGAAGAACCTATATTTATTGTGTATAATAAATTAGGTACAGCAAAAGCAGGATACGCACAGTACCCTGCTTTTACTTTGTGTATAGGGGGATGTATCATGATTGAGACAGTAGTATCAGCCAATATGCTGATAGGAGAAGTAATGAGAGTGAAGAAGAACCATCTGGCACCTGATTTTCCCACAGGCTCAGAGAAAAGACTGTGTATTGTATCCGGGATACATGGTGATGAGGTCGGCGGGCAGTACATATGCTATGAAGTAATACGGAGAATAAAAAGAAATTTTGAAAAGCTATCAGGAATTGTGGATGTATATCCATCTGTCAATCCTATGGGACTTGAGGCTCAATATAGGGATGTGCCTGTATTTGATACCGATATGAATACACTTTTTCCCGGAACAAAGGAGGGTACTGTTGGAGAATATACAGCTGCAAAGCTGATGAAGGATATTGAGGGTGCAGATATTTGTGTTGATATACACTCCAGCAGTATATATATCAAGGAGATACCGCAGGTGCGCATCAATTCTGATGTGGCAGAAGCTCTTGCCCCATTTGCTTCCTGTATGAATGTAGATGTAGTTTGGGTTCATCCCTCATCCACAGTAATGGCGGGAAGCCTTGCCCACGCATTAAATGAAATAGGTGTTAAAAGCATGGTGGTGGAGTCGGGCGTTGCACTTAAGATTGACTATGACTATTCAAATCAGATCGTAGACGGACTGTTTTCTCTTATGTCAAAGATGGGGATATGGCAGGATACAGTGAATCCGGATCATCGGCCTAAGTTTGCAAAGGACAAGGATGTCTGCTATGTAAATGCAGAGAGCAGCGGAATATTTATCCCTGTTGCAAAACACTCGCAGTATATTCAAAAGGGCGAAATAATAGGCAGAATCGTAAATGTTCTTACAGGCTCAGAGGAGGAGACTATAAGATCTCCAAGAAATGGAATCGTATTCTCACTGAGGGAGTATCCGGTTATAGAGGAAGGCTCTTTGGTTGCAAGAATATATGGAGGTAGTCAATGAACAAGGAACTGATTTATTCCATGAACACAGCCTACAGAGGCGATTATGAGATTTATGGATTTTCATATGGCAGCGGTGAGAAGGCTGCATGCATAGTTGGTGCCATGAGGGGCAATGAATTTCAGCAGCTGTACATTTGCTCCCTTCTTGCAAAGAAGCTCAGCGAGCTTGAGGCTAGAGGGGCAATCGTATCGGGAAAAGAGATTATGCTTATTCCATCTCTGAATTACAGCTCCTTCAATGTCGGGAAAAAATATTGGATTACAGACAATTCAGACATTAACAGATTGTTCCCGGGAAATCCCGAGGGCCCAGCCACAAGCAGGATAGCTGCGGCAGTGATGGATAAGGTACAGGGATATTCCTACGGAATTCAGTTTGCCAGCTTTTACATGGAGGGAGAGTTTATTCCCCATGTCAGGATGATGGAGACAGGAAGACAGAGCACAAGCCTTGCCAATCTGTTTGGTATGCCGTACGTGCTCACTGCAGAGCCTCGCTCACACGATACAGGTACACTGAATTACAATTGGCAGATGAGGGGCACAGATGCTTTTTCCGTGTATTCAGGCGTTACAGATACGATTAGGGGAGAAAGCGCCAGCCAGGCGGTATCATCGGTTCTCAGATTCCTTACACGTATGGGGGTTATAAGGTACAATTGCCATGCAGGTTATATATCCACCATACTGGATGAGGAGGATTTACTCAGCATAAGATCTGAGCATGCTGCAGGGTTCTTTAAGAGGCTGGTTAATCCGGGAGATGAGGTAGTGAGAGGCCAGGTTATTGCAAATATTATCAACCCTATGACAGGGGAGAACACAACGGATATATATGCTCCTACAGATGGCATCATATTCTATTGTCAGAATTCACCTATGATTTATCAGAATTCAGTTATTTTTAAGATGATACGAAGACTTCACAATTAGAAATATGGCGGTATATCAAAAAATATAGAAAAAATCATCTAAGTAATATAAGTAATATACAAAAATGCCCAATCAAAAACAAAATACTACAAAATTAAGTAGATAAATGTTATTATAAAAGAATGGAAAAATGATGAACAAATGCATTTTACGGAGGTATGACATGAGTAAGGTCAAGAGAGTGTATGTTGAGAAAAAGCCTGACTATGCAGTCAAGGCTAAGGAGCTTTATGAGGAGCTTAAGAATTACCTTGGAATCAAGGCAGATTATGTAAGAGTACTTGTAAGATATGACATTGAGAACATATCTGAGGAGACATACAAAAAGGCACTTGATACTGTATTTGCAGAGCCACCTGTGGACGTAATCTACGAGGGACAGATAGAGCTTTCGGAGGGTGACAAGGTATTCTCTGTTGAGGCCCTTCCGGGACAGTTTGATCAGAGAGCTGATTCAGCAGAGCAGTGTGTGAAGCTTCTTGCTGAGGATGAGGAGCCGATTATTAAGACTGCAACAACATATGTGCTTTCAGGAAACGTGACAGAGGAGCAACTGAAGGCTGTTATGGATTACTGTGTAAATCCTGTTGATTCAAGAATCTGTGGAATGGAAATACCGGAGACACTTGTTTCAGAGTTCCCGGAGCCTGCGGATGTGCATATATTTGACGGATTTAAGGATATGGCAGAGGCTGATCTTAAGGAGCTTTATGACTCACTTGGCCTTGCCATGACCTTCAAGGATTTCCTTCATATTCAGAACTATTTCAGAGATGAGGAGCAGCGTGACCCTTCAATGACAGAGATCAGAGTGCTTGACACCTACTGGTCAGACCACTGCCGTCACACCACCTTCTCAACAGAGCTTACAGATGTTTCCTTTGATGATGGTGATTACAGGGAGCTTCTTGAGAAGACATTTGAGACTTACAGAGCAGAGATGAAGGAGATGTACAAGGACAGAGATGACAAGTTTGTATGTCTCATGGATATAGCACTTATGGGTATGAAGCAGCTGAAGGCAGCAGGCAAGCTTGATGACATGGAGGTGTCAGATGAGATCAATGCCTGTTCAATAGTAGTACCTGTAGTTGTAGATGGCGTGGAGGAGGAATGGCTTGTGTTCTTCAAGAATGAGACACACAACCATCCTACAGAGATTGAGCCATTCGGTGGTGCTGCAACTTGTCTTGGCGGTGCAATCAGAGATCCGCTTTCAGGAAGAGGCTATGTGTACCAGGCTATGCGTGTTACCGGCGCAGCAGATCCTACCAAGTCACTTAAGGATACGATGGAGGGTAAGCTTCCTCAGAGAAAGATTGTTACAACTGCAGCTCACGGCTACAGCTCATACGGTAACCAGATCGGCCTTGCAACAGGTCTTGTAAATGAAGTTTATCATCCGGACTACGTTGCAAAGAGAATGGAGATAGGTGCTGTAATGGGTGCTGCTCCAAGACGTGCTGTGAAGAGACTTACATCGGATCCGGGTGATGTGATTATCCTTCTTGGAGGTCGTACCGGACGTGATGGCTGTGGCGGCGCAACAGGCTCATCAAAGGCTCACACCTCTCACTCACTTGAGACCTGCGGAGCTGAGGTTCAGAAGGGTAATCCTCCAACAGAGAGAAAGATTCAGAGACTTTTCAGAAGAGAAGAGGTTTCTTCCATTATAAAGAAGTGTAATGATTTCGGTGCAGGCGGCGTATCTGTTGCTATCGGAGAGCTTGCTGACGGACTGGTTGTGGACCTTGACAAGGTTCCAAAGAAATATGCAGGACTTGACGGAACAGAGCTTGCCATCTCAGAGTCACAGGAGCGTATGGCTATTGTAGTTGATCCAAGTGATGCTGATACCATGCTCAAGTATGCTGATGAGGAGAATCTTGAGGCAGTTGTTGTTGCAACTGTAACAGAGAGCCCTAGACTTGTGCTTAAGTGGAGAGGAAAGGAGATTGTAAATATCTCAAGAGCATTCCTTGATACAAATGGAGCCCATCAGGAGACAGAGGTTAAGGTTGAGAGCCCATCAAAGGCTGACAATTATTTTGCCTCAGTTGCTGAACCTGTGGATGTAAAGAAGGCTTGGCTTGACACTCTTTCAGACCTTAACGTATGTTCGCAGAAGGGTCTTGTTGAGATGTTTGACAGCTCAATCGGTGCAGGCACTGTTACAATGCCATATGGCGGAAAGTATCAGCTTACACCTACACAGACTATGATTGCAAAGCTTCCTGTACTTAAGGGAAAGACAGACACAATCACCATGATGAGTTATGGCTTTGATCCATATCTTTCAAGCTGGAGTCCATATCATGGTTCCGTATATGCAGTTATTTCTTCAGCAGCAAAGATTGCAGCAGCAGGTGGAGATGTAAGCAAGATCAGACTTACATTCCAGGAGTATTTCAAGAGACTGGGAACAGATCCATACAGATGGGGACAGCCACTGGCAGCACTTCTCGGTGCTTATGATGTTCAGGTAGGACTAGGACTTCCATCAATCGGTGGAAAGGACAGTATGTCGGGAACCTTCAACGACATTGATGTACCACCGACACTTGTTTCATTTGCTGTTGATGTGGCAAGCTACATGGATGTTGTTACACCTGAGCTTAAGAAGGCTGGCAATGTACTTGTTCAGATGGATATCGATAGGGATGAGAACGATATTCCTGTATACGACAATGTTCTTTATATGTATGACTTGCTTAGCAAGAGAATCAAGGAAGGCAAGATTCAGTCTGCATATGCAATTGGATTTGGCGGTATCATAGAGGCTGTCAGCAAGATGGCGTTTGGTAACAAGCTTGGAGTTATGCTTGAAGATACAGTGAGCAAAAAGGATCTTGTTGCGAAGAATTACGGAGCAATCATCATGGAGGTTAAGGAGTCCGAGCTTGAGCACCTTGGCATTCCTGTTAAGAAGATTGGTAAGGTTACAGCAGAGCCGGTATTTGCATATAAGGATGTGGAGATTACCATGGATGAGGCTCTTGCTGCATGGACAGGAACACTTGAGAAGGTATTCCCTACACAGTCAGGAGTAGCACAGGAGGAGATTAAGACCGGTCTCTTCGATGCAAAGACTGTATACACATCAAAGAATAAGATTGCAAAGCCGAAGGTATTTATACCGGTATTCCCTGGTACAAACTGTGAGTATGATTCCGCGAAGGCATTTGAGAGAGCAGGTGCTGAGGTTGAGACGATCGTATTTAGAAATATGACAGCTCAGGGAATTAGAGATTCCGTTGATGCATTTGCAAAGGCTATAAGCGATTCACAGATTATTATGTTCCCGGGTGGATTCTCAGCCGGCGATGAGCCTGATGGATCAGGTAAGTTTATTGCTACAGCATTTAGAAATGCAAAGATATCAGAGGAGGTTATGAAGCTCCTCAATGAGAGAGATGGTCTTGCACTTGGTATATGTAACGGCTTCCAGGCTCTTATCAAGCTTGGTCTTGTTCCTTACGGTGAGATTATCCCACAGACAGAGGATTCACCTACACTTACAATGAACAGCATAGGTCGTCATCAGTCCAAGATGGTATATACAAAGGTTGTTACAAACAAGAGCCCTTGGCTTAGCAAGGCGGAGCTTGGCGGAATCTACACAATTCCGATCTCACATGGTGAGGGACGCTTCGTAGCAAGCAAGGAGTGGTGCGAGAAGCAGTTCGCTAACGGACAGGTTGCAACACAGTACGTTGATATGAATGGTAACCCAACTATGGATGAGTATTACAATGTGAACGGTTCTTACTACGCAATCGAGGGTATTACAAGTCCTGATGGACGTGTGCTTGGTAAGATGGGTCACTCAGAGCGTATCGGACAGGCTGTTGCTGTAAATGTATATGGTGATCAGAACCAGAAGATATTTGAAAGTGGTGTGGCTTACTTTAAGTAAGATATATAATATCCTATTAGGATATTAGAAATAACAGTAGTGGACAGATGTATAAACACGTTTGATATCTGTCCACTATTTTATTACATTCATAGAAAAACAGAAAAAGACGTGGAAAAACGATATAGGAGGTTTAGACGTCTATGATTGACACAAATCATACATTTGCTGTATGCGCGTATAAGGAATCACCATATTTAGAAGAGTGTATAAAATCCCTTGTTAGCCAAACTGTAAAAACAAATATTGAAATATATACTTCTACACCAAGTGATTATATAGCAGATATAGCAGGAAAATATAATATTCCTGTATATGTGAATAAGGATGGTGGAAGGGGTATTCAGGCGGATTGGAATTTTGCATACAATAGCGCAAGAACCAATTTTGTAACAGTGGCTCATCAGGATGATGTGTATGATAAGAATTATGTAAAAGCACTTCTCCACTATGCTCAGCACTATGATGACTGGTCAATCTTCTATACGGATTATACACCGATAAAAAATGGAGATTTCAGTAAAAGAGATGTGAATAGCAGAATAAGAAGGTTTCTCAGATGGCCTGTCAGGAATACTAAGAAAGCAGGTAAGAAGTGGCGTAAGCGGGCCAGCTTAAGCCTTGGAAATACAATAGTATGCCCTCTTGTGACTTACAACAAGGCCCGTCTTGGTGATAATGTGTTTACATCGGAGTATGGGTTTAATCTTGACTGGGATACATTCTATAAGCTTGCAAATGAGCCGGGAAGATTCCTTTATGTGGATAAAGTACTAGGGCATTATAGAGTGCATGACGGAGCTACGAGTAAGGAGTTTATTGAAAATCATAACAGAGAGGTAGAAGATCGAAGTATGTTCGAGAAGTTTTGGCCTAAGTGGATTGTAAGCATTATTATGGTGTTTTACAAGCTGGCCTATCGGACATATGGATAGATTAGAGAATATGATGAAAACAAGCGGTCGCATCCAAGGATTAGGAGCGACCGCTTGTTTCTGTATATTTTCTGTTTAATTTACTTTGTATACATTTACTTTGTAGAAATTAAGACCGTCACATCCGATGTATTTTATGTCATCAACGAATGGAAAACTGCGACATGTATCAATTATGTGCGCCAAGCTATAGCCGGTGTCTTGAGTATCCGACTGGCTGGTATATGTAAGTTTAGAAGATGAATATGTAGGAAAGGCTTTACTCATAGCAAGCTGAAACTTAGTATCAGCTTCAGATTTAACATTCATCTTGGTCATATCTACAAGAAGATATGTATCTCCGGATAGTTCATGGCTTTTTATATTATCTATCTGCTTGTCAAAATCATAGTCTGCAGTCAGAAATACTTCCTTACATCCATATAGCTTCGCTGCATACTGTACAAGCATCCATTTGGATGAGGCGATTACTATAAAGTTGGAATCCTTACTAATATCCTCAAGCCTCATTGTGTTTGGACATTTCATAAGATATGTACATGTCTGCATGTTTGATAATAAAGAGCATATTGACAGAATGACAACAAGCGAAACTGCAACAATAGTGTCTTTTCTTTTAAAAATAAGTGTCAGGATTCTCCATATAGCAAGTACAAAGGTAATCATAACCGCAGGGTAACATACAAATATATATCTGTCCCCTGTAGCTCCAAGCCCATAGATATCTGCTATATAGGCAGCGGAAATACATACCATAAGCGAGCTTAATACAAGTGACAGTGTAACATAGTTAAATGTCTTTCCAAAATGAATAATAGAAGTCTTTGCCTTGGAGCATATTTTTATAAACCATGGCTCCTTCCTGAAAAGGAACGAAAGAAGTACCCCAATGATGACAATAATAAATAATCCACAGGATATATATATTCTTGCATATGTTCTGTAAGGTGTAATTAGCTCATGACCAAACAGCGCTTTAAATATGTGCATAAGTGTCATCTTAAACTGGAAAAATACTGGCATATATCTGTAGCTGCTGTGAACTACTGCACCGGTATCTGCTGCCGGCGCAGGTCCTATTGAAACACCTAGAAAAGAGAGCATACTGGTGAAGGTTTTTGGGAATATGATTATGGATAGAACCACACCAATTAACGCGGCAAGGCCATATATGACCATTGGTTTGATTTCTTTTTTTGTGCATAGACAGATACATATTACAAGGGTTGTGACAAAAGCATACGGAAGAAAGAAGTTATCTGTGAGCGCACCTGTAAGGACAGTTACTCCAAGAAGTATATAGCTGGATGCTTTCTTTCGGTATGTTTCATCACATACGAATTTTGCACTGAGATAGGAGTATATGATAGCCAGAGTGGCTACGCATAGATACATTCTCACGAACATAGTCATATTCAGCATTCCAAGAGAGAATGTAGAAAATAAAACGCCAATAAGACTAACTACCTCAGACTTTGTTACAAGTAGTAGCAGTTTGTACATAAAAAGAGCAAGGAATATGTATGCTATCATATTGATAAAAAATCCAAGGGCAAATATATACTGATTTGGAAAAAAAGAACAGAGAAAGTGCAGCAGGAAAAAGTACAGCGGTGGGTGGGCATCGCAGGAAAGATTGTAATACACTGAACCGAAGGAAAAACGTTCTCCCTCTTGTACTGTCAGATATTCTCTAAAAGTTTCGTCGGAGATCCAGGTATCTGTATTCTTGAAGGCGGAGGTGTTGTCTGTGTACTGGATGTATGGCTCGTAGTAGCTGTTGGCAAGACCGAAGGACCATACTTCATCAGAGTGGATACCTTCCTTTTGAACAAAAAATCCGTAGCTGAATCTGCAAATTCCTGCCAATATAATAATAACCAGAAGTATATATGAGGTTTTTTTGGAAATGCTTACATTTTTCATATTGTGCTCCTTATAATTTATTGTAGTTGATAATAATGGTATATTTGATATAATTATAGGCATAAACTTAGTAGATATTACTAAATTAGCCATATACAAATATAACACATACTGACATAGGGTGCAATTGATACTGTTAGTGTAAAAAAGGTGAGATATGAAAGAGATATTATACATAGTTATTCCTTGTTTTAATGAGCAGGAAGTGCTGATAGAAACAACAAGGAGACTGACAGATAAGCTGGATGCAATGATAAAACAGGAGAAGATATCGGAGAAAAGTCGCATACTGTATGTGGATGATGGCTCAGGGGATGAAACATGGCAAACCATTTGCAACCTGAACAATGAGAAAAAGTATGTGACCGGAATAAAGCTGTCCAGAAATAAGGGACATCAGAATGCACTGCTTGCGGGACTATTCGAGGCGGCAGAGTATGCTGACATGATCGTGTCCATGGATGCAGATCTTCAGGATGATATAGAAGTCCTTGACAAGTTTGTTGACGAATATTACAAGGGCAGTCAGATTGTGTATGGGGTTAGAAAGTCCAGGAAAAAGGATTCTATTTTTAAGAGAACAACGGCATTGGCATTTTACAAGCTTATGAGAGCTATGGGTGTTGAGATTGTATATAATCATGCGGATTACAGACTTATGAGTAAGAGGGCGGTAGAGGAGCTTATGAATTTCAAGGAGGTGAATCTGTTTCTCAGGGGAATTGTACCTATGATTGGATTTAAGACATCTACTGTGGAATACGACAGGGGGGAAAGGTATGCAGGTGAAAGCAAATATTCTCTTGGAAAGATGATTTATTTTGCTATAGATGGCATCACTTCTACGAGTGTAAGACCAATAAGAATGATTACAATGTTTGGACTGTTTTCGGTGCTATTTAGTGTAGTTTATGCGATATATGTAATTTGGGGACATTTCCATGGCGGAACAGTACAGGGCTGGACAACCTCCGTACTCCTGATCTGCTTTTTTGGGGGGGCACAGATTATGTGTACAGGCATCGTTGGAGAATATGTCGGTAAGATATATCTTGAGACCAAAGGAAGACCAAGATTTATTGTGGAAGAAAGACTGGATAAGGAATAGAAAGGCGAGGGATAAGAATGCAGACTATAAAATACACGTTTCAGCCTCATGGTGATGAGAGGGGACAACTGGTTGCTCTGGAGGAATACAATGATATCCCATTTCGCATCAAAAGAGTATATTTTATGTATGATACAATACCGGGTGTAGTTAGAGGAAAGCATGCTCATAAGAGTCTGCAGCAGATATTGGTGTGTGTTCATGGAAGCTGTAAGATACGACTTGATAATGGTAAGGAAAAGAAGGTTGTTTCGTTGGAGAAGCCATACGAGGGACTGTATGTTGCAAATGACATGTGGAGAGAAATGTATGACTTTTCACCGGATGCAGTATTGATGGTTTTTGCGTCGGAAGTATATGACGAATCAGATTATATAAGAGATTATGATGAGTTCCTAGAATATATTAAACAAAGGGAAGATAATGAAAACAAGTGATATTAACGGTAAGGTTCCATTTGTGAGTTTTGTTCCAATGGAACAGGAATTGAAGGATGAATTATATAGTGCATTTGACAGAGTTATGAGTAGCAGCTGGTATATTTCCGGGAAAGAGGGCCGCGAATTTGAACAGTCATTTGCAAAATATCTTGGGTTAGAATATTGCGTTGGGACAGGAAATGGACTAGACGCACTCATGCTTGCGCTAAAAGCGTGCGGTATTAAAGATGGAGACGAAGTTATTGTTCCTGCAAATACGTTTATCGCTACTGCTCTGGCAGTAACATATACGGGAGCAAAGCCTATACTGGTTGATCCATGTCTTGATACATATAATATTGATGCTGAAGAAATAGAAGAGAAAATAACAGGCAAAACAAAGGCTATTATTCCTGTTCATTTATATGGACAACCCTGTGATATGGACAAGATCCTAGAGCTGGCTGACGAGTATGGTCTTTGCGTAATAGAGGACTGTGCACAGGCCCACGGGGCTACGTATAAAGGTAAAAAAGTGGGAACCTTTGGAGATGCGGCAGCATTTAGCTTCTACCCCGGAAAAAATCTTGGCGCATTAGGTGATGCAGGTGCTGTCGCCACGAATAATCAGGAACTTGCCAAAAAGGTAAGGGCCTTGGGGAATTACGGATCTGATTATAAGTATCATCATATATACAAAGGAAATAATTCAAGGCTGGATGAGCTTCAGGCAGCCTTTCTTAGTGCCAAGCTCAGTATACTCGATAAGATGAATACTTATAGACGAAATATCGCAGACAGATATATGAGGGGGATAAAGCATCCGGATATTGTATTACCTTATGTTCCGGGAAATGTGGAGCCGGTTTGGCATATATTTGCTGTCCGAAGTAGTAGAAGAGATGAGTTGGAGAGGTACCTGGAAAGTAACGGAGTGATGACCAATAAGCATTATCCGATACCGATTCACATGCAGCAGTGTTACTCAGACCTTCTCTACAAAAAGGGAGATTTTCCTATTACTGAGGAGATAAGTGCCACAGAGCTTAGTCTTCCGATGTTTTATGGTATGAGTGATGAACAGGTAGATTATGTGATACAAGCAATTAATAAATGGGAATGAGTGATTATGAGAGATATCGGAGATTATGCAGATTGCTATTGCGTAAATGATTTTGAACAGTATCAGGTTGAATACAGAAGAAAAAAAGTAATAGAGATACTTGAAAAGTATAATCCGGATTCCATACTGGAGATTGGTTGTGGACTGGATCCTACATTTCGTTATTGGGGAAGTAGGAAAAAATGGATCATATATGAGCCTGCTGATGCGTTTTATAAAAAAGCATTAGAACTATCAAGTGGCATGGACAACATTACAGTTATTAATGATTTTTTTCCACCTGATATTTGGAACTTTGGAATAATGGATATGGTTCTGTGTAGCAGCTTATTGCATGAAGTTGAAGAACCAGAGGTATTGCTTTACGGAATGAAGAAAATATGTGATGAGAGTACGATAGTTCATATAAATGTTCCAAATGCAAACTCCGTTCACAGAATATTGGCAAAGGAAAGTGAATATATAAAGAGCGTGTATGACATGTCAAAACGCAATATTACATTGCAACAAAATAGAATATACGATCTTGAATCGTTAATTAAAGAGGTCTCGGATGTTGGATTTGAGGTGATTGATAAGGGTTCCTTCTTTGTAAAATTCTTTTCTCATAGCCAGATGTGGACTATGCTGGAAAAGGGTATTATTGATAAACATGTTCTTGATGGGATGTATAAATTGTCAGAGTATATGCCTGACTTGGGAAGTGAGATTTTTGTAAATATTAGACTTAATAATGAGGATAAGCTTAGTAAATGATTAGCATTATTTTAGCTATTTATAATTCAAACTATAAAAAAATACAATTCACATTAGACAGTATTATTAGTCAATCATATTCTGATTACGAAATTATTATTGCAGATGATTGCTCAGAAGAAGATCCTACTCATTTAATAGAGGAGTTTATGAAGGAAAAAAATTTCTCAAGGTACAAGATTGTAAGAGGAGAAGAGAATCGAGGTACCGTAAGGAATCTTCTAAACGCTCTAGCGTATGCAAATGGTGAATTTGTAAAAACATTCGGAGCGGGAGATGGCTTCTTTAGAACAGACAGTCTTTATAAAATGGCTCAGTTTATTAGCAAAAATGAATGTGAATTTTCATATGCACAAACAGAAATGTTTTATAGAATGCCAGAAGGGAAGATTCATGTTGAACCATTTACATTTCCCTTTGCAGTAAAAGACTTATTTAATAGAAAGTTTATTGGGAGAGATTTTCTTTTGTATAAAGACAACGTGTCTGGGATATCCATGTGGTACAGAAAAGACTTATTTAGGGAGTATTTAGAGAGAGCAAAAGATTCAGTGAAATATGTTGAAGATATTTGCCAGCTGGAATATTTAATTGACGGACATAGAATATCATGTTTCAAGGAATGTCTTTTCTTGTATGAAGGCTATTCTGGCATATCAACATCGGGAAGCGACTCATTTTCAAAACTTATTCATGAAGATGAAAAACGGTATTATAGATATCTGATAGAGAAATACCCAGACAATAAATGGCTAAGAAAAAGATTAAGACTGAAAAAGGTTATAGATATAAAAAATGTAAGACTCAGAGCTGTCTGTGTGATGATTTTTAGCCCACTAGAAATAAGAATTTTTATTCAGCGATATTGGGCGAAATATGTTTCTAAGATGTATGGAAAGGCAGAGGCTTCTTCATATTTGGATAAAATAGTAGAGATGTATAAGGATGATTGAGTAGATGAACAAAGTAGTAGTTTTAATGTCAACTTATAATGGTGAAAAGTATATAGAGGAGCAGTTGTATTCTATATTATCTCAAAGTGATGTTGATATAAAACTTATTATACGGGATGATGGTTCAAATGATTCTACAATAGATATTATTAGAAATTATATGGAAAGAGATTCTAGAATAAAACTAATAATAGGAGAGAATTATGGTCCGGCTTTTAGTTTTTGGAATCTTTTACAGTCAGCATCCGACTGTGATTACTATGCGTTTTCTGATCAAGATGATGTGTGGGATAAGGATAAATTAAAAATTGCCATTGACAGTATAAAGTGCAACAAGGAAATTCCAGCTTTATATTATTCAAACACTCGTTTAGTTAATAGTGACAACACATATATCATACAATCAAAGCATTCATCATACGAGAGTATTATTCCTACATTTTCTCAACTTGTTATGGAAAATAATGCTGTGGGATGCACAATGGTATGGAATAGAAAATTACAAGGGATCGCAAGAGAGATTACTCCTAAAAGCATGAGAATGCACGACCACTTATTATTTTTAATATGCAAATTGTGTGGTGGATTTGTATTTCATGATAAAACATCTCACATAAATTATAGACAGCATAACACGAATGTGATTGGTGGAATTAATTCAAAAAAAAAGTATGCGAAAAGTATAAAAAAATATTTAGTGGAAGATTCCGGTTTAGCTCTTCAGGCTCTGCAGCTTGAGAATATACAATGCGATTTAATAGTGGATGAAAATTTGCATTTTTTGAAGCAGCTTAGAAGATATAAGTATAGAGGAAAAGGTAAGTGGTATATATATAAAAAAGTTAAACAGAATGGTTTTATGAAGAATATCGCTATATGGGGGATGATAATGCTAAATCGTTTCTGATGAAATTGTGATTGATAAGGAGTAGTTTTTATATATGATATCAGTAAAAAGGTATAATAGCAATGTGGCAGAGGATTGGAATGGGTTTAACAGACATAGCAAGAATTATATGTTTATGTTTGACAGAAATTATATGGATTATCATAATGACAGGTTCACTGACCATTCTTTAATGCTTTATGATGATGGCAGACTGGTAGCCCTTATTCCGATGAGTGAACATGGAGCTGTCCTTATCTCCCATGGAGGTCTTACATATGGAGGGTTTATAACGGATGAAAAGATGAAGCAGCATACGATGAATGCCTGCTTTGAGGAGCTTATTTCATATGCCAGGGAGAACGGATTTATGAAGATAATATACAAGTGCATACCACATATATACCACAATCAGCCTGCTGAGGAGGATAGATTTGCTTTATTTGCAAATGGAGCAACGCTGGTTACTGTGGATGTATCTACATATGTTAATCTAGACAATCCATTAAAAATGCCAAAAGGAAGAAAGGCTCAGGTCTCCAGGGCGAAAAGAGAAGGTGCTGTTATTGCTGAGCTGACAGAGACTCATGATTACAACCGTTTTATTAAACTCGAAAATGAGATTCTTTGTTCCAGACATAATGTTAAGGCGGTTCACACAGGGGATGAGTTAAAGTTATTGCATGACAGATTCCCAGATAATATACATTTGTTTGCCGCAAAAAAGGATAATGAAATTATTGCAGGAACAGTTGTATATGAGTATGATCAGGTTGTTCATACTCAGTATATGGCTGCAAATGACGAGGCGAGAGTAATAGGAGCTTTGGATCTTACAATTGCTACAGTTATTGAAAAATATCGAGGAAGCAAGAAATGGTTGGATTTTGGTATATCAACGGAGCATGGCAGATTATTCCTTAATGAAGGATTGTGTTCTCAAAAGGAAGGTTTTGGAGGGAGAACCGGGGTTTACGAGATATGGGAGCTTAATGTTTAACAATAGAGGAAATGATGAAAATGTTATTAAACACTGTGTTTATACGACTGGGTGAAAAATTCAAAACGGGAAGTTTCATTTGGAAGTTTTTGCAAAGAATGAGGATAATCATAAAAAAAGACGGAATAAAAAACATAAGAATAGTAAAAAAAAATTCATCTTTGATTAATATTTATAAGGGAAAACGATGTTTTGTTGTTGGAAATGGACCATCTCTGAATGATGTTGATTTTTCTTTGCTTGAGAATGAATATGTATTTACTGTAAATATGCTTATGGATCATCCGGATTTTTATAAATTGAAAAGCAATTACCATGTTATTGCAGATGCAGCAATATTTAATGGAGATCCTACCGTAGGACTAGAAGATAATTACCTATTAAATAAGTTCAAAAAGCTGAAAGAGTGTCAGGACCTAATATTGTTTGCTCCGCTAGAGGCAAAAAAGGCGATAGAAGATATTCAATTGGACAAGGAACTAGATATTAAATATTTTGCCATGGCACTTGGGTCAAAGAAAATCACTGATATAGATATAACAAGTGTGTTACCTTCATTTAATAAGGTAGTTCACTATGCAATTGGTATAGCATTAAATTTAGGCTTTGACGAAATATACCTTTTGGGTTGCGAAGAGACATCTATATTAACGTGTATAAATTTAAAGCTGGACGGAAGTACAAATAATGATCATTGTTATTCTGACAGTAATGTGGTTAAGGACAGTTGGCGCAAGCAGGTTGAGACAAAAGGTATGGCGTGGGAATACAGGCAGGAGGCAAAGGTCCTCGATAATTACAGAGAAATATTTGACTATTGTAGATTGAAGAATGTGAAAATATGTAACCTTACAAAAAGAAGTTTGATTGACTCGATACCTCAAATAAACATTGAAGATGTGTTGCAGGAGTAACTTATATGACTGAGGATTCTAATACAAATGCTCTTAAAGCGTCGCTTTATTATGTCATTTGCAGTTTTATTATAAAGGGAATATCTTTTATAACCACCCCTTTTTTTTCGCGTATATTAACTCAAAGTGAGTACGGATATGTAAGCAACTTTAATAGTTGGCTTTCTATTTTGACAATAGTGACAACACTATCTCTAGTGGCTTCATTAATTAGAGCCAGATTTGACTTTAAGGATGACTATAATTCGTATGTGTCTACAATACTGACTATGGGAATGATTTTTTCTATAATCTGTTTTGCAACTATTTTTTTGAATATTGAATTATTCAAAAAGATATTTTCTCTAGATACAAAATATATATTATTATTAGCATTATGCTCTATTGCACAGCCAGCATATGATGTTTTTTTACAGAATCAGAGATTTGTATATAAATACAAGCTTGTTACAGTAATGACAGTTGCTGTAACGCTTATGAGTTTAGCATTATCTTTTTTGTTGCTTTATATATGTGATGATAACTCTTGGGGAATGATACTTGGAACACAGCTTCCTTTAATTGTGTCTGGCATAATTATTTATATATACTATTTTTGCAAATCAAATTCATTTAAGTTTTTATATTGCAAATATGCTCTTGTCATATGTGTGCCATATATTTTTCATTTGCTTTCCGGCGTTATATTGAGCTCCTCTGATCGTGTTATGATTACTGCTATTTGTGGAACAAAGGAAAATGCAATATACAGTATGGCATACAATATAGGTCTGATTATTAATGCTATTTGGATGGCTCTTAATCAGGCATTTTCACCATGGTTGGGGGAAAAGTTGAATGTTAAGGATTATAAGCCTATAAAAAGAGTTTCCACGTATTATATGATACTGTTTCTAGTAATTGTTTTAGGAATGATGCTAGCTGGACCGGAAGCATTGATGATTTTAGGTGGGCATAAATATGCTGCTTCAAAGAATCTGATCCCGGTAATTATGCTATCATATGTAGTTGTATTTGTGGATAGTTTGTTCGTAAACATTTTGCAGTATGAAAAACATACGTTAGGAATGGCTTGTGCTACAGTTACATCAGCGCTAGTTAATATATTACTAAACTATATGTGTATACCTAGGTTTGGCTATACAGCAGCAGCGTACACTACATTTATTAGCTATGGAATTTTATTGATAATGGATGTATGCCTTGTGAAACAAGCAAAGTTTACTCATGTATACAATACAAAAAGGATTTTTGCCATATTGTGCGTATGTTCAGCTATGTTTTTAGCTGTACTGGTGCTTTATAAGTATTACCTGATTAGGTATATAATCCTGTTGGCATACATTGTGATAGTTTCTGTTTTGACTTATAAATGTAGACATATGATAAAAAAGATTATATGCTAAATAATAGAAAAATTGAATTGTGGGAGAGCATAATTGTGTTTGAATTAGATGAGTTTATAAATCGATTTGTAACAAAAAGATCTCAGAGCATGTTTTTATATGATATTGAAAACAATAAGGACATTCTTTTAGAAAAAATTTCAGGTAAGTCTGTATTAGTAATTGGTGGAGCAGGAACTATAGGTTCGTCTTTTATTAAAGCGGTTCTTCCTTTTGAGCCAGGAACCTTAGTTGTAGTAGATACAAATGAGAATGGTTTAGCGGAGCTTACCAGAGATTTGCGTTCTACAAGGGAATTGTATATCCCGGAGGATTTTGTCACATATCCTATGAGCTTTGCTTCTTCGGTATTCAAAAAGATGTTTATAAAAAGAGGTGGGTTTGATATTGTTGCGAATTTTTCTGCCCATAAGCATGTACGATCAGAAAAAGATATTTACTCTGTTGAAGCAATGCTGCAGAACAATGTGCTTCAGGCTAAGATGTTGCTTGATTTATTGGTGGAGTTTCCACCAGAAGAGTATTTCTGCGTGTCTACGGACAAGGCGGCGAATCCGGTCAATATTATGGGGGCGAGCAAGAGAATAATGGAGGATGTGATTTTTTCATATTCAGACAGATTCCCAGTGAAAACTGCTCGTTTTGCAAATGTAGCCTTTTCTAATGGCTCATTACCAGATAGTTTTATAAAAAGATTTCATAAACTTCAACCACTTTCTGCGCCTATGGATATAAAACGTTATTTTGTATCTCCTGAAGAGAGTGGACAGATTTGTATGCTGGCATGCATGTTAGGCAATAATAGAGAAATATTTTTCCCTCGATTAGAAGAAGAGCAGATGATGACATTTGATAGAATTGCTACTATGTTTTTAAAAGAGCAAGGGTATGAGATACTTATGTGTAGTAGTGATGAAGAGGCAATTGAAAGAGCGAGTGATCTAAAAAAAGGAAGCAGCCTGTATCCTGTTCATTATTCCTGTTCAAATACATCCGGAGAGAAAGCGTATGAAGAGTTTTATACGGATACGGAAACGGTAGATTTGAATAGGTTTAGTGCATTAGGTATAGTCGTAGATAAAAATATTCCTGATATTGAAAATATAAACATCTTATTTGGACAATTAAATGCTGCCTTTAATAAAAACGAAACAACAAAAAAAGAGATAGTTTCGATCATTGCTGGCTATTTACCAAACTTTATGCATATTGAAACAGGAAAGTCATTAGACAGCAAAATGTAAGGAGAACAAAATAATGAATATGATTCCTCTATCAATTCCAAATTTTTGTGGCAACGAAAAGAAGTATGTTGATGATGCAATAGAACAGGGCTGGGTGTCTACTGGTGGTACATATATTAATAAGCTTGAGAAGGAACTGGCTAGATATTTGCATGTAAATAATGTTGCAGCTTGCCAGAGTGGTACAAGTGCAATACATCTCTCACTTGTTGAAGCAGGAGTGGAACCTGGAGATGCAGTTATTGTACCGACACTAACATTCATTGCAGCGGTAAATCCGGTCAAATATCAATTTGCATCTCCTATTTTTATGGATTGTGATGATAGCTTTTGTATTGATCCGGTTAAGCTCGCTGATTTCTGTGAGACTGAATGCGTATTTGATGGTGAAAAGCTGGTGTATCATGGAAAAACGGTAAAGGCACTGATTGTTGTGCATATATTCGGAAACATGGCAGATATGGTTTCAATACTTGAAACGGCTCATAGGTATAATATTGTTGTCATTGAAGACGCTACTGAAGCTCTTGGTACAAAGTATACAGAGGGGCCATATGAAGGTATGTATGCAGGAACAATAGGTGATTTTGGTGCATATTCGTTTAATGCCAACAAGATTATTACAACCGGTGGCGGTGGTGCCGTTACAGCAAATAATTGTGAGTCGGTTGAGCACATCAGATACTTGTCTACTCAGGCAAAGGATGATCCAGGTTTTTATATTCACAATGAGGTCGGATATAATTATCGAATGACGAATCTGCAGGCAGCATTAGGCCTAGCTCAGCTAGAAAATCTGCCGGATTTCATTTGTTGTAAGCAAAAGAACTATGATTATTATTTAAAGCTATTTAAGTATTTTAATTTTGCAAGCCTGGTACAATTCAAAAGCTGTATCTCATCCAACAAATGGTTTTATTCGTTGGAAATAGACATGAGTAGGATGGGTGTAACTTTAAAAGAAATAATAGGTGAACTGCAAAAAAGGGGAGTTCAGACTCGGGCTATCTGGGGATTAATCAATGAACAGAAACCTTATCTGAACGAAAAAACGTACAAGCTGGATAAAGCTTCATATTATGCAGGAAGAGTAATAAATATTCCTTGTAGCACTCAGCTTTCTTATAAAGAGATTGAATATGTGGCCAAACAGATTAAAGATGTATTGGAGGAGGTTGCGATTGAATAAAAGTCGATTAATAGATTTTATTGGAAAATCATCGTTAACAGTTGTTGATGCAATGGGTATGATTGATACAAATGCAAGAGGAATATTATTCATAGCTGATGATAATAATGTTTTGCTTGGATGTGTTACAGACGGGGATATCAGAAGATGGATATTGAAGACAGGAGAGCTGAGTACATCTGTAAATCATGTGATGAATAAATCTCCGAAATATCTTTATGTTGAGCAGGAAAATAAAGCGTATTCCATGATGAGAAAAAAAACAATTACTGCAGTCCCAATATTAAATAATGAAATGCAGATAGTTGACATTGTGGTACTCAATGAAGAGGATAGAGTCACTGAAGGAAAAACAAAGAAAAGTTTATCACAGGTACCTGTGATTATTATGGCAGGCGGTAAGGGAACCAGATTATATCCCTACACGAAAATTCTTCCCAAGCCATTGATTCCAATAGGTGAAACGCCGATTGTGGAAAGGATAATAGATTGCTATCTTGAATATGGGGTTAAGAAGTTTTTTATGTCCGTTAATTATAAAAAAAGTATGATAAAGTCATACTTCAATGATATTAGTACAGACTATGAGATTAAGTATGTAGAAGAAGATAAACCACTTGGGACATGTGGAAGTATCAAGCTTATAGAAAACAAATTTGTTGAGCCTCTGTTTGTGGCAAATTGTGATGCTCTTATTTTGGCGGATTATGCAGATATTTATGATTATCATGTGGATTCCGGCAATATGATTACAGTAGTTTCAGCTCTTAAAAATATTACAATACCATACGGAGTTATACATTCTACTCAAAATGGCGAACTTGTAGATATTGAGGAGAAACCGAAATTATCATACTGTATTAATACAGGAATGTATATTATCAATCCAGATGTGATTGAAATGATACCAGATGATGAGGTATTTCACATGACGGATTTGGTAAAAAAAGTTATGAATCAAGGCGGAAAGGTAGGAACATATCCTGTCAGTGAAGACTCTTTCTTAGATATGGGAGAGCTTAGTGAAATGAAAAGAATGGAGCAGAAGTTAAATATTATTTCTGATAAATAAAAATGGAAGATTTATTATTGGTTGGTTTCGGCGGACATGCAAAGAGTGTAGCCGATTGTATTGAACGACATGGAAAGTATCATATTGCTGGATATACTGATGTGAAAAGATGCGAGTGTAAGTATGAGTATTTAGGCTCGGATGAGGTATTTCAATCGGTTTATGATAGCGGAGTAAAAAACGCAGCTATTGTTGTTGGGTACATGGGCAAAAATGATATCAGAAAGTCTTTGTATGAAAAAATGAAAAAAATTGGGTTTGAGTTTCCGGTTATCGTAGATCCATCTTCAATAATTTCAGAATCAGCAAGTATTGGAGAAGGCACATTTGTGGGGAAAAATGCGGTTATTAATTCTGACGCAGTTGTTGGCAGGATGGCAATTATAAATACCGGCTCCATAGTGGAACATGAATGTATTGTTGGAGACTACGCTCATGTTGCGGTAGGAGCAGTTTTGTGTGGTAAGGTTAGCGTAGGTACAGCCGCCTTTGTTGGAGCAAATGCCACTGTCATTCAATGTCGAAAGGTAGAAGACTATGAGATAATACCTGCTGGGGCCACAATTAGGTAGGTGAATAAGAATGAAGCATGTTGATATTATAGCTGAAGCAGGAGTGAACCATAATGGTGATTTTGCCCTTGCAAGGGAAATGATAAGTGCCGCAAAAGAAGCAGGGGCAGATTATATAAAATTCCAAACCTTTATACCTGATAAGCTTGTTTCGCGTTTCGCTGAAAAAGCACGATATCAAAAAGAATTAACAGGAAAAGACGAATCTCAGCTGGATATGCTCAGAAAACTAGCTATTAGTAAAGAGGACTTTGTAGCATTGAAAGAGTACTGTGATGAAATTGGGATAGGTTTTCTATCAACACCATTTGATTTGGAAAGTATAGATTTCCTTGAAGCTTTCGATATGGATTTTTGGAAGATACCTTCCGGTGAGGTTACAAATCTTCCTTATTTGAAAAAAATAGCACGAACTGGAAGAAAAGTTGTAATGTCTACAGGAATGTGTAACATGGACGAAATAAGAGAAGCAACAGCTATATTGGAAAAAAACGGAACAACAGATATTGTGCTGCTTCACTGTAACACTCAGTATCCAACTCCTTTTGAACATGTTAATTTAAATGCGATGAAAACAATTGGGTCTGAGACAGGTAAACAAGTTGGATATTCTGACCATACAGTTGGTATAGAGGTCCCAATTGCGGCAGTAGCATTAGGTGCTGTTGTTATAGAAAAGCACTTTACACTGGATAAGAATATGGCTGGTCCGGATCATAAAGCAAGTATTGACGTAAAAGAGCTAAAAGAAATGGTAAAATATATCAGAAATGTTGAGAGGGCTCTTGGTACCGGAGTTAAGGAACCATCTCTTTCAGAGCGTGAGAATATTGAAGTTGCAAGAAAAAGTATTGTGGCAAATTGTGATATAAAAAAGGGAGAGTTCTTTACTGAATATAATATTACAACGAAAAGGCCAGGAAATGGTATATCCCCTATGAAATGGTGCGATGTTTTGGGGAAAGTAGCCAGTCGCGATTTCAAAGAAGATGAGATGATTGAATTATGAAAAAAATAGCAGTAATTACTTCAACTAGGGCTGAATTTGGTTTGTTGTTGCCTGTTATTTTAGAATTAAAGAAGTATCAAAACAATGAGTTTGGTGTTGAACTTGTTGTTACAGGAACACATTTAAAAAATGAATATGGATATACAAAGGATGAGATAATTGCTGCTGGAATAATCCCTGATGTTGAGGTTAATATACCTGTCGACTCCAATAATCCTTTAGAAATATCCCATAATCAGGCAGTAACAATTGATGCTTTCTCCCGGTTGTTTTGTACAAAAGAGTATACTGGTATTGTTATACTAGGAGATCGATATGAGATGCTCGCCATTGCAATAGCTGCAGGTAATACACATACACCGATTTTTCATTTGTGTGGTGGAGATACAACGGAGGGTGCTATTGATGAGTGGATTCGTCATGCGATTACAAAAATAAGTTATCTGCACTTTCCTACAAATAAAAAAAGTTATAAGAGGGTTCTTCAATTAGGAGAAAGTCCAGACAGAGTTTTCAATTATGGTTCAACAAGCGTAGATAACATTTTAAATCTTGCAAATATGTCTAAAGAAGAAGCTCTCAGTAGCATTGGATTGAATGATTGTAAATATGCAGTTTGCACATACCATCCGGTTACAATGGGAAATGCGGATGTTGATGAACAAATAACTAATTTTCTATGTGCGTTAGCATTATATCCTGAAATAGAATTCATTGTTACAAAATCGAATGCAGATCAAGGGGGCGAACGTATAAATCAACTGCTAGATGAAGCAGAATGTCGCATTAGAAATCTGCATGTATTTGCTTCTTTAGGAGTGAGAAGATATCTCTCACTTATGAAGTATGCAGAATTTGTTTTGGGTAATTCATCAAGTGGTATTATTGAAGCACCTGTATTTAAGGTCCCAACAGTTAATATAGGTGATAGACAACGTGGTAGATTGCAAGTTGGAAGTATAATTAATTGCGATGAAGCCAAGGAAAGCATAGTAAACGCTATTGAACAAGCAATGAGTGTAAGCTTTAAACATGGTTGCTTGAGTGTTGAAAGCCCATATGGTGATGGTCATGCAGCTGAAAAGATTGCTAAAAAGATATATCAGGTAGTAAATAGTGAAGGTATCGATTTAAAGAAGAAATTTTACGATTTAGAGGAACATGAATGAATAACATTGCGATTATACCTGCAAGAAGTGGCTCAAAAGGATTGAAGGATAAAAATATAAAACTATTAAATGGAAAACCATTGCTTGCTTATAGCATAGAGGCGGCTATAGAATCAAATATGTTTGATGAAATAATGGTAAGTACGGATAGTTATATATATGCGGATATAGCGAAAAGATATGGTGCAAATGTTCCTTTTTTGCGTTCAGCAGAACAAAGCTGTGATAGCGCCGGAAGTTGGAGTGTTGTAAATGAAGTTCTTAAAGAATATAAAAAAATCGGATATACATTTAATACAGTATGTCTGTTACAACCCACATCTCCACTTAGAAAATCAGGGGATATAATTGGTGCATATAATTTTTTTTCTGCTAAAAATGCAGATGCAGTTACCTCGGTATGTGAAATGGAACATTCTCCACAGTGGGCAATGATATTGCCAGAAGATGGTTCCTTAGCAGAATTTCGTAAAAATGTACAAAATGTTCCAAGGCAACAATTGCCAAAGTATTATAGGATAAATGGAGCTATATATATAAGAAAAATTGAGTATGTAGATGATAATATATTGATAAAAGATTGTAATGAATTTGCATTTGTTATGGATAGAAAAAAAAGCGTTGATATAGATACAGTGGAGGATTTTGAAGTAGCACAGTTCTTTTTGAACATTCTATAGTTACACCCCAACCCATTCCAAAAACTTCCTCACCGCCTTGCTCTGTTTCTTTGCTTCCGGGTATGCGAACCCCACACTTCTGCTTGGAATAGGAGTATCAAGAGGCAGCTCGGTGATGATGCCGGAATTTAATTGTTCCTGTGCGAACTCACGGACAACGCTGGACACACCCATACCGATGGCGGCGAAGTCGATAAGGAGATCCATGTTGTTAATTTCAAGGACCTGGCTGCAGCTTATGCCCTGTGAGCGGAGATATTCATCAACGTGGGTACGGGTAACATTTGCCTCCTCAAGAACCATAAGGTTGGAGTTTTCAAGAATATCAATAGTAGAGATGCCGGATGGATATACGGTATCTCTATTTTTTGTGTCTGAAGAGCCCCCTTCTGTGTCTGACAACCCCTGGGATGTGAGGAGTGGTATAATATTTCCCTTGATGCTCCCTGCCAGATTGGCTGCCAAGTCTATTTGCTCGATGTCATTTGCACGGTCATAGAAGTTGTCCAGATAGTCCCGGCTGGCTACAAATACGTCATGTATTTCCTTCACAGGAGAGTAGACGATCCCCTTTGGAAGCTCAGTGCTGCAGATAAGACCGATATCTATGGCATCATTCTTTAGTAGCTTTATGGTGTTAAGCGTGGAGTGGCAGTCAATACTGAACCGGATATTGGGATTGTCCCTTATGAAATCCTTCAGATAACCCAGAAGAATATGCTTGCACAGGGATGTGCTCACACCTATCCTGACATGCCCGATTCCAAGCTCTGAGTATTTCTTAAGATTTTCCTCTCCCTGGCTTAAATTGTCAAATGCCCGTTCTACATATTCATACAGGACCTGTCCCTCTTCGGTGAGGGTGACACCCCTTGAACCTCTGGAAAACAATGCTGTTCCGAGCTCCGCTTCAAGCTTTGATATGGATTTACTGATGGCAGGCTGGCTAATGTACAGTTGGTTTGCAGCCCTGCTGATATTGCCTGACTTTGCCACTGTATGGAATATAACGTAGTTGTTCAGATTTCCTATCATGGGATGTCCTTTCCGGTTTTTGAGTTTTGATTACATTTTATGAATTGAATCATTTATGAAATAATTACCTAGACATTGATTGTAGCATGGTTAACTATAATTTTCAATTATAATACATAACCTGTAGTTATAACAACCATTCTTTTTATATATTGTAATTATACCATAATGAGTGTTATTATCTACCTTAAGAAAAAAGATGATGATAGGAGGACTATACATATGGGAATGACAATGACTCAGAAAATATTAGCAGCTCATGCAGGTCTGCCTTATGTGGAGGCAGGACAGCTTATTGAGGCTGATTTGGATCTTGTGCTGGGCAATGATGTAACAACACCGGTTGCCATTCATGAGATGGAGAAGTTTAACAAGAAGGAAGTGTTTGACAAGAAGAAGATTGCACTTGTCATGGACCACTTCACACCAAACAAGGATATAAAGAGTGCAGAGCACTGTAAGTGTGTAAGACAGTTCTCAGCGGCAAATGAGATTGAGAACTTCTTCGATGTTGGCTCAATGGGTATCGAGCATGCCCTCCTTCCTGAAAAAGGACTTATTGTTGCAGGTGAAACATGTATAGGTGCAGATTCACATACATGTACATATGGAGCCCTCGGTGCATTTTCAACAGGTGTTGGAAGTACAGATATGGCAGCAGGAATGGCAACAGGTAAGGCATGGTTTAAGGTTCCTTCAGCTATCCGGTTTCATATTGTAGGCGAGAAGGCAAAATGGGTAAGCGGTAAGGATGTTATCCTTCATATCATTGGCATGATTGGAGTGGACGGAGCACTTTACAAGTCAATGGAGTTTACAGGACCTGGCATAAAGAACCTTACCATGGATGACCGATTTACAATTGCAAATATGGCAATAGAGGCAGGAGCCAAGAACGGAATATTCCCTGTGGATGAGCTTACAGAGGAGTACATGAAGGAGCACAGCACAAAGCCTTATACAAAGTACGAGGCTGACAGTGATGCAGTATATGATGAGGAGTACACAATTGACCTTAGCACCTTAAAGCCAACGGTTGCATTCCCACATCTTCCGGAGAACACAAAGACTATCGATCAGGTTGGTGACATCAAGATTGACCAGGTTGTTATCGGATCCTGTACAAACGGACGTATCTCAGATATGAGGATAGCTGCAGAAATTATGAAGGATAGAAAGATTGCAGATGGCGTCAGAGTTATTGTTATTCCGGGTACACAGGACGTATATTTAAAGTGTATCGAGGAAGGCCTTATGACAATATTTGTAAAAGCCGGAGCGGTAGTTTCAACTCCTACCTGCGGACCATGTCTTGGCGGACATATGGGCGTTATGGCAGCAGGCGAGAGAGCAGTTTCAACAACGAACCGTAACTTTGTAGGACGTATGGGACATGTTGACTCAGAGGTATATCTGGCAAGCCCTGCTGTTGCTGCAGCATCAGCTATTACCGGTAAGATCAGCTGCCCATGTGAGCTTGGATTGTAGGAGGAGAAGAATATGAAGGCATTTGGAACAGTACACAAATATGGTGACAATGTAGATACAGACGTAATCATCCCTGCAAGATACTTAAACTCATCAGATCCTGCAGAGCTTGCAAAGAGCTGTATGGAGGATATAGACAAGGACTTTGTAAACAGAGTAAAGCCCGGTGACATTATGGTGGCAAGAAAGAACTTTGGTTGTGGCTCATCAAGAGAACATGCTCCTATAGCAATCAAGGCATCAGGAATCAGCTGTGTAATCGCAGACACATTTGCAAGAATCTTCTATAGAAATTCAATCAATATCGGACTTCCGATCATCGAGTGCCCTGAGGCCGCAGAAGCAATAGAGGCGGGAGATGAGGTTGAGATCGATTTTGACAGCGGTATGATCTACGACAGAACAAAGGGAACAGCGTTTAAGGGTCAGGCATTCCCGCCTTTCATGCAGGAGATCATCAAGAATGCAGGCCTTATCAACTACATTAACAACAAGAACGAATCGGGAGGAAGAAACGATGCAGTGTAATTTAGCCGTAATAAAAGGCGATGGTATCGGACCTGAGGTAGTTGGCGAGGCTATGAAGGTGCTTGATACTGTGGGAACAAAGTTCGGACATACATTTGACTATGAGCACATCCTTATGGGCGGATGCTCAATTGATGCGACAGGAGTACCTCTTACAGATGAAGCGGTAGCAATTGCAAAATCAAAGGACGCTGTACTTCTTGGTTCAATAGGTGGAAATACATCCACATCACCGTGGTATAAGCTTCCGCCAAATCTTCGCCCGGAGGCAGGTCTGCTTAAGATAAGAAAAGAGCTTGAACTTTTTGCAAATCTTCGCCCGGCCAACCTTTATGATGAGCTGAAGGCTGCCTGCCCGCTTAAGGCAGAGATCGCAGAGCGTGGCTTTGATATGATGATGATGAGAGAGCTTACCGGTGGACTTTACTTCGGAGAGAGAAGCACAAAGGAAGTTGACGGCGTTATGACAGCCGTAGATACACTTACCTACAACGAGAATGAAATCAGAAGAATTGCAATCAAAGGCTTCGACATTGCAATGAAGAGAAGGAAGAAGGTAACCTCTGTAGACAAGGCAAATGTCCTTGATTCCTCAAGACTTTGGAGAAAGGTAGTTGAGGAGGTGGCAAAGGATTACCCTGAGGTAACCCTTGAGCATATGCTCGTTGACAACTGCGCAATGCAGCTTGTTAAGGATCCGGCACAGTTCGATGTGGTTCTCACAGAGAACATGTTCGGAGACATACTGTCAGACGAGGCGTCAATGATTTCAGGCTCCATCGGAATGCTGGCATCAGCATCCCTGAACGAGACGAAGTTCGGTATGTACGAGCCGTCAGGCGGTTCAGCACCGGACATTGCAGGCCAGAACAAGGCAAACCCAATAGCAACAATCCTTTCAGCAGCAATGATGCTACGCTACACCTTCGACCTTGACAAGGAAGCAGATGCTGTGGAGAATGCCGTCAAGCAGGTGCTGAAGGATGGATACAGAACAATAGACATTTACTCAGAGGGCACAACCCTTGTCAGCTGCTCTGAGATGGGTGACCTTATCTGTGAGAGATTGTAGAATAAGAGCGAGGAAGCTCTTTTGAGAAGAGACTTATTAAATATTTTGACCTATACGCTATATTACGATAGAATCTCAATGTATTTAGCAAAAAAATGATAGTAGATTAATATTTTCGATACACCACAAGTAAATATTTTCGTGATCAGAAGCTTCTAAGCCTGTTATGTACCCATTGCGGACATTTGAGCCCGCCGGTACTTGGCGATACGAAGTGAACCTTAGTACCGCTGCGAGGCGAAACGAGCGAGAGCGCTCCGCACATGGGTACATAACAGGCTTAGAAGCTTCGTCCGTCATAATTTGCGTATGTAGGAAAGGAGAAAAAGATGAAGAGTGATAATGTGAAGAGTGGAATGCAGCAGGCTCCACACAGATCCCTGTTTAATGCGCTGGGACTTACAAAGGAAGAATTGGAGAGACCTCTTGTAGGAATTGTGTGCTCCTACAATGAGATCGTTCCGGGACATATGAACCTGGATAAGATAGCACAGGCAGTAAAGATGGGTGTTTCCATGGCAGGCGGAACACCGATAATGTTCCCTGCAATCGCAGTGTGTGACGGAATTGCAATGGGACATATAGGAATGAAGTATTCACTTGTGACAAGAGACCTTATTGCTGACTCAACAGAGGCTATGGCTCTTGCACATCAGTTTGATGCACTTGTAATGATACCGAACTGTGATAAGAACGTTCCGGGACTGCTTATGGCAGCAGCAAGAGTAAATGTTCCGACAGTATTTGTATCCGGAGGCCCTATGCTCGCAGGTCATGTAAAGGGACGCAAGACAAGTCTTTCAAGTATGTTTGAGGCTGTTGGCTCCTATGCAGCAGGAACTATGACAGATGAGGATGTATACGAGTTCGAGTGCAAGACATGTCCTACATGTGGTTCATGTTCAGGAATGTATACAGCAAACTCAATGAACTGTCTTACAGAGGCACTTGGAATGGGACTTCCTGGAAATGGAACAATTCCGGCCGTATATTCAGAGAGAATTAAGCTTGCAAAGCATGCAGGTATGGCTGTTATGGAGATGTACAGAAAGAATATCAGACCAAGAGACATCATCACAAAGGAGGCAATTATCAATGCACTTACAGTAGATATGGCCCTTGGCTGCTCAACAAACTCAATGCTTCATATTCCTGCTATTGCACATGAGATTGGCTTTGACTTTGATATAGCATTTGCAAATGAGATAAGTGCAAAGACACCGAACCTCTGCCATCTGGCACCGGCAGGCCCGACATATATGGAGGATCTCAACGAGGCAGGCGGTGTGTACGCAGTAATTAAGCAGCTCTCTGATGCCGGACTCATCAATGATGACTGTATGACAGTAACAGGCATGACAATCGGTGAGGCTGTAAAGGGTAGCGTAAATAAGAATCCTGAGGTTATAAGACCTATGGACAATCCGTACTCAGTTACAGGAGGTCTTGCGGTACTTAAGGGTAATCTTGCTCCTGACGGTTCCGTGGTTAAGCGTTCAGCAGTGGTACCTGAGATGCTTGCACATAAGGGACCTGCAAGAGTATTTGAGTGTGAGGAGGATGCAATTGCTGCGATTAAGGGTGGCAAGATTGTTGCAGGCGATGTAGTGGTAATCCGATATGAGGGACCAAAGGGTGGCCCTGGTATGAGAGAGATGCTTAATCCTACTTCAGCTATTGCGGGAATGGGACTTGGTTCATCGGTTGCACTTATTACAGACGGAAGATTTTCAGGAGCCAGCCGTGGAGCTTCAATCGGACACGTATCTCCGGAGGCTGCCGTAGGCGGTCCTATTGCTCTTGTTGAAGAGGGAGACATGATTGAGATCGATATCAACAACTGCAGCATCAATCTTGATGTTCCGGATGAGATATTAGCAAAGAGAAGAGCAAAGTGGCAGCCGAGAGAGCCAAAGGTTACAACAGGCTATCTTGCAAGATACGCATCCATGGTTACATCAGGAAACAGAGGCGCTGTTCTCGAGATTCCGAAGAACTAATATAGTATACAATTAACGGAAAGGAAAAATAGAAAATGGCAAAGATATCAGGTTCTGAAATAGTTATTGAATGTTTAAAAGAGCAGGGTGTTGACACTGTATTTGGTTATCCGGGAGGAACAATACTCAACGTATATGACGCCCTCTACAAGCACCAGGATGAGATCAATCATGTGCTTACATCCCATGAGCAGGGCGCAGCTCATGCAGCGGACGGTTATGCAAGAGCAACGGGCAAGGTTGGCGTATGTATGGCTACATCAGGTCCGGGAGCAACAAACCTTGTAACAGGTATTGCAACAGCATATATGGATTCTGTTCCGGTCGTTGCAATTACAGCAAATGTAGGCGTAAATATGCTTGGTAAGGACAGCTTCCAGGAGGTTGATATTGCAGGTGTTGTAATGCCAATCACAAAGCACAGCTTCATTGTAAAGAATGTCGATGATCTTGCACCGACAATCAGAAGAGCATTTAAGATTGCAAAGACAGGAAGACCGGGTCCTGTTCTCGTAGATATAACAAAGGATGTTACAGCAGCTGAGACAGAGTACACCCCACAGGAGCCTGTTGTTGTAGGAAGAAAGACTGACTCAATCCGTGAGGAGGATGTCAACAAGGTTATAGATATGATTAAGGTTTCAAGACGTCCTTATATAATAGTAGGTGGAGGCTGTATCATATCGGATGCAGCGCAGGAGGTTCTTGAATTTGCCGAGAAGGTTGATGCTCCTGTATGTGATACTCTCATGGGTAAGGGTGCATTTGACGGAAGAAATGAGAGATACACAGGTATGATTGGCATGCACGGAACAAAGGTATCAAACCTTGGCGTATCAAGAGCAGATCTTGTCATTGTTGTAGGTGCAAGATTCTCAGACCGTGTTATCGGTAATGCAGCAAAATTTGCACCAAATGCAAAGATTATTCACATTGATGTAGATGCTGCAGAGATTGATAAGAATATTATGACAAATGCAAGCATTGTTGGAGATGCAAAGACTGTTCTTTCAATGCTGGTAAGCAAGCTTGCAACTCAGTCAAATAAAGCCTGGATGGCAGAGATAGATGAGCTTAAAAAGCAGAATCCAGATACCTACAGATTCGATACATTAAACGGACCTGCAGCTATCCGAAAGATATATGAAATAACAAATGGCGATGCAATCATCACAACGGACGTTGGACAGCATCAGATGTGGGCAGCGCAGAATTACGTATTTAAGGAGCCAAGAACCTTCCTTTCATCAGGAGGACTTGGAACAATGGGTTACGGTGTTGGAGCAGCAATCGGCGCCAAGTATGGTCGCCCGGACAAGACGGTTATCAATATAGCCGGTGACGGCTGTTTCAGAATGAATCTCAACGAGATTGCAACAGCAGCAAGATATAACGTACCAATTATTCAGGTTGTGCTTAACAACCACGTTCTTGGTATGGTTAGACAGTGGCAGACACTTTTCTATGATCACAGATATTCAAATACAATCCTTGATGATGCAGTTGATTTCGTAAAGGTTGCAGAGGGTCTTGGAGCAATGGGAATCAGAGCAAACACCCTTGAGGAGTTTGAGGAGGCTATGAAGACTGCCGTAAATGCAGGTAAACCTGTAGTAATTGATGTAATGATAGAAAATGATGACAAGGTATGGCCAATGGTAGCACCTGGTGCAGCTATTGACACATGCTTTACAGAGGAAGATTTATAATCAGTACTTGCCCATATAGAAAAAGGGTGTTATAGTACATGGCAAACGAAATACAAAAAAGGAGAGATAACAAAATGGCAAGAGTATATAACTTTTCAGCAGGCCCTTCAGTTCTTCCTGAAGTGGTACTTAAAGAGGCAGCAGAGGAAATGCTTGATTACAAGGGAACAGGCATGAGCGTAATGGAGATGAGTCATAGATCAAAGGCTTTTGAGGAAATTATCAACGAGGCAGAGAAGGATCTCCGTGAGTTAATGAACATTCCTGATAATTATAAGGTGCTTTTCCTTCAGGGTGGAGCTTCACAGCAGTTTGCTGCAATCCCAATGAATCTTATGAAGAATGGTGTAGCTGACTACATCATCACAGGTCAGTGGGCAAAGAAAGCATACGAGGAGGCAAAGAAGTACGGAAAGGCTGTAGCTGTAGCTTCATCAGCAGATAAAACCTTCTCATATATTCCTGACTGCTCAGATCTTCCGATTGATGAGGATGCTGATTATGTATACATTTGTCATAATAATACAATATATGGAACTACATTCCATACCCTTCCAAATACAAAGGGCAAGATTCTTGTAGCTGATATGTCATCAGACATTCTTTCACAGCCTGTCAATGTATCAGATTATGGTATGATTTACTTTGGTGTTCAGAAGAATGTGGGTCCTGCAGGAGTTGTAGTTGCCATCATCAGAGAAGATTTAATCAGAGATGACGTTATGCCATTTACACCAACCATGCTTAAGTATAAGACTCAGGCAGATGCAGATTCTCTCTACAATACACCACCATGCTATGGTATCTACATTTGTGGTAAGGTATTCAAGTGGGTTAAGGAGATGGGCGGCCTCGAGGCTATGAAGGCTCACAATGAGAAGAAGGCAAAGATTCTGTATGATTTCCTTGACAGCTCAGAGCTGTTCAAGGGCACTGTAGTTAAGGAGGATCGTTCACTTATGAATGTTCCTTTTGTAACAGGGGATGCTGACCTTGATGCCAAGTTCGTAAAGGAAGCCACAGCAGCAGGCTTTGTAAATCTTAAGGGTCACAGATCCGTAGGTGGAATGAGAGCTTCTATCTACAATGCAATGCCAATTGAGGGCGTTGAGAAGCTTGTTGAGTTCATGAAGAAATTCGAGGAAGAGAACAAGTAATAGCAGCTTACAAGTGCCAAAGGTCTGCAGCTTTGCAGACTTTTGGTCAAGATAATAAAATGGATATAGGGAGAATAGATATGTCAGTAAAAATTAATTGTTTAAATCCTATCGCTGAATGCGGTATGAAGCTTTTGCCTGATAATTTTGAAGTAACAGAAAACTACGCAGAGGCAGATGCAGTTCTTGTAAGAAGCGCATCAATGCATGAGCTTGAGCTGTCAGACAGCCTTCTTGCAGTAGCCCGTGCAGGTGCCGGTGTCAACAACATTCCGCTTGACAAGTGTGCCGAGAAGGGTATTGTCGTGTTTAACACTCCGGGCGCAAATGCAAATGGTGTTAAGGAGCTGGTAGTTGCAGCGCTTCTCATGGCTTCAAGAGACCTTGTAGGTGGCTATAACTGGGTAAAGGACAATGCCGGTGAGGCAGATATTGCCAAGATGGTAGAGAAGCAGAAGAAGAACTTTGCAGGCTGCGAGATACTTGGAAAGAAGCTTGGTGTAATCGGACTTGGAGCTATCGGTGCTAAGGTTGCAAATGTAGCGGTTAAGCTTGGTATGGAAGTATACGGTTATGACCCATATGTTTCAGTAGATGCTGCATGGGGTCTTTCAAAGGAAGTCAAGCACATTACAAATGCAGATGATATATACAAGAACTGTGATTACATAACAGTTCATGTTCCTGCACTTGACAGCACAAAGGGTATGATAGATGCAAATGCATTTGCCATGATGAAGGATGGCGTAGTTATTCTTAACTTCGCAAGAGATATTCTTGTAAATGATGAGGACATGAAGGCTGCCCTTGATTCAGGCAAGGTAGCAAAATATATGACAGACTTCCCTAACACCGCTATTGCGGGCTACAAGAATGTTGTGGCATTCCCACACCTTGGAGCATCCACAGAGGAGTCAGAGGACAATTGTGCAGTTATGGCATGTAAGGAGATTAAGAGCTTCATCAACAATGGTAACATTAAGAACTCTGTTAACTATCCGAATGTAAACATGGGAGAGTGCAGCGACGTGGCAAGAATTACAATCTGTCACAAGAACATCCCTAACATGCTTACCCAGTTCACCGGAGTTTTCTCAAAGAAGGGTATAAATGTATCAGGTATGATCAGTAAGGCTAAGGGTGACTACGCATATTCAATACTTGATATCAGCGCAGAGCCGACTGCAGATGACGTTGCGGATCTCTCAGCAATTGAAGGTGTAGTTAAGGTCAGAACAATTAAGTAAGTATAATTTTGAGTAGGAGTGATCAACATGGAGAAGTTAAAGGTAGGTATTCTTGGCGCAACAGGAATGGTAGGACAGAGATTTATAGCGTTGCTTGAAAACCACCCTTGGTTTGAGGTCGTTACAGTAGCAGCCAGTCCAAGAAGTGCAGGTAAGACATATGAGGAGGCAGTCGGTGACAGATGGAAGATGGATACACCGATGCCTGAGGCAGTAAAGAAGCTTGTAGTACACAATGTGAATGAGGTAGAGAAGGTTGCTTCCACAGTTGATTTTGTATTCTCAGCGGTAGATATGACAAAGGACGAGATAAAGGCTATTGAGGAGGCTTATGCAAAGACTGAGACGCCTGTAGTATCAAACAACTCAGCTCACAGATGGACACCGGATGTTCCTATGGTAGTGCCTGAAATCAATCCTGAGCATATGAAGGTTATAGATTTCCAGAGACAGAGACTTGGCACGAAGAGAGGCTTTGTGGCAGTTAAGCCAAACTGCTCTATTCAGAGCTATGCTCCTGTTCTTACTGCATGGAAGGAGTTTGAGCCGTATGAGGTCGTTGCTACAACATACCAGGCAATTTCAGGTGCAGGTAAGACCTTTAAGGATTGGCCTGAGATGGTTGGAAATATTATTCCATATATCGGCGGTGAGGAAGAAAAGTCAGAGAAGGAGCCGCTTAGAATCTGGGGTAAGATTGAGGATGGCGTAATTGTGCCTGCAACATCACCGGTAATCACATGTCAGTGTATAAGAGTTCCTGTTCTTAACGGACATACAGCAGCTGTATTTGTAAAGTTTAAGAAGAAGGTCACAAAGGAGCAGCTTATCGAAAAGCTGGTAGCATATAAGGGAGTACCACAGGAGCTTGAGCTTCCAAGTGCTCCAAAGCAGTTTATCCAGTATCTTGAGGAGGACAACAGACCTCAGGTATCGATGGATGTAGATTTTGAGAATGGTATGGGCATCAGTGTTGGACGTATTCGTGAGGATTCCGTATATGACTGGAAGTTCGTAGGCCTTTCCCATAATACTGTAAGAGGCGCAGCAGGTGGAGCAGTTCTCTGTGCAGAGCTTCTTAAGGCTCAGGGATATATAGAGAAGAAGTAGTGTCAAAAATTGTTGTAACCGAAATGTAATTGTGTTAAACTATTAGAAAATTGATTTCGTTTACATGGAGGAACTTATAGATATGAAGAAGCTTATTTTAGTTACATCACCACCGGCATGTGGTAAGACATTTATTTCCAAGCAGGTTGCAAAGGCACTTAAGAACTGCGTATACCTTGATAAGGATACCCTTATTGTTCTTTCAAAGCAGATCTTTGTAGTTGCCGGAGAAGAGTACAACCGTTCATCGGATTTCTTCCAGAAGGAGATTAGAGATTACGAGTATTATTGCATACTTGACCTTGCATTTGAGGCTCTTGATTACAACGATACTGTTCTTATCAATGCTCCATTTACAGATGAGATCAGAGATGATGAGTATCTTGACGGGCTTAGAGCGAAGCTTGCTCAAAAGGATGCAGAACTTTTTGTTATCTGGGTAAACACCAGGAAGGACGTTTGTCACGAGAGAATGATAAAGAGGGCTTCTGACAGAGACACATGGAAGCTTGAGCATTGGGATGAGTATATCAACAGCCAGAATTTCAATCCACCTACAAACATTAAGGAGCTTTTTATATTTGAGAATTCATCAGAGGAAGAATATAAGGAGTCAATAGATAGAGTGGTTAAGGCTGTTAGAGGTTAACTTATAAACCGGATGTTTTATAGATGGCGCCTAGATAGATAGGCGCCATTCGTGTATATCATGAGAAATAAATAATAGGACAGGAGAATAGATAATATGGCAACAATCAGAAGCTTTAAGGCTTACAGACCAAGACCGGAGATTGCAGACAGAGTTGCTGCCCTGCCATACGATGTGTACAACCGCGAGGAAGCGGAGGTTGAGGTTAAGCGCGAGCCTCTGTCATTTTTAAAGGTGGACAGAGCTGAGACCTCATTTGGACCTGAGGTAGATACCTATGATCCCCGTGTGTATGAGAAGGCTGGCCAGCTGCTAAAGGGCATGATAGATGACGGAACATATATCATGGAGCAGAGACCAGTCTATTATATTTATGAGCTCATTATGGATGGAAGGCACCAGACAGGGCTTGTGGCCTGTGCAAAGATTGATGATTATTTAGATGGTATTATCAAGAAGCATGAGAATACAAGACAGGACAAGGAGGTAGACAGAATAAAGCATGTAGAGGTGTGTGGTGCCCAGACAGGACCGATCTTCCTTGCATACAGATCCATTGATGTGGTAAACCGTATAATTGACAGGGTTAAGGAGGGGGAAATGTTATATGGATTTACTTCTCCGGATGGAATAACACATAATGTATGGATCATTGATGATGAGAAGGATATTGATACAATTAAGAACACCTTTGACAGTGTGAATGAGATATATATAGCTGACGGGCATCACAGAGCAGCATCAGCAGTTAAGGCCGGACTTCATATGAGAGAGAAGAATCCTGACTATACGGGAGATGAGGAGTTCAACTATTTCCTTTCTGTTCTCTTTCCACATGACCAGCTTATGATAATGCCTTACAACAGGGCAGTGAAGGATCTTAACAATATGACAACCGAGCAGTTTATGTCGAAGCTTTCCGAGATATTTACCATCACCTTAAGCAGCGAGGCGGTAAATCCTTCTCATAAGGGACAGCTTGGAATGTATATAGATGGAAGCTGGTACAGTCTTGAGGTGAAGGATGGGGTAGTTCCACAGGATGTAGTAGGACGACTTGATGTATCTGTCCTGCAGGACAATGTTCTTGCTCCTCTTCTTGATATAGATGATCCAAGAACAAACCAGAGAATCAAATTTGTTGGAGGAATAAGAGGTCTTGCTGAGCTTGAAAGACTTGTCGATGGCGGCATGGCAGTAGCCTTTTCCATGTATCCAACCTCTATAACGGAGCTGTTTGACATAGCAGATGCAGGGCTTCTTATGCCACCAAAATCAACCTGGTTTGAGCCGAAGCTCAGAAGTGGAATATTTATACATCAGCTGTAAAATAGCTTTTTACAAATGACTTTTAATTTACGAGGAGAAGGTGTTATATGAATATATTTGTTTTAAAACCGGAGGAGATAGCTGCAATTACAGGGGGAAATCACGGCAATCCCCATCATATTCTTGGTATGCACAGCTGTTTAAAGGATGTGTATGTGAATGTATATCTTCCGGGCGCAGCAAAGGTGTCTGTTATCAGCAGGTTAGATGATACAGAATATCCTATGGAGGAGATATATGCTGAAGGCTTCTTTACTGTGAAGATAGAGAATTCAGAGTGCTTCCCATATGAGCTTAAGGTAACAAGAAAGGTATGGGGAGATGAGGGCGAGATTGATGATGTTAAGCTTGTAAAGGATCCATATTCATTTGATATTAGTGTGAGCCTGAATGATGTGATGGCTGTTGTCACAGGCAATGATGACGTTGAATCAGGCTTTCATGTTAAGGAGCTCTTTGGAGCAAGACAGACAAGCGTTAATGGTATTGACGGAATCTCATTTTGCATGAACATGCCGGGAGCTGTCAGAGTCAGCGTCATTGGAGACTTCAACGGATGGGATGGCCGCGTCAATCCTATGAGAAAAATTGATTATACGGATATCTATGAGCTGTTTATTCCGGAGAATCTCACGAACACACGATATAAGTTTGAGGCAAAGTATGCAGACGGGCATGTGGATACATTCTCTGATCCATATGCTGTGGCTTATGAGATTGCACCGGGCAATGCTTCCATGATTACCACGCTTTCCTACAATTGGTCTGATGAAAAGTATATGTCAGAAAGAAAGTCGGATAATAAATATATGAATATATATGAGGTCCATATGCCTACATGGAAGGCTGATCAGGATGGTAAAGCGATGTCTTACGTAGAGTTTGGTAAGAAGCTTGCAGCGTACGTTAAGTCCATGGGCTACAACTATATTCAGCTTATGCCTCTTATGGAGTACAGAGAGGATTATTCCTGGGGCTATGATACTGTAGGTATGTATGCTCCTACATCAAGATTTGGTTCTCCTGTGGACTTCATGACTATGGTGGATTACCTCCATGGAAAGGGTATTGGAGTAATCATGGATATGGTTACTGTCACAGATATCGACTGCATATCATACTGGCTTGATGCCTATCATTTAGATGGAGTAAGACTTGAGGATGAAGAGCTTATAAAAGCCTTTAATCGTGTAACAGGAGAGCGCTACAAGGATGTATATGTAGGCCTTTCATGGGACAATGCAGCTACCGGCAGAGTGACTGATTATATGATGCTTCCGCCTACATCAAGGGGCTCATTTGCAGCATACACAGATGGACTGAATCTTTGTGATGGCGAGAATAGAGTGTGGGCACTTTCCCATGATTCAGTTTCAGGAGGAAGAGCAAGCTATGCAGCTAAGATGCCTGGTGGCTATGAGGATAAATATGCAAATCTCAGAATCCTATATGGATTGTTCATGACGCTGCCTGGAAATAAGCTTACATTTATGGGACAGGAGTTTGGAGGATTTTCGGAATTTGACGGAAAGAGCTTTATGGACTGGTCCATACTCGATTTTGATGCAAACAGCTATTTCCAGAAGTATGTGAAGGAATTAAATAAGCTGTATTTACAGAAAAATGCATTGTGCCAGGGTGAGCTTAAGCTTATTGGAGAGAACGAAGGAAGACTTTTGTGCTTTGAGAGAGCAGGAGAGACGACAAAGGATAATTTGTATATTGTATGTAACTTCGGACTTTCAGATGAGCATCAGGTGCCTGTTGCGGTAGGTCAAAGTGGCAGCTACAAGGAGATTCTTTCAAGTGACAACATAAAGTTTGGCGGAGAAGGGCATAACAATAAGGGCAGCAGGGCTGACAATGACGGAGTAATTCTGATTGATGCCCCGGCACTTTCCTTTGCAGTATTTGCCATGGCAAAATAACGGATTTAAGAGCTGTTATGCCTGGCTGGTAAAGCCTTTACTGCAATGTTCGGCTGCTAATGCCGGTTTAAAAAGGAGATTATAGATGAACATGTACAGTATGATGACCCTGAATGTTTATAAATTAATAAATGCAACGTCCGTGTGGGCAAAAAGCACACCAGATGACGTAGTTAAGGATGCGGCAGATCAGGTTGGTGTTATTGGACAGTATCTCTCGAAGCTTGCTGACTGGTGTATGAGTAAGCTTGGCAGCATTGTGATTGCTATTATTTTCCTGATTATATGCTTCAGACTTGTAAAGCTGATTACCAGGTTACTTAATAAAAGCTTTGAGAAATCAAAGCTTGATAAAAGTGTTGCAGGCTTTTTTGTGTCAGCAGTAAAGATTATTCTGGATGTGCTTGTAGTGCTTACAGCAGCCAGTATAGTGGGCTTTCAGATTACTTCGTTTATTACCATCCTTGGCACTGCAGGCGTTACTTTAGGTCTTGCGCTTCAGGGAAGTCTGTCCAATCTTGCAGGTGGAATACTCATTCTCATTTTAAAACCCTTCAAATTAGGGGATTATATTATTGAGAACAATACAAAGTGTGAGGGAACCGTTTCAGCTATCGACATTTTCTACACACATCTTGTAACTCTTGACAACAGGTCCATAGTAATTCCGAACGGAAATATATCAAACACCTCACTTGTAAATGTGACAGAGTACGGTAAGCGCATGGTGGATATAAGGTTTTCAGTTTCATATGATGAGGATATAGAAAAGGTTAAGAGCGTGGCGCTTGAAACTCTTAATGGCGTGGAAGGCTATATGGAGGGGGAAAATGTATTATTCTTTATTGATGAGTTCGCAGACAGCGGAATAAACATGGTTCTCAAGTATTACGCAAAAGCTTCAGATTTCTTTACCTCCAAGTGGGATGCCATGTGGAAGCTCAAGAAGGCCTTTGATGAGGCCGGTATAGAGATTCCATACAGTCAGATGGACGTTCATATGAAGTAGCATCATTTTTCCGTGAAAAAGCGGTCTTGAAAAAGAAAAGGCATGCGAGTATAATCATAAGGATGCTTATAGGAAAACATATTAGGAGAGTGATATAGATGACTAAAATTGATATTATTTCAGGCTTTTTGGGAGCCGGAAAGACTACACTTATTAAGAAGCTTATTGCAGAGGCCTTTGCAGGTGAAAAGCTTGTTCTGATTGAGAATGAGTTCGGTGAGATTGGAATTGACGGAGGCTTTCTCAAGGATGCGGGAGTGCAGATTACGGAGATGAACTCAGGCTGTATATGCTGCTCACTTGTTGGAGATTTTGGAACTGCCCTTCATCAGGTTATTACTGATTTTGCACCGGACAGAATCATCATTGAGCCTTCAGGTGTAGGCAAGCTTTCAGACGTTATCAAGGCGGTTGAGGGCGTTGCTGCAAATCTTGATGTAGCTCTTGACAGCTATACAACAGTTGCAGATGTATCAAAGGTAAAGATATATATGAAGAACTTTGGAGAGTTCTTCAACAACCAGATAGAGAGTGCCAATACGATTATCTTAAGCAGGACCCAGACTGCAGCTCAGGATAAGATAGAGAAGGCTGTAGCGATGATCAGAGAGAAGAATGATCATGCAACGATCGTTACGACTCCATGGGATGATATTGATGGACAGGCAATCAGAGAGGCTATGCAGAATCATAAAACCCTTGAGGAGACTATGATGGACGAGGCGATAAAGCACCACCACGAGCATCATCATGACCACGACGGGGAGTGCAGCTGTGGCTGTCACGACCATGAGCATCATCACGACCATGACGAGGAGTGTACCTGCGGCTGTCACGACGATGAGCACCACCACGAGCACCATCATCACGACCATGACGAGGAGTGTACCTGCGGCTGTCATGACCATGAGCATGACCACGAGCATGAGCATCATCACGACCATGGCGAGGAGTGCACCTGCGGCTGCCATGACGATGAGCACCACCACGAGCATCATCACGACCATGAGCATGAACATCATCACGACCATGGAGAGGAGTGTACCTGCGGCTGCCATGACCATGACCATCACCACCATCATGCAGATGAGGTGTTTACAAGCTGGGGCAAGGAGACTCCTCATAAGTATACAGAGGAAGGCTTAAGAGGAATTCTGGAAGTATTGGCTGATACAGAAAAGTATGGAGTTATTCTCCGTGCAAAGGGTATCGTTCCAAGTGAGACCTCTGATTGGCTGTATTTTGATCTTGTACCGGGTGAGTTTGAAATCAGAAAGGGCCAGCCGGACATCACAGGTAAGCTTTGTGTGATTGGAAGTGGGCTTAAGGAAGATGAGCTTGCAAAGCTCTTTGAATTATAGAGGAGTTTGTTATGTTAGGACGTTCAAATAAAGAAATACCGGTATATGTGTTTATGGGCTTCCTTGACAGTGGAAAGACTACCTTTGCCAGAGAGACACTTCTTGACAGAGGCTTTACAGACGGCGAGAAAACGCTTCTTCTCGTGTGTGAGGAAGGCGAGGAAGAATACGATATCGAGGAATTTAAGAAACAGAATATATTTATTGAGTTTATAGAGGAGAACCAGCTTACTACAGAGCATCTTCTTGATATTTCGGATCAGTATTCACCAGAGAAGGTTATGATTGAGTACAACGGAATGTGGAAGCTTGATAAGCTGTTTGAAATTCGTGTTCCAAAGGGCTGGACAGTTGTTCAGGTTATCTCATTTGTAAATGGTGAAACCTATGATGTGTATTCCCAGAACATGAAGGCTACCATGATTGAGCAGGTAAACAGCGCAGATATGGTTATTTTTAACAGGTGCGATGAGAATTCACGAATCTCTGAGTGGAGAAGATCCATAAAGGCTGTAAATAGAAGAGCCCAGATTATTTTTGAGATGAAGGATGGCTCAGTAGCTCCTGAGACAAATGAGCCGGAGGACCTTCCATATGATGTAAGTGCTGATGTGATTGAGCTTGCAGATGAGGATTTCGGAATATGGTATGTGGATGCATCAGACATGAAGGAGAGATATGATGGCAAGACTATCCACTTCAAGGCAATGGTGTTCAGGCCAAAGCAGTACGGCAGCAGCGCATTTGTTCCGGGCAGATTTGCCATGACCTGCTGCGTTGATGACATACAGTTTGTAGGCTTTAAATGTTATTATACAGGCACAAAGAATCTGGTGGACAGACAGTGGGTTGACGTGACAGCAAAGATCGGATATGAGTATTATCCGGATTTTGATGGCGAAGGACCGGTTCTTACCGCCACGAAGGTTGCCCTCACAAGTGCTCCGAAAGAAGAAGTAGTTTATTTTAGCTAACAATATTACACATATAAGGCAGGATCAGTGATTGTCACTGGATCCTGTTTTTTTGTGCGCCTTGCGGTGCACGTTTCTGAATGAAAAGCCGCCCACCCTTAAAAAAGTGTAAGTTGCAAGATGTAAGTATGCAATTTATTATAATTACAGTGATAAATATCCAGATGAAGGGAAAAAGGTATGTCAAAAATAAAGAGGATATGTTGTATGCTCATAATGCTTATATGTACTATATTTTTAAGTCAGGATGTTCTGGCAGGAGAGGAGAATGAAGGACACCTGGGAGAGGAAGAGATAGCATTGTCTTCCGACAGGGACAGATATGCATATGGAGATGAGTACCAGGGCAGGGTTAATAAAACAGTTAAGAAGGATAATTCGGATATTCATACATCGCTTTCCTACGGTCTTGATGGATATGCAGTAGCTGAAAGAGGCTGCGGTATAACTGTCAGTGTGACAAGTGATGTGGATTTTGAGGGAAGTCTGTATGTTCAAGCCTTTTACAGCGAAAACTATGGCTCCCAAAATATGAAGCATACAAAGAATATAGAGCTTAAGACGGGAGAAACAGGTGAGTATACCTTTTACATAGGTAATATTGGAAGTGGTGAGCTTACGGTTGGTATATGTGATAACGAGCAGCGCACAGTCTATTCTGAAACAGATCGTATTGGACTTATGGGGAATGATGGCTATGCTTCAGTTATTTTTGTGGGAGATAGTGCGGAAAACTATCATTATATTCGAGATGCAAAATTACAGACAAAAGAGGAAATGATAAGCTTAAGCAGCTACGTAATAGAAGCTTCCGGTATTCCGGAGTCTGTTATAGGGCTTGACGCTGCAGACTACTTTGTTATTGACAGAAAATTACTGGATAATATAACGGATTCGGCAAGGAACTCTGTAATAAAGTGGCTTTACGGCGGAGGAAGTCTGGTTGTAACAGGAGTTGATGAAACTGAGCTTAAAAATGAAAAAAACAGTTATAATTTACAGGCTTATGAGCTTAAGGATTATTGTATATATAGTATGAATGCCGGCACAGGTGTGGTGATAGCCGCCCCTGTCGGTTTATCCATAGCTTCCATAAAAGATGAGGATATGGCCGTGGAGCTCATTGAGAGAATATGCATGGCGGGTTATACGGAGCGTATAGCAAATAATAGCCAGGGATATTATTACAATGGACAGGAAAACTGTGGCTACGTTACAGCCATGAATCAGAACAAAAAAAAGACGCCTTCTCCATATGGAATATTGCTTGTACTATTGATTTACACTGTTTTGGCAGGTCCTGTTACATACATTTTTCTTAAGAAAAAGAACAAACGGGAATATTTTTGGATTGCTTTGCCGGTGTGGTCTGTTGCAGCTACATTTGTCATATATCTTGTTGGACTTGGTGTACATGTTAAAAAGCCTATGAATATGTCCTTTATAGCGGCAGATATCAGTGGAGATGTAGTTTATGAGAATACATACACCCATCTGCTTGGAGCAAAGGCATCCGAATACAGTTTTACGGTAAATCGGGATTATGAAAGCATAGAGTCGGATGAGGAATATATGTATGACTCCTACAGTGCTTTCTCGGATATTATTCTGAATAAGGAAGTGAAGGATGATAATATAACGCTTAGTTTCAATACCGGAAGGGCGTTTCAAAGCGTAGATTTGGCGTCAACATGTCTAAAAGATAATGACATCGGACATATTACAGACAATATTGTTCTGCAGACGGACGGATTATCCGGCAGCATAACAAATGAGACGGATTATATGATCAGTGATGTAGTTGTTATGTCAGATAAATATTACTATGTTATTGAACACATCAGTCCCCAAGAGACTGTAACACTAAACAAGAGTAGCTGTTTTAAGCGATCTGGTGACTACAGTGATGAAATGTCCCAATACTATGGAGACACATACGATTTAAAGAATGACACAACCTCAGCTGCCGTAAGGGCAAGAAATGAATACATGGTGGAGTGTATGTATCTGGCCGGAAACAGTGATATACACAGGGGCGTTGTTTCTATATGGGGAACAATAATGAAACAGCCTGAAATCATTGTCAACTCTGATACAGAGGATTACAGCTGCTATACTGTATATACGATGAACACTCACACATATGATGATGTTGAGGGCGTGTATTACAGAGATATTTATGCTCTGGACATACGGAGCAGATATGAGACAGATTATGATGAAAGAACCCACATGATGTACAGTGATGAGGTAACTGTTACAGCAAGGTTTGACGAAGAGGTCTATATTAAGGAGCTCCGTCTTGATGGACAGCCATATGAAAGCAGTGACAGCCTTGTCTTTATTGAAGCACTTAACTGTCAGACAGGACAGTATGAGCAGGTGTTTACAAATAGCAATCGATTAAGTGGTAGCAATCTTGCGTCATACATGGATGACGGATATATTACATTCAGGTTTATTTCACCAAGACAGGGTGACTATTACGAGGAGGCATATCTTCCTGAAATTTCTGCTGTGGGAGGTACAAGGTGATGGTAGATATTGTAGATCTTACAAAAAAATACAATAGCTTCACCGCTCTTGACCATGTAAATATACATATAGACAAGGGTGAAGTGTTTGGCTTTGTTGGACCGAATGGAGCCGGAAAAACAACAACCATGCGCATTATGTGCGGCCTTATTGCACCTACATCCGGCAGTGTTATTATTGATGGAATTGATGCAAGAAAAAGACCTGCGGAGCTAAAAAGAAAGATAGGCTACGTGCCTGATTTCTTTGGAGTATATGATAATCTTAAGGTTATGGAATATATGTTCTTTTATGGTTCAATGTATGGCATGACAAGAACGGAGATAGAGAACACCTCAGAGGAGCTCCTTGAAATAGTTGGACTTTCGGACAAGATGGATGAGTATGTGGACTGTCTTTCAAGGGGAATGAAGCAGAGACTGTGTGTGGCAAGAGCCCTCATACATAATCCGGAGCTGCTGATACTTGATGAGCCAAACTCAGGACTTGACCCGAGATCCCGGGTCGAAATGAGGGATGTGATAAAAAGGCTGAGTAAGTCAGGAAAAACGATTATCATAAGCTCACATATTTTGCCGGAGATTTCAGAGATGTGTACAAGCATTGGCGTTATTGACAGAGGAAACATGATGTTTTGTGGCAGCGTTGAGGATTTTATTTCCAGAGAAAGCGCTATGTCGCCAATAAAAATAAAGGCATATATGTTGGGGATGGATAAGGAAAAGACCTTACGCAAGGTGTCTGTTATTGTAAAGGAGCGTTTTGGCGTTGATAGAATAAATATGTCAGGGAATGATATATATATCTATTACAAAGGCGATAGGGAAAAGGATTCAGAAATGCTTAGATGTCTTATCGACAATGGTGTTCATGTACATCAGTTTTACAGGGAGGAACAGAATCTGGAGTCTATGTTCCTTGAAATAACAGGAGGTGATGACCATGGCAAAAATCCTTAAGTTAAATCCCATAGTAAAAAAGGAAATGCTGGTCAGTTCTAGAAACGCAAAGATGGTGACTGCAATTACCCTTATGAACTGCCTTTTTTCTGTCATTATCTTTGCTTTTTTCCTTGTAAGCAGGGATACTTCCTTTGAGGTTTATTATAACAATATCGCGCAGCTGTTCCCGATACTTGCCAGCTGTGAGCTTGGAATTATATGTCTTATTATTCCGATACTTACAGCAACCTCCATATCAGGGGAAAGAGAACGCCAGACACTTGAGATTATGCTCACTACACCGATAAGCAATACATCTGTCGTATATGGAAAGCTTCTCTGCGCTGTTGTTACGACACTTATGTATGTTGTATCAACGCTCCCGTTCCTGGCTGTTTCCTTTATTGTGGGTGGACTTGCCTGGAGTATGCTACTTAAGTATGTTGGAATGGTTCTTTTCCTGGATGTTTATATAGGAAGCATAGGAGTGTTTTATTCCTGTGTAAAGAAAACGTCGGCAACTGCAACAGTTTGCTCAATAATAACGGTTGTAGCAACTACAATCCTTCTGTATGCAGCCACGCAGGTAATAGAATCCATAATGTATTCCTATGAGAGGGTAGATTCCATGTATAAGCTTTTACATGGGTTACAAACTACCTGCTACGTGGTAAATCCTGTTCTTTGGATACTTGTAACGATGATGGTGCAGCTGGGTTTTCCATTGGGCTTTGACTCAGAGCTGGGACAGCTTGCCTATTCAGATTTTCTTATTAATCACTGCCAGCTCATCTGTGTAAGCGTGAATTTGGTAGTATCATTGATTCTTATGAAGTTTGGCTCAGACAGGCTGTTTCTAGATGCAAAAAGAAAAACAAGATAAAATAATAACTCCGGATGATAAAAAAGTGAATTCGGTGCATGCACCGTTTGACATATATGTCATTTGGGGTTATTCTTTTCTTGATATGTGCTCGCTTGGAGAGGCTGCTTTGACAGGCAGAAAGGAGCACTATATATGTATAGTAAAGTACTTAGTGGACTTACCCAGGGCGTTCGCGGAATGTTGATTTCTGTAGAGTGCGATGTCAGTGATGGTCTTCCCGGCATGAGTATGGTAGGATATTTGTCATCCTGTGTTAAGGAATCCGGTGAACGGGTAAGGTCTGCAATCAGAAATTCAGGTTTTTCTCTGCCGGCAAGGAGGATAACAGTCAGCTTGTCCCCGGCAGACATCAGAAAGGAAGGCTCCGCCTTCGATCTGCCCATAGCAATAGGTATTCTTGCATCAATGGGCATAATTCCCACAGACAATATAGAAGACATTCTCATTTTGGGAGAACTGTGTCTTGATGGCAGTGTAATGCCTGTAAATGGTGTTCTACCCATAGTTCACCACGCCTATGAGCAGGGTATTTCAAGGTGCGTAGTTCCCAAGGAAAATGCCGGTGAGGCAGCTGTTATAGGGGGCATGGACGTAATTGCCGTTGCATCTCTTTGTGAGCTGGTTGATTATCTTAATGATATTACAATAATAGAACCGGAATACATAGATGTTGATGAGATTTTTGACAAGGCATACGATAGCTTGTCCTGTGATTTTTCAGATGTCCTTGGCCATGAAGCTCTAAAGAGAGGTGTGCTTATTGCTGCCGCGGGCATGCATAATATTCTTATGACAGGCCCGGCCGGGGCAGGAAAGTCAATGATAGCAAGGCGCATTCCGACTATTCTTCCGAGACTAAGCCTAAATGAGAGCATAGAGATAACAAAAATATACAGTGTAGCGGGAATGCTTGGGGAAGGTCAGCCACTTATCACTGAAAGACCATTCAGGGCGCCTCATCATACGATCTCTCTTCATGCCCTTTCAGGAGGCGGAGCCATGCCCCGGCCCGGCGAGATAAGCCTCGCTCATGGTGGTGTGCTGTTTCTTGATGAACTTCCGGAGTTTAACAGAAATGTGCTTGAGGTTATGAGGCAGCCCTTAGAGGATGGGGAGGTTGGCATATCCAGGCTTGGTGGAATATACAGATTTCCGGCCAGGTTTATGCTTGTGGCAGCCAGAAATCCATGCCCGTGTGGACAGTACCCTGACATGAACAGATGCAGCTGCAGTTTGAAGCAGATACGAAGCTACAATGCCAGAATAAGCAAGCCACTTCTGGACAGAATAGACATCAATGTTGAAGTGAGAAAGGTGTTGTATCAGGAGCTGTTTGGCGGGCAAAGGGGCTGCAGCTCTGCCGAGATGCGGGAACAGGTATTTGCCGCGCAAAATATACAAAGACAGAGATACAAGGATGAGGACATACTGTTTAATTCCCAGCTTGATACAAAACTGTGTGAGAAGTATGTGCCTCTTGGAAAGAATGAAAAGGAATTTATGGAATATGTTTTTACAAAGCTGGACATGACTGCAAGGGGAAGCTTTCGGGTGATGAAGATAGCCAGGACTATTGCTGATCTTGAAGGCGCGTATGATGTAACAGACAGGCACTTGAAGGAAGCTGTATTTTATAGAAATACAGATGGACAGGGAGGTTTGTAGTATGGAGGACAAATACCTGTACCTTTGGTTTGGAATGATTGGGAATATGGTACATACATCAAAGATGAAGGTGGTAGTTCGCTATGGAGGCATAGATGCACTATGGAACGCTTCGGAGGATGTGCTGCGAGATGAGCTTACTGAAGCTGCAGCCAGGAATATCCTGGAAAATCGAAATATAGACGCAGTAAAACGTTACGAAGAACTGTTGGAGAAAAAAGGAATAACATATATATATCAGGGGCATGAACTTTATCCTCAAAATTTATACAATATTCCGGATCCACCCGTGCTTTTGTTTGCTGCCGGAGACACAAATATTCTTGCAAATGAAGGAAAAAGCATTGCCGTGGTTGGCGCAAGAAAAGCATCTGTGTATGGAAGAACGATGGCTGATAAATTATCCGGGGAGCTTGCGTCACAGGGGGTTGTCATCATAAGCGGAATGGCGGCTGGGATAGATGGAGCTGCCCATAGAGCCGCCATTAGAGGTGGTGGAAAGACAATCGCAGTTTTAGGCTCAGGAATAGACGTGCTTTATCCGAGGGAAAACTATGATATATATCATGAACTTCTATGTGGAGCTGGTGTTGCAATATCCGAGTATGGTCTTGGTATTAAGCCGGAGCCCTTCAGGTTTCCCTACAGAAACAGAATAATCAGCGGAATGGCTGATGGAGTTCTTGTCGTTGAGGCAAGAGAAAAAAGCGGCTCACTGATAACTGCCGATCAGGCGCTAGAGCAAGGGAGAGATGTATATGTTGTTCCGGGAAGGGCAACAGATGAGGCAAGTAAGGGCTGTAATAATCTTATAAAAAATGGAGCCTTTTGCGTTACAGACAGCAGTGATATATTGGAAAATCTTGGAATACAATGTACAGACGGCGGACTATATTCAGGACATACAAAGGACAGAAAAAATGCCGATGTTTGTACTTTTACAAAAAAATCTCTTGCACCTGCTGAGAAAAAAGTGTATAGTTGTGTACGTTTGGAATCCCGACATATTGATGATATATGTTTTGATTCGGGAATCCCTGTATCTGAAGTTGCTCAGATATTATGCGATCTTGAGCGAAAGAAGATGGTAAAGCAGATAGTGAGGAACTATTATGTAAGGGTCTGAATTCGCATATAATATAGAAAGGATAGTATACCATGGCAAAGAATCTTGTTATTGTAGAGTCTCCGGCTAAAGCTAAGACCATAAAAAAGTTTTTGGGGTCAAACTATGAAGTGATTGCTTCAAATGGTCATGTGAGAGACCTGCCAAAGAGTCAGATGGGAATTGATGTTGATAATGATTTTGAGCCAAAGTACATCACTATAAGGGGTAAGGGTGAGCTTCTTGCTGCACTTAGAAAGGCTGTGAAGAAGGCTGATAAGATATATCTTGCAACGGACCCGGACCGTGAGGGAGAGGCTATTTCATATCATCTTGTGAAGGCGTTAAAGCTTGAGGATAAGGATTATAAGCGTATTACCTTTAATGAAATTACAAAAAATGCAGTTAAGAACTCAATTAAGCAGGCTAGAGATATCGACATGAATCTGGTTGATGCCCAGCAGGCGAGAAGGGTTCTTGACAGACTCGTTGGCTATAAGATAAGCCCCGTGCTCTGGGCAAAGATAAAGAGAGGCTTAAGCGCAGGAAGAGTACAGTCTGTTGCTCTTAAGCTTGTGTGTGACAGAGAGAAGGAGATAAATGATTTTATCCCTTCAGAGTATTGGACTCTTGAGGCGAATCTTATGACAGGAAAGCTTAAGAGACCTATTACCTTTAAGTTTACAGGTGATGGAAGCAGTAAGGAAGAAATCCAAGGCAAGGATGCACTACTTGAAATCACAAAGGCACTTGAAGGCGGAGAGTACGTTGTGAAGTCAATAAGGGAGAGTGAGAGAAACAAAAAGGCACCACTCCCATTTACTACAAGTACCCTTCAGCAGGAGGCTTCCTCCAAGCTTAACTTTGCTACATCAAAGACTATGAGAATAGCACAGCAGCTCTACGAAGGTGTGGACATTAAGGGCCGTGGCACAATAGGTCTTATAACCTATCTTAGAACAGATTCAACAAGAATCTCTGAGGAAGCGGTAAATGCAGCTGATAAGTATATTGCTGAAAACTTTGGAACGGAGTATATTGGAGATTCAAATGGAAGAATGAAGACTGATAAGAAGATTCAGGATGCTCATGAAGCAATCAGACCAACAGACGTTACCTTGTCGCCGGTTATGGTAAAGGATCAGCTTACGAGAGATCAGTTCAGATTGTATCAGCTCATATACTCAAGATTTCTTGCCAGCCAGATGGCAGGTGCAGTTTATTCAGTGAAGAATGTAAAGGTAAGCTGCAACAACGCGGTATTTCAGACATCAGCCTCCAAGATAGCATTTGATGGCTACCTTGCTGTGTACAATCTTGACAATGACCATGGTGATACCGTTTTTGGAATAAATAACCTGAGTGAGGGAGATGTGCTTACACTTGACAGTCTTTCTGAGAAACAGCATTTTACACAGCCTCCTGCAAGATATACAGAGGCTCTCCTTGTAAAGACTCTTGAGGAGCTGGGAATTGGAAGACCAAGCACCTATGCCCCTACAATATCAACTATTATTGCCAGAAGATATATTACAAAGGAGCAGAAGAAGCTGTATGTCACAGCCTTGGGAGAAGCTGTTAACCAGAGTATGGAACAGGCATTTTCCGTGATTATTGATGTCAACTTTACAGCAAACATGGAATCACTTCTTGATAAGATAGGAGAGGGAGCGGTAGACTGGAAGGTGGTTGTAAGAAACTTCTATCCGGATCTTGATGAAGCTGTAAAAAAGGCCGAGGCTGAGCTTGAGTCGATAAAGATTGAGGATGAGGTGTCTGATGAGCTGTGCGATGTGTGTGGACGAAACATGGTAATCAAGTATGGACCTCATGGCAAATTCCTTGCATGTCCGGGATTCCCGGAATGTAGATGTACAAAGCCTTTCTTCGAAAAGATCAATGTGAATTGTCCTAAGTGCGGCGGAGATGTGGTGATAAAAGCCACCAAAAAAGGCAGAAGATACTATGGTTGTATCAATGCACCTGAGTGTGACTTTATGTCCTGGGCAAAGCCAGGCAATGAGAAGTGTCCATCCTGTGGCGAGTATATGATCGTAAAGGGAAACAAGCTTGTGTGCTCAAGTCCTGAATGCGGATATACCTGCAACAAAACGAATAATGAATAGCATGTTGATATAAAAATGGCTATGAGCATGTCGGTTATGTATAAGATTTACCGATAGAATTGCTCATAGCCTTTTGCTTTTGCCCAGTTGATGAAATGGATTCTGTCTTATTGGTCAGGAAATCCAATGCTTATGTTTTTTTGTACAATTTCATATAATTCAAACAATTTTATATAATTCAAACAATTGTATGACAATTAAAAAATTTACTTCTGGTTGTCATAATACGATAATTGTAAATAAAAAATAAATACTACGATATAATTTGTCCTAAAACCATTGAAAATCAAGGGTTACAGCATTTGCAATATTATGTCTACTTTACATAAAAAATAGTTGTTATATGTAGATAATTGTGGTAAAATCTCAAATAGTCATAAAATTTCGTGCAAAAGATACTTTTTATTACATTATTTCCGGGAGGATGGGGTATGAGTGTACAATTGTTGGATAAAACCCGAAAGATCAACAAGTTATTACACAATAATAACTCACATAAGGTTGTTTTCAACGACATATGCGATGTGTTGAGCGATATTCTGGCATCCAATGTTATGGTAATAAGCAAGAAGGGAAAGATACTTGGGCTTAAAAACAGAGAAGATATACCGGAGATTCATGAGCTTATTGAGGGAAAGGTCGGGCGGCTTATCGATCCGCTTCTTAATGAGAGACTTCTTTTGGTGCTTTCCACAAAGGAGAATGCCAATCTCGTGACACTGGGCTTTGATGGTGAGGATATTGATAAATATCATGGACTTCTCCTTCCCATAGACATAGCAGGAGAAAGACTTGGAACGCTGTTCCTGTACAAGCTGTCATCAGAGTATGATATTGATGATATTATACTGGGAGAGTACGGAACTACAGTTGTAGGTCTTGAGATGATGAGGGCACTCAATGAGGAGAATGCGGAGGAAAACCGAAAGATTGCCATCGTAAGGTCCGCCATCGGAACCTTATCCTTTTCCGAGCTGCAGGCAATAAAGCATATTTTCTCAGAGCTTGATGGTGAGGAGGGAATTCTTGTGGCAAGCAAGGTTGCAGACAGAGTCGGAATTACAAGATCTGTTATTGTAAATGCACTAAGAAAATTTGAAAGTGCAGGTGTGATAGAAGCCCGTTCATCAGGAATGAAGGGGACATACATAAAGGTACTTAACGATGTGGTATTCGATGAGCTTTTGAATGCCTGACATTACATAAAAAGGAGACAGAACATGATACCAGCAATAGTAACATTAGCAGTAGGCATTATTATAGTGATTGTAAGCTTCTTCATGACGGATGGAAATAAGAATGAGTCAGAGACAGGAGCAGAAGGGAAAATGGAGGATGTTAAGCAGCAGCTTGACATATACTGTGACAGCCTTGTTGCAGCAAAAAAGGATGAGCTTAAAAAGCAGGGTGATGAAGTTATCCTCGACATGCAAAAAAGCTTTGATGAGGCGAAGAACCAGTCAAGGACAGATATGGATAAGATCATATCAGACTCCAAAAATGAGATAGACAGATACAGGGATGATGCAAAGAAGGACATCGACGGTATGCATGTAAGTGCAGAGCAGAAGATTGGCAGCATACTAAAGGCATATGAGGCAAGCATCGAGGTTGCAAAGAAGAAGATGGAGGCTGAGCTTTCGGCATGTGAGAGTCAGCTTTCAGAAAAAGCAAAGAAGCAGATGATTGAATATATCAATAAAAGTCTTGCTGAGGCCTATGAGGCATACAATCCTGATGATAAAACACCAAAGGAGCCTGTTTCCTATGATGAGTCCCAGGATGAGATAAAGGTGTATGATGCGCCGGATGAGGATGTGGCTACAGCTGTGGACAATGAGGAAGCGGTAGCTTTGGATAAGAACAGTCCCGGGGATGAAGCATATGAAGAGGATGATACACCTACAGAGGTCCTTACAGCTCCAGGTGTTATAAGTGAGCCAAATGAAGAGAATGGAGCAGAAAGTGGGAATGCCTCTCTTTCTGACAACAGTGCATTTACTGTAGTTGAAGCATATGACCCGGAAAAAGCAGCGGAAAAGCTCGGGGATGGAGCCGTGACGCTTGATGCTCCCAAAAAGAATTTAGGCAAACCAAAAAAGAAAAAGAAGAAAAAAGCGCCAAACAGACCAGCTGACATTTGGGATGAAGGCGTTGACACAGAGTCAAGAGTTGCAGAGCTTCATAAAAAGGGACTCAGCATTATGGAGATTGCGAACAAGCTTGGAATTGGTGTGGGAGAGGCAAAGGTTATGATAGATAACCTTGCGGATCAGGAAAACAGTGAACAGTAATCAGACAGGAGGCAGAAATGTATAAAAAAAGTTTTTTCAGGGGCCTTGGTTTAGGACTGGTTATTGGAGCACTTACAATGACAGTTGCCTATAACGCAGGCGGTGCAGGTAAAAGAACTACAGATAAAAGCAACAGCCTTGAAATAACAAGCCAGGCTGATGCAGGGGAGGACGCAGGTGATAATGCAGACAAAGCATCTGCAGATTCAGATAAGGAGTTATCAGAGGAACAGGAGTCAAAGGAAGAAGCTGATAAAAAAGCAGACAAGGTGAAAAAGGAGGACGAGCTGAAGGCGGCAGCCCAGGACGGCAGGGAAAATGCTGACAAGGATAAGGCTGATAAGTCTGAGACTGAAAATGACATATCAGAAACAGACAAGACCGGGGACGATAAGTCAGATAAAACGTCTCAGGACAATGAGGCTTCAACAGAGTCTGCTACCGGCGGGAATGAGGGACTGTCTGATAACACAGAGAGAGTTCCGTCGGCATCGGATAATGGATATACTGAGGATAAGAATAGTGGCGGTGACAGTACGGTGACTGAGGGTGAGGACAGCACAGATGCTTCTTCCGGGCAGGAAGAAAAAAAGCCGGAAAGCAGCCCACAGCCGGAAAAGTCAGGTTATGTAAAGTATGATAATGGGGGAGGAGAGATTACCATTGTAAAGGGTATGACAGCTTATGAGATATGTGAGCTTCTTGAGAAGATTGGACTTAGAGATGCAGATGAGTATTATGACTGGCTGCTTCGCTCCGGTTATTCAAAAAGCTTAGTCGCAGGCACATACACATTTACAGGAAATGAGAGCAATGGAGGAATTGTCTGGATACTTCTGGGCAATCAATAAAAAACAAAGGGAGATATGACCTATCAGAACTATGGACAGCAGCCCTCACAGGGCTACATGCAGTCCGGCATGCAGGGCTATGACCAGACGGCAGGACAGGGCTATGGCATGCAAGGCTATGGACAGCAGATGGGACAGTCGCCTGCGCCTATGGGGGGACCTTCTTATGCAGGTGCATCAGGAAAAAGTGTAGGGACAAAATCAAACTTTATTCCGGGACTTGTAGGCGCATTTCTCGGTTCTCTCATCGGTGTTGCTTTGTGGGTAGGAATATATCATCTCGGCTACATCGCAGGAATAGCCGGTGCTGTTATGATAGTATGCTCTTTTGCCGGTTATGAGAAGCTTGGAAAGGGACTGGACGTAAAGGGTATTATTACCTGTGTTGTAATGTCGATTCTTATGCTTTATGTAGCAGGAAGAATATCCGTAAGTCTTGAGCTTTATCTTGAACTGAAGGATTACCTTGGCGGAACATTCTTTGATTATTACAGAGGAATGTTTGACCTTTTGGCGAGCGTTGATGAGGTAGGCTCGTTCTGGGGAGATCTTGGCATGGGATATTTACTTTTTGTTATTGTCAGCGTTTCATACGTTGTTAGAGCTCTCAAGTCAAAATAGAAAATGTATTTCTCAGGGAATTGATGAAATACATCAAAAAAATGAGAAAAATAGTAAAAAAAAGTGCTTGAATGCACTTTTTTTTTATGCTACAATGTCGAGTGCGTGAGTGCGCAGACAAATATACATGCTGGTTGATAGTTGGCGTGGTGCCTTAAGCTCGGGTGGTCCAAAGAGTTGATACCGGCAGAAGAATGAACCATGGAGGTAGAAAAAATGAGCGTTATTTCAATGAAGCAGTTATTAGAAGCAGGTGTACATTTCGGACACCAGACAAGAAGATGGAATCCTAAGATGAAGCCATACATCTACACAGAGCGTAATGGCATCTATATCATCGATCTTCAGAAGTCAGTAGGCATGGTTGACGATGCTTACAATGCAATCGGCGATTGCGTTGCTAACGGTGGAACGATTCTTTTTGTTGGTACAAAGAAGCAGGCACAGGACTCAATCAAGAGCGAGGCTGAGCGTTGTGGTATGTTCTATGTTAACGAGAGATGGCTTGGTGGTATGCTTACAAACTTCAAGACTATCCAGACAAGAATCGCTACTCTTAAGAAGTACGAGGAGATGGAGGCCGATGGAACATTTGATGTTCTTCCAAAGAAGGAGGTTATCCAGATCAAGAAGGAGATGGAGAAGCTTGAGAAGAACCTTGGCGGTATAAAGAACATGAAGAAGATTCCTGACATGATCTTTGTCGTAGATCCTAAGAAGGAGAAGATTTGTATCCAGGAGGCACATTCACTTGGCATTAAGCTTGTAGGTATTGCTGATACAAACTGTGATCCGGAAGAGCTTGATTATGTAATTCCAGGTAACGACGATGCTATCAGAGCTGTTAAGCTTATTGTTTCCAAGATGGCTGACGCTGTTATCGAGGCACAGCAGGGTGTTGATGCTGAGGTTGCAGATGAGGTAGCTGAGGAAGAGGATGTTGCAGTAGAGGAGTAGTATCCATACTGATTTGCAGGAATTATCCGAGTGTCAGCATGACACACGAATAGAAAGACGTGATATTAATTTGGAGGTAGAAATAA